>JAFYDF010000147.1 GCA_017544935.1 Clostridia bacterium
GAGCCATGCATCGCAATGAAAGAATTCAGTTCTTCCATGCACCATCTGGACTTCTGATATTCAGGCGTGCATATGGCGATCAGGAACTCCGAGTTCTCAAGCGCAGTGCGGATGCTTTCTCCCAGGTCAGTGGAAAGAGGCAATTCATCCTCATCTCTGAAAACGCGGCCTAAGCGATTTCTGCCTTCAGCTTGGAGATTCTTCGGAAGCTTGTAGTGCTCCAGCATCCGGTGCAGCCGGGTCGCCACGGCCTGATCCGGCTGCCTGTGGCGATAGCTGATGAACGCAACATATTTATCCATAATGTTCTTTTCCTCACTGCGCCTTACTCAGACATGATATTGATACGGAACTCATTTCGGTCAATGGGATAATAGCTTTCACTGAATTCAACAGGACGGCCATCGGCGGTATAGCTGGTACTGGTGATATACAGAGCAAGGTCCCCGGGCTTGGCACCCAGCAGACGCTGTTCACGCGGCTGCAGGAGTACGGCGGAGATCTTCTTTTGAATGGAAGTTCGGTAAATACCGTTCTCAGTCAGTATGCTGCTGATGGAATCCTTTGAGAGATCATATCGCGATAGAATCTGTGCTTCTTTGCTGCCGTAATAGGTGCTGTTTAATACGATAGGACCGGTCTCAAAGCCGTTTTCAGCATACCGGAGACGGCATAGCTTCCAGATTTCGCCTTCGGGCAGCTGCAGGATGGCCCGAAGGTCCGGAGAGGGCTGAGACAGAGGATGAAGTTCCAGCACTTCTGTGACACAGTTGATACCGCGTGCTTTCAGTTCCTCACGAAAGCTGCTGATGAAAATCGTAGTGTTGTCAAATACCTGTGGATGGTCAACAAAGGTTCCTGTGCCTTTTACACGGCGCAACTCTCCGTCTTTCGCCAGTATTCCCAAAGCGCGGCGCACAGTGGTGCGGCTTACATTGAGCTGACGGCAGAGATCCACTTCGCGCGGCAACTGGGTTCCCGACTGCCACTGCCCGGATCGGATCTGCTTTTTTACATATTCAATGACATCTTCATATAGCTTCATAGTCAATTTCTCCAAGGATATATGTTATATAAAAGATAACATATAAACCACAAAATGTCAAATAACAGGCGTTAAAGAACATATGTATCTTAAATTCACTCAAAATAAGTATCATGTTGCTTTTTTATGGATACATATTGACGAAAAAAAGGGAGATGAGTATGATGATATTGTAAGCATGACGTTTAATTTTATATAAAATCGGACGATTGCCGTCAGAAAAAAAGAGGGGGGCAAACGATGCAGGGATTCAAGGAAGTTCATGAAGAGTATGACTTTATTGTAGTAGGCGGAGGCCTGACCGGGCTATGCGCGGCTATTGCGGCAGCTCGTCACGGAGCCAGGACGGCCCTGGTGCAGGACCGGCCGGTACTGGGAGGCAATGCCAGCAGTGAAATCCGCATGCATGTATGCGGTGCCAGTCAGCAGCAGAAAAAGCCCTGGCTGAATGAGGGCGGCATCCTGCATGAACTGATGCTGGACAACAAGCGTGTCAATGACTATTTTGTATTTTCACTGTGGGATGCAGTGCTGTTTGAAGCTGCCCGCAAGGAAAAGAACCTGAAGCTGTATCTCAATGCGCCTATGAGCGCTGCTCATGCTGAGAACGGGCGTGTGCAGGAGATCGAATGCTATCAGATGACGACAGAAAAACGCCTGCTGCTGCGTGCCAAGGTGTTTGCGGACTGCACAGGAAACGGCACGCTGGGTGCATTCGTAGGCGCGCCCTTCCGTATTGGAAGCGAAGGCAAGGCCGAGTTCAATGAGCCTGATGCGCCTGAAAAGGCCAATAACCGCCGCATGGGCAACACCCTGTTGTTCAAGGCTATGGACATGGGGCATCCTGTGAAGTTCACTCCGCCTACTGAGATCATGCACCTGAGTGAAGAAGATCTGCATCTACGCAAGCACGGCCCTGAAAAGGACAAGGATGTACTCGATATCGTAGACGAGAACGGACGGAAGATGCTGTTTGACGGCTACTGCCCTGATTTCGGATACTGGTGGATCGAGCTGACCGGTGAGGACGCAGACATTATCAGCGAATATGAGGAGATCCGCGACGATCTGGTCAAGGCTGTATATGGCGTGTGGGATCATATCAAGAATACGGACCATAACGCTGAAACCTATGCCCTGCAGTGGGTGGGCATGCTGCCCGGCGTACGTGAAAGCCGCCGCATGGAAGGCGATTATATGCTGACCGAGAATGATGTGCTTTGCAATCATCATTATGATGACGCGGTAGCATATGGCGGCTGGCAGATCGACAATCATGCCGCCCGCGGAATGCTGGATTTTGATAAGCTGCCCTCTGATAATATTGAGTTTGCGGGGTCATATGACATTCCGTACCGCTGCTATCTGGCTAAAGGATTTGAGAACCTGTATATCTCAGGCCGCAGCATGAGCGCGAGTAAGCTGGCCATGGCTTCTTCCCGTGTAATGGGTACCTGTGCTATCGGCGGCCAGGCAGTAGGTACTGCGGCAGCAATGGCGGTGCAGGCAGGCGGAAATATCCGTGCAATCGATATCCAAGAGCTGCGGCAGACGCTTTTGCGTGACGACTGCTATTTGCCGGGAGTACGCAACGAGGATGATAAGGATCTTGCACGAACCGCGCAGGTGACAGCTTCTTCCGAAAAGGAAGGTTTTGCGGCAGTGAACGTGATCAATGGCGTCAGCCGCAATGAGGAAAACACTGTCAATGAGTGGATCTCCGCGGGAGACGCGAAGGATGAATGGCTGATGCTGCGGCTGGCCGCACCCAGAGAGGTAAGCATGGTACAGCTGACCTTTGATTCAAACTTCAATATAGAAAAGAAGATTGCCCTTTCTTCCAGACGTCAGAAACAGCAGGTAATCGGAGTACCGCCTGAACTGGTACGCGACTTTACTGTGGAACTGCTGCAGGGCGAAAAGACGGTCTTCTCAAAGCGGATCGAGGGCAACTGGCAGCGCCTGTGCAGAGTGGAGATGGAAAAGACGTTGTGCGATACGGTACGTGTGCGCTTCGAAGCCACTAACGGATGCAGTGAGGCACGTGTGTTTGAGGTGCGCCTGTACGAATAAAGATCATAGCGGCCAAAGTGCCGTTAAATAAACGAAAGGACGTGTTACCATGAAAAGGATCGTTTCTCTGTTGCTGAGCCTGATGATGGCGCTGGCCCTGTTGGCCGGTTTGAGCGTCGCGCAGGCGGATGAACCCATTGTGCTTAAGTTCTGGGGCGGCGTACAGCCTGAATACGGCTACGATACGCTGGTGGAAAACTTCAATGAGCAGTTCAAGGATAAAGGCATTCAGGTAGAATATACCCGCTATGTCAATAATGCAGACGGCAACCTGCAGCTCGATAACTATCTGGCAGCAGCCGGCACTGTTGACATTTTCATGGGTTACGGCGGAAACGGCCGTCTGCGTCCCCGCGTGGATGCCGGCCAGATCATGGATATGACCGATTACCTGAAGGCTGCGGGCTTTGATCCCATTGAAGAACTGGGCGAAGCGGCTGTGGCACAGTACATCTATAAAGATAAGTACTGGGCAGTTCCCACCAAGTACGAGAATCAGCTGTACTGGTATGCCAATGTTCAGATGTTTGAAGAAGCCGGCATTCCTCTGCCGCTGGACGGCTGGACCTATGACCAGTTCTTTGAAGCTGTAGAGAAGCTGACCCATGGCGAAGGCCCGGATAAGGTATATGGCATGTACTGGGGCTTCAACGGCCTGACTGACAGCGACCGCAATTTCATCACTGCTCTTAACAAGCCTTACGGAAACTATGAAGATGCGACCTGCACCAGCACAGCGTTTGATCATCCTGATTTCATCGCTGCACTGCAAGCGATCGCCAAGACGATGGAGAATGGCTGGGCGCCTTCTCTGGAAGAAGAAATGGCTGACAACCTGGGCTTTGCCACGGTTTATCTGGGCGGCAAGAGCGCTATGACGGTTGGTATCTCCCAGATGCGTCTGATCAAGGACCTGGACACCTATCCGCATGACTTCACGACCGCTATCATCCCCGCGCCCGTGCCCACTGAAGCGGATCTGGCCCTGCATGCCAAGCATGACATCTATAATGGTGCCGGCGACCTGATCTGCGTTTCCAGCAAGACCAAGTATCCGCAGGAATGCATGGACTTCGTGCTGTGGTACATTCAGGGTGGTATGGCGCCTCTGGCCCGTGGCGGCCGTATCCCGCTTTGGAAGGGCTTTGAAGGCGATGCCATCGTAGAAGCCATGACCAGCGGCGCAGAAGGCGTTTTCCACAGAGACTCTATCCTGGCCTATATGGAGATTGAAAAGACCCGCGCAGCAGCTGCACTGAACATGCCTTCTTATGCTCAGAGCGAGATCGGCACACTGTTTATCGAAGCCTATGAGAGCGTACTCTATGGCCGTACTGATGCTGAGACTGCTATGAAACAGCTGAAAGCTGAAGCGGATGCCCTGATCCAGAAAGCTATGGCGGCGCAGTAAACACTGAAGTAAATCGACAGATCCCCGCGCGCGGGGGCCCTTAAGGGCTCCCGTGCGCCCTTTCCTTAAACGAACGTGAGGCGATGTGTATGAAGAAACCGCGGAACCGGCAAAGCCTGAAAACCGAGCTGGTCAATTATTCATTCATCCTGCCAAGTCTTCTGGCCATGCTGTGTTTCAGCCTGATTCCAATGGTGATCTCGCTGTATATCAGCCTGACAGACTGGAACTTTATTGCAGGCATAGGTAACTGGCGCTTTATCGGGCTGAATAACTTCCGTGATCTGTGGACAGATAAATGGTTCAGGGCTGCTCTCAGGCAAACGGCTCTTTATACTGTAGTCACTGTGCCAGTGGGTATGGCATTGGCAGTTGTACTGGCAGCTGCTATTGACCGATTCTGCCATCCGCAGCTGGCAAACGGTGTACGCATAGCCATGTATATGCCCCATATCTGCAATATCGTCGCTACATCAGCCATCTGGATCGCCCTGTATTCCAGCTATGGCCCCTTCACACAGCTGATGCGCACACTGGGCTGGCAGAGCCCGCCGCGCTTCCTGGCAAATTACGACTGGGCGCTGCCTGCCGTGATGTTGGTTGGCGTATGGAGCGGCTTGGGCTACCGTGTATTTATTTACAGTGCAGCTATTCAGGGGCTGCCTTCCGATCTATATGAAGCCGCCGATATCGATGGCGCCAGTGGGGTACAGAAATTTTTCCGCATCACTGTGCCGCTGCTGCGTCCAACGACCTTCTTCCTGACCATCACGGGAATCATCGGAAGTTTCAAGGTGTTTGGCACCGTCAATGTCATGACCGGCGGCGGGCCGGGCTACTCA
>JAFYDF010000148.1 GCA_017544935.1 Clostridia bacterium
TAGCCCCATTGGGTGAACTGGTGCTGGCCGAAGAAGCCGGAAATCGCAATGGGCAGGGTCCGCTTGGCGTTGTCGTTGATGACGGTCATGGCCCAAGTGAATTCCTCCCAGGAGGTGAGGAAATTGAAGATGCTGACGGACGCGATAGCCGGGCTGGAGAGAGGCAGAATGATCCGGAAGAACACCGTAAACACACTACCGCCGTCGGCATACACGGCCTCGTCGTATTCCTTTGGGATACCCTCAATATAGCTCTTGATCATAAACGTGGAAAAGGGAATGACCCAGGCCACATAGAACGGGATCAGACCAGCCAGCCTGTTCGTGAGCTTAAAGAAGGTGGCAAGCTGATACTGCGGAATAATGAGCGTTGTGCCTGGGATGATCATCATTCCGATAACCAGCGCAAAGAGCAGATTGCGCCCGGGGAAACGAAAGCGCGCCAGACAGTAGGCGAGCGCCGTCGATACGAAAGCAGCAAGCACGATCGTGATGATCGCCACAAGGACGCTGTTGAGGAAGTTGAGATAAAACTTCTCCTGCGTGAAAATGTACTGATAATTTTCAAAGGTGATCTCGCTCGGCCGCGGGAAGAAATGCGGAGGGAACTCATACAGAGCTCCGTTCGGGCGCAGAGAGGTGCTGAGCATATAGATCATGGGCATGACCGAGACGGCGCCGCCGATCAGCAGCAAAAGATACTTTCCCGCATTGGCAAGAGCAATATGTCTTTTTCTCATGTCAGCCCTCCCTTATTCGTTCTGATTCTTCATGGCCTTGAATTGGAGGAAGGCCAGAATCATCAGCGTGACCGCCACGATGAACGACAGCGCTGCCGCATAACCGAACTGGCCGGCGCTGAAGGCTTTGTAATACATCCATGTCAGCACGGTCTCCGTCTGGTGCATGGGCTTTCCGTCGGTGATCATCTTGATCGAAGTGAAGACATTGAAGCCACCGATGGTCAGCATAACCAGCGCGAAAAGGATCGTGGGCTTGATACTGGGAAGTGTGATAGAGAAGAACTTATTCACGCTGCCGCAGCCGTCCACCTCGGCCGCCTCGTAAAGCTCGTTGGGCACAGACTGAAGCGCGGCAAGGAACACGACCAAATTCCAGCCGACGCCCTTCCAGATGCCTAGCAGCATCACCACGGTCATGCCGCCCCAACGGGTATTCAGCCAGGCCACATTCTTCGCCGTCAGATGAAGCACATTTGTGAGCAGATAGTTGAGCATGCCTTCGGTGTTGAAGATATAGCGAAAGACGAGCGAAACAATGACCCAGGAGGTGATGACCGGGATATAGTAGATCACGCGGAAGGTCACCCGGAAGCGCGGGATCGAGTGGATCAGCACCGCAGCAAGAAGGCCCAGGATCATCTGCCCAGGAACTGTAACAAAGGTATAGATCAGCGTGTTTTCAAAGGCAATCCGAAAGGTTTTATCCGTCAGAACTGCCTTGTAGTTATCAAATCCGGCGAAACTCTTGTCAAACATGCTGCCCAGATCCCATCGCAAAAAGCTCATGCCAAAGAGCTTGACGATGGGATATATCGTAAAGAGAGCAAAAACCAGAATGCCGGGCAGAAGCAGCGCGGAAAATTGGAGCTTGTCGCGTCGGGATCTCAGTTGCATTGGTGTACTCCCTCCCTTTGGACTTCATGCGCTGCCGGAAGGGCAGCGCATGAAGAAAAGGATTGCGTAGTATTTCTATATTTGCTATACTGTTTTTACTCTGCGAGCAGCGCATCGATCTTAGCCGCCAGCTCGTCCAGCGTCTTCTGAACGTCAGCGCCGTTGACGATCATGTCAGTCATGGCAGTCGTCAGCTCGTTGTCGATCTCAGACCATGCGGCCACGGGAGGACGGGCCTGCGCAGTGGTGATAGCCTGCAGGAAGGGCGCAAACGGCGCGTTCTTGACGGTATCACTGGCAAGAGCCTCCTGGTTGACAGGGATCTGGCCGCACTTGGCCATCTCTTCTTCCGCATAGGGGCTGGTCATGAACTTCATGAACTTCCAGGCGCCTTCCTTGTTGGCGGTGTTGAACATGGCGATGTCCTCGCCGCCGAGCACGGAGATGGAGCCGGCCTTGCCGGCAGGCATCTCAGAGGTGCCATAAGCAAAGTCAGGATAGGCGCCGGCAAGCTCCGCGGTCTTCCACGGGCCTTCGAGCAGCATCATGTAGCGGCCGGTACCGAAGCCGTCCGTCATGGGAATGTCGCCGCTGTTGAAGCCGGAGAACTGACCGTTAGCATAGAGATCAACCAGCGTCTGAACGGCAGCAACGGTCTCCGGGCTGTTCACATAGCCGGTGGCCTTGGTGTAGTCCTCGTTGGTGATGGAGCCGCCGTTGGTCCAGATGTAGGGCAGGACGTTCCAGCCGGAGAGGGCAGGCTCGTTGAGACCCCATACCTGCTGGCCGTTTTCATTGGTGCCGGACAGTGCAATGATCGCCTTGACGAAGTCCTCGCTGGTCTTGGGAACGCTCAGGCCCGCAGCCTTCAGCGCTTCCTCGTTGTAGAACAGGATCTTGGTGTTGGTGTTCAGGGCCATAGCATAGTAATTGCCCTTCACAAAGCCGGTGCTCATGGCACTGGGCAGGAGATTTGCCGTAACTTCCGCAAAATCGCTCATTTCAGCATCCAGCGGTACAAGGATGCCCATCTTCTGGAATTCAGGAACCCACGCGATATCCAGACGAGCCACGTCGGGCAGCGTATTGGACTGGGCGCTGATCAGGATCTTGTCATGCAGGTCGCTCCACTCA
>JAFYDF010000149.1 GCA_017544935.1 Clostridia bacterium
AGCTGAGCGACGAGGAAAAGAGCATTCTTTCCGCATACAACCGCAAGACGATCGTCCTGGGCGTACGTCCCGAGGATATCGTTGAAGGCGGTAACCTGCCCGTCAAGGTCTTCTCCAATGAGAACCTGGGCATGAATACACTGGTGCACGGACACATGGGCACGCAGCAGAGCAGCCGTATCTCCGGCAAGCTGCGCGGCTGGACGAATTACAAGAACGGCGATAACGTGATGGTCAGCTTCAAGAGGAAGCACTTCTTCGACAAAGAGACCACCAACGCTATCCGGAAGGAGGTGCGGTAAGCTATGGCAAAGCAGCCTGCCGGCTTCAAGGAGTTTATCCGCAAACGCATCGTATCCCTTAAGCGCAAGCCCCAGATGATCGCGCTGTTCGTGTTTGCGATATCGTTTGTGTATTACTCGCACAATCTGACGAAGATCTCCAACACCACCGCCAAGATCCAGGGCGCGGGAATGGGCCTGTGCGGATTCGCTACCATGCTTTTCTCGACCCTGTCCATGGTGTGCTTCCTAAATGCGTTCCCGCACCGCAAGAAGGTCAATATCCCGATGCTTGTGATCATGTTCGTGATGCTGGGCATTGTGATCTACTGTGACTTCTATTACAGCGGCGCGATCCGTGCGGCCATCACGCGCGAGAACAACCCGATCGATCCGACTGGCGGGAACAGCTACATTTCCACCGCTCAGACAGTGCTTGGCGTGCATCAGGTGATCCTGATCATAGGAATCGCGCTGGTCGCATTGCTGCCTGTTTACTCGAAGCTGCTGCGTAAGATCAAGACCTCGATCGAAGTCGAGGATAACGGCGGCATGGACGCTATCGATATCAGCGGCGAGGACTCCTGATTTTGCTGCGGACGTGTGACCGTCTTTTGAAGGAACAGCATGGCTAAGAAGAAACAGACAGCAGCGGATGAACACCGCACGACAGCCGATTACTATAAACTGAATGTCAAGGCTGTCGAGGACCTGGTAGGCGCAAATGCCGAGAACTCGCCCAAGGTGAGTGAGGCGGAACTGCGCAAGTACCGTTCCGGACCGAAGATCAAGCTGGCGGACTGGGTCAAGGCCGTCCTGATCAAGTTCTGGTTTGCAGGTGCTGTATGCTTCTTCTTCCTGTGGGGGCTGGGCACATATATTCATGATCAGCTTGACCAGATGGTGATCCTGGGCCTGGCGCTGGGTTTTGTGACAGATCTTCTGACCAATAACCTCTACCGCTTTTACGCAAAGCCGGCCGGTGCCAACGACCGCTGGATGATGTTCCCGAAAAAGAAGTTCCTGACTCTGCCACTCAACATTCTTTACGCGTTCCTGATCATCTTTTGCGTGGTCATGACGTATAATGCCATCAACGCAGGCATTATGGCGATCACCGGCGACCGCGAGCATATCGCCGTAGGCGTGGAACCCATCCTGTTCGGCGTGCTGGCAGCGGCCTGGGATCTGCTGCTGATCAAGATCAAACATACACTGAAAGCTGTGGTATCCGACGCGAAGACGAGCGCCGGGAAAGGTACATGACATGGTAGAATCCATTTACACGGGAAGCTGCTCAGCATGCTTCGAATTGAAGAATAACGCTCCGTATTACGCACCTGCGGCTTACCGCGTGCGCCTGAACGGAGCACCCGTGTATGCCGGGGATACCAATGTATTCTCTCTCTTTGGCCTTAAGCCGGATACTGATTATCACCTGGATATAGAGACAGATAATAATGAAACCTTTGCTGCGGAGTTCCATACGCGTCCCGAAGCCTGCGCTCTGAACGTAAAGGATTTTGGCGCAAAGGGCGACGGACAGACAGACGATACCGCTGCGATTCAGCGTGCCGTACTGCTCCTGCCCTCCAGCGGCAGACTGGTATTCCCTGAAGGCGTATACCATACCGGACCGATCCTGCTCAAGAGCCATATGACGCTGGAACTGTGCGAAGGCGCTGTATTGCTGGGCGAGAGGGACAAGAGTAAATATCCTGTCATTCCCGCACTGGTCCCGGACATGAACAGCGGCGACATGGTCGAGACCGGTTCATTCGAGGGCCTGGCCCGGGACATGTACGCGTCGCTGCTCACAGCTGAATATGCTGAGGATATCACGATCGTCGGCCCCGGAAAGGTTGACGGTGACGCACAGAATGCCGAATGGTGGCAGACTTTCAAGACCGATCCCGTCGCGCGCCCGCGGCTGCTGTTCTTCAACCGCTGCCGGAACATAACGGTTCACGGGATCTCTGCTGCGAACTCCGCTTCCTGGCAGCTGCATCCATACAATAGCAGCAATGTCGCTTTCTATGATGTATTCGTATCCGCGCCTAGGGACAGCCCGAACACGGATGCACTGGATCCCGAGAGCTGCGATGGCGTCGAGATCATTGGCTGCAGGTTCTCAGTAGGAGATGACTGCATCGCCATCAAGTCCGGCAAGATCGACCCGGCACGTCCGCATAAAGCACCCGCCCGCCGGCATACTATCCGCAACTGCCTGATGGCTTTCGGCCACGGCGCTATCACGCTGGGCAGTGAGATCTCGGGCGGACTGCAGGAAATGAACGTAAGCCAGTGTCTGTTCAAACAGACAGACCGCGGACTGCGCATCAAGACGCGCCGTGGCCGCGGCAAGGGCTGTGATATAGAGGATGTCTCGTTTGACAACATCCGCATGGAAGGCGTTCTGACTCCGATCGTGATCAACATGTGGTACAACTGCGTGGATCCCGACGGGAACTCGGATTACGTACAGACCCGGGAGACACTGCCTGTGGATGACCGCACCCCGCATATGGGCGCGTTCAGCTTCTGCAACATGGACTGCCGGGGCACGGAAGTCGCTGCCTACTATGTGGACGGGCTTCCTGAAATGCCGGTGGAGTCGGTCACACTCAGGAATGTGCATGTGTCCTTCAAGCCTGATGCGCAGCCCGGTGTTCCCGCCATGATGCGGGATGCCGTCAAGCGCTGCAGGATGGGCCTCTACTTTGACAATGTGAAACAGGTCGTGCTTGAGAACGTAACACTGGAAGGCGTAGACGGTGAGAACCTGATAGCCAGACATGTCGGTCGTGTGACCGCGGAGGGCAGCGATGTACGAACAGATTGACAGTTATGTGCTCTCACTGATCGAGCGCTCCACACCGCAGTGCACAGCATGGAATGTTGAAAAGATCCGTCAGGGAAAACCCGCTGACTGGAATTACATCGACGGCTGCATGATGACGGCACTGCTGGCCATGACAGAGATCACGGGCGATGAGCGCTATGCGGCGTTTGCCGAGCAGGTGATCGATTCCTTCGTAACGGAAGACGGCGGGATCCTGACCTACAAGCCCGATGCTCACAGCCTGGATGACATTAATGAAGGCCGTGTCCTGTTCAAGCTGTATGCGAAAACAGGCAAGGAGAAGTACAGAAAAGCCGCCCGCTTCCTGAAAGGGCAGCTTGAAGTCCAGCCGCGGACGCCTGAGGGAAACTTCTGGCACAAGCAGATCTACCCGAACCAGGTATGGCTCGACGGCATCTATATGGCCCAGCCATTCTCTGCACTGTATGAAAAGCATTTCGGGAACCAGGACTATTCGGATGTCCTCGGACAGATCGAGACAGTCCATGCGCGCATGCGCGATGAAAAAACGGGTCTGTATTATCATGGCTATGACCCGACCCGGAGCATTTTCTGGGCAGACCCGGAGACCGGATGCTCAAAGAACTTCTGGCTGCGCTCCATCGGCTGGTTTGCTGTCGCACTGGCAGATCTGGCGGAGATCCTTCCCGAAGGCGACGCGCGTATGCGCCTGTGTGCAGTCTTTACAGACCTTATGCAGCATGTGCGTGCCTTTGCGGATCCGGATACCGGCCTGTACTGGCAGGTAGTGGACAAGGGCGGCGAAGAAGGCAACTACCTGGAAAGCAGCGGCAGCGCGATGCTTGCGTATGCCATGCTTAAAGGCGCGCGCCTTGGTGTTCTGCCTAAAGAATATGCCGTCTCGGGTCAGAAGACCTTCAACGGCATTGTGGACAGGTATCTGTCCTTTGATGACGGGAAGATGGAACTGGGCGGCATCTGCCTGGTAGCCGGGCTCGGTCCGGACAATAACCGCCGCAGGGATGGCTCGTATGCCTATTACATCTCCGAGCCTGTTGTCAAGAACGACGCGAAAGGCGTGGCACCGTTCGTGCTGTGCTACACGGAAGTCAAACGTCTTTCAGCATCACTTTAACGCTGTCACTGTCCTGCTGCTCGGGCGCTTTGGCGTTCTGCCGGGACTGTAGATAGAAGGTCGGCGCCACGCCGTACTTCTTCTTGAACATCTTGGAGAAGTACAACGGATCGCGGAAACCGCACATGAGCCCGATATCCGCAACGGTGCTGCCATTGCTCTCGCTGTTGATCAGCGCCTCAGCAGCGATCTGAAGACGCTTGTCGTTCAGAAATTTATGCGGCGTAACACCCATTTCCTTCTGGAACAGTTTACGCAGATAGTCGTAACTGAACGGAAGTGAGTGCAGATAGGCATCCAGCTCATAGTCGCAGTCGGAATAATTGCTGATGATGCTATGCACGATCTCCTCGACAACGCCCGGCCGCTGGCGTACTGTCTGGTAAGCGGACAGATAGCAGCAGATCAGGTTGCCGTAGGAAGAAAGCAGCGCGGTGCGCTCCGTGCGGCTGGAGTAGAAGTGGTAAAAGGCTGCCACGAACGCGTCCAGTATGAAATGGTTGCTGTCATCCGCGATCACGGTGGGGGATTTAAACGTCAGCATGGGAGAGGTCATGTTGATATGAATGTTCCTGAACCCCTGCATGCTGTTGTTGGAATGCGGTACCATGGGCGGAATGACCACGATATCACCCTGCGCGTAGGGTACTTCCCCGAAGTCGAACACGAAGGTTCCACTGCCGTAAGTGCAGTAGATGAACTCCCAGCTCTCATGGGCATGACGTGACACCGTATGCACCAGCGAATGCCGGCCAACATAGGTGATATCATTCATTTGTCAGCTCTCCCCTCAATGAAGGATGTCTGTATTATACCAAAGAACATCCGTTTTGTCCATGCCGATTTTAACTGATGTTAACTGACGGCTTTATGCCCGATAAAGCGCGATTAACCGATTACCTACTGACAAGGAGGCAATACTATGGCGTACTTGACTCTGAAAAACATCAACAAGATCTACCCGAACGGCTTCCATGCTGTGCACAATTTCAATCTCGAGATTGAAAAAGGGGAGTTTGTTGTGTTCGTCGGCCCTTCGGGCTGCGGGAAATCCACCACCCTGCGCATGATCGCAGGCCTGGAGGATATTACCAACGGCGAATTTCTGATCAATGGCAAGCGCGCCAATGAGCTCGGTCCCCGTGAACGCGAGGTCGCCATGGTCTTCCAGAGCTACGCGCTGTATCCGCAGATGACGGTATATGACAACATCGCCTTTGGCCTGACCCTGCAGGGTGTGGACGAGGACGTGATCGAGCAGCGTGTGCTCAACACTGCGCGTATCCTCGGCCTGACCGATTATCTGGACCGCCTGCCGCGCGCCTTGTC
>JAFYDF010000150.1 GCA_017544935.1 Clostridia bacterium
AGACCATCGAGTACCGCAACCTGCCCAACGCCATAGGCTATACCTTCCGCTTTTTCTGTGCGGACATGGTGGGCAGCAAGGTGAAGCTGCTGGCGATAGACGGGGTGGAACCCACGGTGGAGAACATATCAAACGGCAAGTATCCCATCATTACGCCTCTGTACGCGGTGACGCGCAAGGGCGAAAGCAACCCCAACGTGAAGCGCCTGCTTGACTTCCTGACCGACCTGCAGGGGCAGGAGCTGGTGGAAAAGAGCGGGGACGTGGGACTGGGGAACTGATTCCAAACAGCGTGACGACCATAGGCGCCTAAGTGTTTTTAGGCTGCAGTGATCAACTCGCATTCACCGTGGAAGCGGGCTCGTACGCGGAAGAATACTGCAAAAACAACGGCTTCACATACCGATACCCCGGCGCGGGGGAGTGAGCGCCCCGCCCCCATGACAACTACACCGCCTCTTACCCGCAAAAGGAGGAGACCGCCGATGAAAAAACTGATTGCTGTATTTCTGTGCCTGGCACTGCTGTGCCTGAGCGTGACTGCGCTGGGAGATAGGGCGTTGGTCGACCCGCAGGAGCGGTACGAGATCCTGATGGAGGAGACGGACGGCAGCGAGGAGATGGTCTTCTATCTGATCGACGCATTAAACGATGAGGAAGAACTGGTCAAAAGTGACGGCAGTGTGCTCATCAGGCAGTATATGCTGAAGAACGACGGACAGACGGCCATAGAACTTGCACAGTTGGATACACGCCTGTTTATATGCGAATATGGGCGTGTCGCTCGGTTTACCGTATATATGGAGGGCGAGAAGCTGGAGGACGTGTATTATACCGAAAGCTTTATGTATCGGGAGGAGGCAAACGGCAGTGTGAGCGTTGCTCCGGCGGAGACTTTGGCGGACGAATTCAATGGGACATGGGAGAACTGGGTGTTTCCTTACTATGTTCCGCTGGAAGCGATGATCGGCACTGCGCAGGATGATGACGGATGTGTCTACTTTCTCGTGCGCTCGGACGAAGGTGAAACGCTGCTGGAGTATGTAGTCTCGTCTGATGGCATGGTAATGCAGGGAGTGAACCAATACGCCCGCAACGAGAAAGATGGGAAGTACTATCTGTGGATGTACACCGAGGTCATCAGGGGCGAGGGTGACGCGCTACCGCAGGCCGTACTGGACGTGATGAAGCAGCACGAGACGGCCACACCGTCGAACAATCCAGCGTAAATCACAATTTATCAATAGGAGGAAGCTATGATGAAGAGATTCCTGATCATCATTCTGGCGATGCTTATCACGATCCAGTGCGCTTTCGCTCAAAGCGTACCAGATGCAGAGGCGGAAGATAGGGAGGCCGAGATCCTAGCCTCGCTCATGGATGGTGAAGAGCCTTTCGAGATACACAAGGCCGCAGATATGGAAGAGAAAACGGCTATTTCTCTGACGGAGTTTGTCAAACGCTTCGCCAGTGATGAAACAGGTGAGTACACGGCGTTCAACGGGGAAGCATGGGGGCTTCTCTATGAAGACTCATCGGTCAAAGAAGAAGCAAGTGAGAAGAACGTCATGACTTCCGAGAATGGCGATATATTTGCTACCCCTGACCAAAAGTTCTGCATTGCGGAACAAACGGAATTGGTGTTTGACACGGAATATGCATTTGCCAAAGAAAGCGGCCTTTATGGCGTTAACGTTCGGTTTGTATTTCAGAAAGTGACGGATGAATTCATTGTTGAATCGCTGACTATGCTCATCAGTGGATTTGCGGACGCTTTCGGGGCAGTGGATTCAATGGGAAAAGAGATCCCAGAAGGGTTTGAAGGAATCGACATACACAATTACAAAGAAAGATACATTTACCTGGGTGAAAACGATACTTTCCTCAGGCTGAACCTGCGCAGTTTTCAAAACGCGGTCATCCTGGATGTTGACACCGGCCTTGTGTCCGCATTTCCGAAGCTCTGATCGAAAGAGCTGCGCCTTCTATCGCGGATGGTGAGAATGATGAGCAAAATGGTATAATTACGCTCCATTTATGACAGAGTAACTGGTATTGGAGAATAACACATATGATAATACAGGTGCTGGTTAAGCGCTTGGGACGCCGGGGCGCCGGGTTCGAGCCGTCGCCCTTTGAGATCTCGGGTCCGGCAGGCACAGTGAGTGAACTGATCTGTGCCTGTGTTGAGACGTGTGTGAAGAAGCATGCAGAGCACGCCGCACGAATTGAGCCAACACCGCTTGACGACGAAGAAATAGACTCGATGGCCCGGATCGGTAAGATCGCGTTTGATATAGACTATAACGGTCAGGCCCCTTCATTGGAAGAGGCCAAACGCCACGCGCTGCAGTGCTTTGAGGACGGGTGGTTCCGTATATTTCTGAACGACCGTGAGCTTACCGGCGCGGACACACCGATCGTGCTTAAGGATAAAGACGTCGTCACATTCATTCGCCTGGTCATGCTCTCGGGCAGGCTCTGGTAGGAGGAGATTTATGAACGAATGGAATCCTTTCCTGTCACTGGATTACCTGGAATACCAGGCGCGAAGTCTCTCTGAAGCCGCCCGCGGCTATGCCGAAAGAATAATCAGGCGGCGCGCGAGCCTCAACGCGAGCAAAAGGAGCTTCATACGGCGTGACGCCCTGAAGTCACCTGAGTTCAATGCGTTTTATTCTGGCCTTATGGAGGGAAGGATCAGTTCTGTGTCCAAGTATTTCACAGAACACTTTCCGTGGCTTTTTGAGACTGACGCAGCGATACTGCCCCGAAACAGGGCGGCGTTTCTCTGGGCGCTGGACCATTGTACGGAACGGCCGTATAACCTGGGCTGGATCCGCCGTCCCATACGCAGTAATAACCTGGGGCGGCATATCAGTACGATCTGGCTTATCTTGGAAAGGTTCACAGAAATGGCCGTCGTCGACGCAGACATATGCGATATACTGAGCGGGAACCTGCCCAACGACGCCAAGGCTTTTCTGGATGAAACCCGGATCGGTTACTGTGCGGAGACTATCGCTTATGAGGTCGATGCGGGCAATGAGAGACTGATCAAGCTGCTGCGCGCATCGCTCAACTGCGAAGAAGGAGCGCCTGATCCTACGCATCAGCTGATACTGGGCGTGCTGCTGAGCCACAATACGGAACTCTACGAGTGTCTCGGCCGCCTGCTGCTCGCGGCCAGGCTGCAGGAAGGGCTAAGGCAGAGCATATGCGAGCTGGCGGATGGGGGCACTTACGAGGGCTTTATGTCCGTACTGCGGGTGATCGATAAAAACGACCTGATACGCTATTCCTCTGTCAAGCGCGCGCTGGGCACATGGCTTGGGATCATTGCGGATGAGGCGCGCGATCTCGAACGCGTCAGCGCAAAGCAGCTAATGCTCCTTATCACGGCTCTTGATTCTCCCAAAGACCGCATTGCCATGCTTGAGAGTGAAGACAACCTGAAGGTCTACATTTCTCTCTGGGCAGAAGCAGTCATCGATATAGACGGCGCCATACGAAAAGTGGAAAAGCTCAGCAAAACGGGCACTGAGCATCAGGCGCGCGTGTGCGCGTTCTTCGCGCTGGCGATCAATGATTATTATGCCGGGCACCGTATACTTCTGCGCCTGCTGCTCGATCACCCGAAAGACAGGCAGATACTGGCAATGCTCATACGCAGCGAAGCGGGACCGTATTCGTATTTTAACCAAAATGTATTGTCTGCGTATGCCGCCGGGAAACCTGAAGAGTATACACCATATTATTCTTCCATAGATGAGGTGCGCGCGCTGTACGATGTCCTGACGGCGCGATATGCCGGATTGCAAGAAAAGGCGATCAGCTTCACGCCATGTGTGTTCAACTGGTTTTCCTGCGAGCTTAATCGCTCCGATCTCGCGTACTTTATCTGTGCGATAGCCGTGATCCTCGACGAAACAAAAGAATTGGACGCGGCGATCGAATTGCTGCCGCAGGTAAGCGTCGGACGGCGTTCACTTTGCCTTGAGGCGCTGCTATCCAGGCCGGACCGCCCAACACAGCTTACGGCGCTCATGTCGGCGCTGGGTGACAGAGAGACTCAGACGCGCAAATCGGCTTTTAAGATCGTGGATACTCTTCCGCCCGACAAACTGGATTTTGACGCATTAGAAGGGCTGCTCCGTTACAAAAATGCGGATATACGCCGTAATACGCTCACCCTTTTGCTCAAGCAGGACGACGCACGCCTGATCGACTGCGTCCGCCGATTGCTTGCAGACGCGCACGAAGAAAAGCAGTCCGCAGGCTGCGACCTGATCATGCAGCTGGTTGCTTCAGAACGATATGACTCGATCCGTGATAACTGCCGCGAGGCCCTGGCCTGGTTCGTTCCGAATGATCCTAAGCTCAAGCTGCTTCGCCAGAGCGCGCTTGATGAGCTGAACAAGAACAGGAGAGGGACTGACAACGGCCTGTTTGACGAATCTGACGTTTTTGTGCCGGATCTCAGCGTTATAGATTCGCAGCCTGAAAATGAAGCCGCGTTCATTGAGCTGTTCCCGGACCACAACGCCGATCACACCGGCGCCTGCCCAAGCCGCAGGCAAGCGTTTCAGGACTGTGTTTCACTTCACGCCCTGATAGAGGAACGCGCAGGCTGTTCCATCGGAGAGAATCACATGGGTGATGAGGCAAAGCTCGGATATCAGCAGCTGTCACATCCGGATTGGTATAAAATATCGGACAGACCGTTTCCGTTCAGTGAGGTCTGGGAAGCCTGGTATAATCAATTATCAGACTTCGGACGGTTCATTCGCGTACTGGTACTGGTCAATACCACGCCGGGTCATCATGACTCGACTGTAGACAGGCTTTTCGGCACCAGTTTTTCAAAAAACGCAGATTTGAAATATGAACACGATCTCAAAATGATCCTGACGTATCTGCTGTCTGTTCACAGTGACGAAACTAAACTGTGCCGGGCCGCGTGCAGCCTTGCCAGGAAAATCATGGAGCTCAAGGATGACGAATTCATCTGGAAAGGCACCGATAACAGTTTTCAATGCATAACTGTGCTGGGAGAAGTCTCGCTCATACTTGGATTCCTGGCAGTTCCTTCAGCCGGCATGGAGACAGAATGCTTCCTTGCGCGTGAAGCGCTTTGCCAACGCGTTAGGGCGGCAGTCATGCCATTGCTCGCCGAAGGGCGGCCATGGTTCCGCCAGAATCAGGAAATGTATTTGGCCGAGTACTTTCTGGATAGCCACATACGATTCGTGTTTCACTTTGAACACTATATTCCCAGGGTATATGACTATCTTCGCGCCTTGCACAGAGGAGACATCAGTGAACGGATGTTTTATAGGATGGTGTTTGACCAAAACAATCAGTGCGGGTATATTGAAAAGCTATCATACATTGCTCTGGGCGCGAGACAGCAGAAACATGACGTTA
>JAFYDF010000151.1 GCA_017544935.1 Clostridia bacterium
ATTGAGACACTAGATACCTAATTAAAAACCATATTTTTATACTGTTAAAAATAAAAGCCCTGAAAACTCAACGTTTTCAAGGCTATTCAGTGGTCGAGGTGACAGGATTTGAACCTGCGACCTTTTGGTCCCGAACCAAACGCGCTACCAAACTGCGCTACACCTCGACAATGGAGCCGATAAAGGGACTCGAACCCTTGACCTGATGATTACGAATCAGCCGCTCTACCAACTGAGCTATATCGGCGCTTCGGCCGACAAAATGCACTGCTGGATTTTGTCAGCAACAAATAGTATAGCATGGCGAATATAAAAAGTCAACTTCTGAAGAATGCAAAAAAAGTTTTTTTGAGAGAAAAAAGTACTTGCATTTTAGATTTGCTTGCGCTATAATATATAAGCTGTCCGAAAGAACAGCAGATGCGCCCCTAGCTCAGCTGGATAGAGTGTTTGACTACGAATCAAAAGGTCGTGGGTTCGAATCCCGCGGGGCGCGCCAGAAAAAACCTTGGAGAAATCCAGGGTTTTTGTTGTTCTGTGAGCTGCTGCAAAATAGAACAATGCGTGAGCAGGAGAAAAGTGTGCAACAGCGAAAGAATATTATGGTGATGGATATGAAAAAGAAACGGATCTATAGCGTAAAGAGCGTCCTTGGCGGTTCTGACTTCTATGATGAGAACGGCCGGCTTATAGGGTATTCCGTACCAGGCATCGGAGGAGGAGAAGACTTCTACGGCGTCAACGGCGAGACAGGATACTCCGTCGATTCCGTGCTCGGCGGTCAGGACTTCTATGGATCTGACGGACAGCGTGCATATACCGTTCCCGGGGTTCTGGGCGGAATGGACATTCATGGTGATGTGAACGGTTTCACCATCGATAATCCGCTAGGCGGGGATGATATTATCCTGGACGATAATGATCCCTGAACTGTATTAGTGTATTCAAAGCAGGAAGCGCCGCTCGGTTTTGAGCGGCGCTTCGCGTTGGATAAGGCTGTGTTTACAGCAGGTGTGCACATTCCTTTTTGAAGGAGATGAACGCGTTTTCACCGACATCAAACACGCGCTTGTTGATGGGGCAGTTGTCGGTGATCTTGACCAGCGTATCTCCGACCCGCACATGATAGTTCTGGTAAGAACCCATGAAGCAGCTCAGTTCGACGGTACAGGGAAGCATGCCAGTTTCGGCGATTTCGATGGCTTCCGGACGCAGAACGATCTCAGCTTCATCCCCAGACATGGATTCTTTATCAGAGATCACAGCAGCTTTACCGGCAGGCAGTTCCACAACAGTAGTTGTCCCTTCGCGGGAAACAACCCTGCCTTTGAGGAAGTTGCATTCGCCGATGAAGTCGGCTACGAACTCGCTGACCGGGTGATAATAAATCTCATGCGGAGTACCCATCTGAGCGATGACGCCGTTCTTCATCAGGATGATCTGGTCAGAGATGGACATGGCTTCGCTCTGGTCATGCGTTACGTAGATGGCCGTGATGCCCAGCTTCTGCTGGATGCGGCGGATCTCCGTGCGCATCTGTACACGCAGCTTGGCGTCAAGGTTGGACAAGGGCTCATCAAACAGCAGAACGCCGGGTTCTACGACCAGGGCGCGGGCAAGTGCGACACGCTGCTGCTGGCCGCCGGAGAGCTGGTTGGTCATACGCTGTTCCATACCGGACAGTTCGACCAGTGCCAGGATATCGGTCACGCGGCGCTTGATCTCGTCCTTGGGGACCTTGCGCAGGCGCAGGCCGTACGCAACGTTGTCAAACACATTGTAGTGTGGGAACAGGGCATAGCTCTGGAATACCATCGCTGTATCGCGCTTGTTGGGGGTCAGCTCATTGATCGCTTCTCCGCCGAGGTAAATCTCGCCTTCGTCAGGGCTTTCAAAGCCCGCGATCATACGCAGGGTAGTGGTCTTGCCGCATCCGGAAGGACCCAGCAGTGTCACGAATGAACCGGGCTTAATGTCCAGCGTCACATCATGCACGGCATAGAATTCCTTGCCGGTCTTGGGATCCTCATAGATTTTGCTGATATGATCCAGCTTAACGCCTTTCGGCTGTTTTACTTTTTCTGCCATGGTCAGTCGACCTCCTTCTGTTTTCTGCTGGTACCGAAGAACTTAATGAACAGGTTCATGAGCAGCACTGCGCCGTAGGTAATGAGTATCAGAATGGTTGCAAATGCGCAGGCGATACTGAATGAACCCTTTTCTGCGAATTCATTGATCTGCACCGTAATGAGCAGATAGCTGGGCGTGACCAGCAGAATGATGGCGGAAATGGCTGTGATGGAACGAACGAAGGCGGTCACCAAGCCGGAGAGGAAAGAATCCTTGATCAGCGGCAGTGTTACGGAGGTAAACACCTTCAGACTGTTTGCACCCATGTCATAGGCGCTTTCTTCAATGGACTTATCGATCTGCCGCAGAGCGGATATACCGCTACGAGTACCGGTAGGCAGCGAGCGGACCACGAATACGATGATCAGGATCACTCCCGTTCCATACAGACTGCTCAGGAAGCCGGTACGGAAAACACCGTTTGCAAAGCCGCGGATATAACCTACGCCCAAAACCGTGCCGGGTACGGCCATAGCCAGGATGGACACAGCCTCGATAAAGCCCTTGGCCTTGAACTTGCGCTTGACCACGAGGTAGGAAATGATCATGGACAGCAGGGCAGTGATGGGTGAGGCGATCAGTGAAAGTACGAAGGAATCACGGAAGGCCTGCAGACCGTGATAACGGGTAAATACCTGCTGGAACCACTTGAAGGTAAGCGGTGTGAAGCGGTAGCCCCAGGTGGGGAACAAAGCACCGATGGGCACGCAGATATACATCATAATGACGAACAGAGCGCCCAAAGAGCAGAGGATCGTCAGCGGGATGGTAACGGACTTGTCCTCGATCAGCATCCTGACACGGCTTGCTTTGCCTGTCAGGGTTGCAGCTGTCTTGCGTTCCAGATAGTACTTCTGCACGACGAACATGGCGAGCGTGATGCACAGCAGCACGACTGCCATGGCAGATGCGCCTTCCTTATCCATGGCGCCTGTGATCTGCAGATAGATACTGGTTGCCAGCGTATCATAGCTGCCGCCGATCAGCATGGGATTGGCAAAGTCGGCGATAGACTCGATAAAGGTGACCAGAAAAGCATTGCCGAGGCCGGGCAGCAGCAGCGGGAAGGTCACGGTAGTGAATACCTTCCAGCGGGAAGCGCCCATGTCGCGGGAAGCCTCTTCCATGGAGGGGTCGATGTTTTTGAGCAGCCCTTTGAGCATCATGTAGCAGACGGGGAAGAAAGTCAGTGTCTGTACGATGACGATGCCCCAGTAGCCATAGATGTTGTTGTCATAAATACCCAGCAGGAAGCGGGTGATCAGGCCCGAGCGGCCGAACAGCATGATCATGGACAGGGACAGCACGAACGGCGGGGAGACCACCGGCAGCATGGAAACCATTTTGAACAGGCCGCCCACGAACTTCCGCATCCGGACGTAGACCTCCACGTAGGCAAACAGAAGGCCGATGGCCGTGGAGAGGATGCCCACCATGAAGCCGACCTTCAGGGTGTTGGTGATGGCCTTCCGGCAGGTGTGCATCTGGAAGATGCGCTGGAAGGCGTCAAAGGAAAAGCCCTTGCTGTTGTACAGGCTGTCCACCAGCAAAATGGCCAGCGGGTAGAGG
>JAFYDF010000152.1 GCA_017544935.1 Clostridia bacterium
AAGTGTGTGTGCGCAGCACGGTGTTGTCGTCCACATAGAAGGTATCCTGCGCGTCACGTGCAGGGTGATTCTTGGGCAGGTTGAGCAGTTCGAAATTAAACCGATCCAGTTCAATTTCAGGGCCTTCCACAACATCAAAGCCCAAGCCGGTCAATGCAGCAAGCACTTCTTCCAGGGCTAGCGTGTTAGGATGCACCGTGCCGATACGCGGAAGCTCGCGCGGTTCTGTGACGTCGATGGCGTCACGCTGCATTTTGAGCTCGCGTTCTTTGGCCTTCATCATGGAAAAGCGCTCGTCCAGCAGAGCACTGATCTGCTCACGGCCGGCATTGATCAACTGACCGGCGGCAGGGCGCTCTTCGGGGGAAAGCTGTCCCATGGAACGCAGCAGTGCAGTCAGAGTACCTTTCTTGCCCAATACCTGTTGCCGGATATCTTCCAGCTGCCGGATATCGTTCAGCGTGGATAGCTGTTTTTCCAGCGCGGTACGGATCTCTTCAATGTTTTCTTTGATGCCCATAATTTCCTCCATCAATTTTAAAAACGCCCCATGCAAAAGCATGGGACGCATGATTGGCGTGGTACCACCCAAATTCCGCAGGAGAGGCAAACACCTCTTAGTCTGCGCTTGAGGCCCTTAACGCGGGTGACGGCATGCCCTAATGAAAAGTTCAGGCATGCGGCTCGGGAGCGAATGCCCTGCTGCTGCGCG
Organism: Clostridia bacterium; assembly: GCA_017544935.1. Lineage (GTDB taxonomy): Bacteria > Bacillota > Clostridia > Christensenellales > Aristaeellaceae > SFMI01. The sequence continues at coordinate 713 of JAFYDF010000152.1, forward strand.
GACGGCTTTCAGCCGGTGACACGTCCTCTCTTTTGCACAGCGTTTGTGCGGGGGTTGTTCTCCTTCATCGCAACTATTCCTGCGTAACACAAACGCGCAAGGCTTTCGGCCCGCGCGCCGTATTTTGCAGTGCGAAAAAACTGATTACGCCTTGGCGATCATCTTGGCCAGACGGGCCTTTTTACGATCAGCGGCATTCTTATGAATAACGCCCTTGGCGGCCGCCTTATCGATAGCGGAAACCGTTGCAACATACTGCGTGGACGCAGCTTCGGCACTCTCGGCTACAGCCTCGTTCAGCTTACGGACGGATGTTTTGACACCGCTCTTTACCATACGGTTACGCAGATTCTTTTTTTCGCTTACGCTTACGCGCTTCTTCGCGGACTGAATGTTCGGCACTTGTGTCGCCTCCTGTAAATCTTGGTGCCGGACTTGACGGACCAGCAAAAGCTATATTATCACAATCAGATACTGAATGCAAGGCTTTTTTGCAAAAAATCCGATAGGACCGGCGAAAATAGGGTAACTCTGGAAATAAAACCGGCGCGGGATTTCTTCGTTTCCCGCGCCGGAGTGACTCATGGTTTATTCGTCTTCGCTGGGAGCTTCGACATTGCGATCGGAGCGGCGATGACGCTTGGGTGCGGCAGTGGGCTGCGGCGCGGGTTCCTCGGCGGCAGGCTGGGAATCATCACGTGTCAGATGATAGGCGCCGTTATCTTCGACGGGTACTTCCACGGGCGCGGCAGCTTCCTTAAGAATCTCGTCAGAGGGCTTTGTGGTTTCCGGCTTGTTCTCGGATTCGGGCACAGCCTCTTCCTCGAACGAGGCAGGATATGCGGCGGGCTTAGTATAATCGCGCTTGCTCTGAACATCCATTTCATACAGCGCATTCTTACGCTCGCTGCGGTTCTTGCCGCGGGCGATCGAGCTGATGATGAACAGGATAAAGCAGATGCCGAACAGTCCGGCCAGTACCAAGGCTGCATAGCGCAGGATCGTATTGGTCTGCAGGGTCACAGGCTCCAGGACCTCGATGGGTGCGGCAGTCAGGGTGACCACAGGCGCGATTGTGACCACAGGCGCCATGGTGGGCGTGGCAGTGGGCCGCGTATAGGTGATCATGATTTCGTTGGAATCAAAAGTCACGGTATTATCCAGTTCGTCACGCACGCTGGCGGTGAAACGGTACTTGCCGGCCTGAGACAGAGAATAGTCACGGGTCACGGTATAGCTTTCACCGGGTGCGAGGGAACTGATGGTATAGATCTGCACATTGCCGTGCAGCAGGCGGATATTCTTGGCTTCCTTGGCAGCGTTATTGGTAACGGTGACAGAGAAGCGGACATCGGCAGGGATCGAGGAAACGACAGTCGTAGGTGTTTCAGCCGTGACGCTCAGCATCATGACCTGGGTGGGATCATATACGCTGACCTTGATCTCATTGCTGGTCACGGTGTTCGTCGTGCCGGTGTTGTCCGGAAGCGTAACGGTGTACTTGAACGTCTTGGTCTCGGTCAGGGTGAACTGCTTTTCGCGAACCAGTGTTTCGCCAGGCCCGATCGTCAGGTTGGTGAAGATCTCGCCGAAGGATGCGTCTGTTACGCTGACATTGGAATAGGTGATATTGCCTTTGTTCTCAATGGTAAGCGTCAGAGTAACCGTCTCACCGGTAGTAATAGCTGTCTTGTCCGCCTTGAGGATATCGTTCAGTATCAGGTTGGGCGAAGCTTTGGGAATAGTAACAGCGGCGAGATCCTGACTGTAGGATTCCTCACCGGCTTTATATGTGATCTTGCCTTCGCTGGTCACATTGTTATTGCCCATGGAAGCGGTGAAGACGATACTGGTCCTCTCACCAGGCTGCAGACTGGCAACGCTCTGCGCGGTACCGGAAATAGAGGAATTTTCACGGATGCGGATGTTCTTGATCTCGACATTGCCGGCATTGTACAGTTCATACTGCACGGTAACCGTCTTGCCGCTGCGTACGACCTCGGGGTCGATGGTGCGATTGACTGTCAGATCGACATTGGTTCCCGCAAACACGATGTCTGCCGTCTGAGCCAGCTGCCTTACCGTAACATTACCTGATTCATCCACGCTGTTATAGCTGAGGATATAGGTTAATTTGCCGGCGTTCAGCTGCGCCTGAGTTACATTATATGTATGCTGAGCCGTGACGAATTCGCCCTGCCTGAGCAGTGCCTGTCCGCCATCGCCGAAAGCGGTAACGATCTGTCCGTCCGGGTCATAAAGAAGCACGGGCTCGCTCATGTCGGGTCCGTTATTGACTACACGGATAGATACAGTCACCGGTCCGGGTGCGGTCAGCTCGGCAGGTTCTACCGACAGAGTGATTCCAATAGTATCATCTGCCAGTGCTGGCAAAGCAAACAACAGCATAGCTGCCAGTACAGCCAGTACCAGCACCCAGTGTTTTCTGATCATGTGGGCAAAGAACACGCCCAACCCCCCTTCCTGATATGCGCAAATGCGCATGGAACGGCATTTTTTCAAACTACATTGTACTGAATACTATGCCGTCTGTCAAGAGAAGGCCTTGCTTTTTCGCCTGAAGCAGGGCAAATTTACATGTTTTCGAGGATAATGGGACAGAATAAAGCCGTTCCGGACAAATAATCCGGAACGGCGACGGATAACTCATAGTCAGAACTCCAGATTCTGACAGCAGAACGCATCGATCAGTTTAAGGGCGGCTTCGGCATCATCCTTGGCAAGCAGGCATGACTGCGCATGCGGATAGCGTGTTACTACGGCAATGGCGCCGGTGCGCACGCCGGCACCCGCAAGGTTGATGGCGCTTGCATCTGTGCCGCCGCGGTCAATGACATCGCGCTGGTATGGGATATTGTTCTGCTCGCAGCATTTCAGCAGTGTATCGACTACATATTCATCCGGCATAGAGGATGGATCTCCGAATGCGACAGCAACCCCGTTTCCCACAGTATTGGAACCTACCAGATCTCCCGGATAGGCATGGTCAGGCGTGATGTCGATGGAGAGGCCTACGTCGGGCAGGATGCGCTGTGCAGCAGCTGTCGCACCGCGGCATCCGATCTCTTCCTGTGTGGAGAACACATAATACACATCATTTGGAAGATCACCGGGGTTATTCTTGAGCGATTCCAGCAACAGAAGACAGCCGATGCGGTCATCCAGGGATTTTGACACAATGCGTCCTTCCGGGAGTTCGTAATATGCACCGATGAAACCGCACATATCACCTACGCGGACATACTTTTCCGCCTGCTCCTTTGAAGTGCACCCGATATCGACATACAGCTTGGAGATGTCATTGTGCGCTTCTTCCACTTGCCCCACGCAGCCTATAACGCCGACGGTACCGTTACGGAAACGCACCTTGTCGTTGTAAAGTGAAGTGGCCCAGACCCAGCCTACACGGCGGAGACGGACCTTTCCATCGCCGTCGATCTTGGTGACCTGCATTCCGACCTCATCCATGTGCGCTGCCAGCATGATGCGTTTGCCGCTGCCGTTGCCGCGCTTGAGCACGATGAGATTATGCAGGGCGTCCTCAGTGATTTCATCTGCATATGGAGCCGCTTCACGGCGTACGATCTGCAGGACTTCGTTTTCACGGCCTGATACGCCCCAGGCCTGAGTCAGTTCTTTCAAAAGATCCCAGTTCATGGAATACCTCCCCGCTTCATGATACAAACGATAACGCAATTATATGCAATCGAAGCGCGGAACTGCAATAGAAAAACGGAAAAAGAGCAGAACGGGTAGGGCTTGCCTGACAATAGAAAACCCGATATAATTTCAGGTAAAGATGACGCGGGGAGGGAGAATGCAGATGGAAGATTTTCAGCAGGATCATACGACTCCTGCTGCGGGGGAGACGATTCCCGTATCCCGCTTTCTCGCCCGCCTTGACAGCTGCTTTGGAAGAAATGATATGTCGGGAGCGCGCGAATGCCTGCAGTTCTGGGAGGCAGAAGCCCGCAGAATGAACGACCGGCGCGGCCTGCTGACGGTCCTGAACGAGGCTGTGGGCTTTTACCGCCGCACGCAGAAGAAAGGCAAGGCGCTTGCCGCATTGAAAGAGTGTCAGGAACTGCTGGATGAATTGGGGCAGGGCGATACACTCTCGGGCGCGACGGTGATTATTAACGCGGCGACGACGCTGTCTTTTTTTGGGCAGCCGGGGGAGAGCCTGCCGCTCTATGCGCGGGCAGCCGCGTGTTATGAGACACAGGGAAAGACAGAAAGCTATGAATATGCCGCACTAAAGAATAATGAAGCAGCGGCATACGAAGCACTAAAGCATTATGACGAAGCGGAAAGATGCTGGCGGCAGGCGGTCGAGATTCTGCGCCGCGAGGGAAAGCATGACGGCGAGATCGCAATTTCTCTTGTTTGCTTGGCGCATCTGACTTTTGACCGTGACGATACGGCCTTTGAACAGGTGGAGCAGCTGCTGGACGAAGCCTGGGAGTACCTGAATTCTCCGCGGCAGCCCCACGATGGAAATTATGCCTATATCCTGCGTAAATGCGCTCCGTCCTTTGATTATTTTCAGAGGCCTGAAGCAGCACAGGCGCTGCGTGAGGTGGCAAAGGAGATCTACGGAAAGTGAGAAAAGGATTGGAGCTGGCACGGGCCTATTACGAGCAGTATGGCAGGCCGATGCTGGAAAAGGAGTTTCCTGACGTCCTGGACCGGATCGCCGCAGGTCTGTGCGGCCACGGCAGTGAATGTTTTGGATATGATGATGCGGTATCCCGCGACCATGACTTTGAGCCGGGCTTTTGCCTGTGGCTGACGGATGAGGACGAGCGCGCTTTCGGATTCCGGCTATTCCGTGCCTACCGGCGCCTGCCGCAGGAATTCGAAGGCATACGTTTGGAAAACAAAAGCCTGTTCGGGTCTGACTTCAAGGGTGTGCACACGATCAGGCAGTTCTATTCATTCTATATAGGCGAACATCTTCCGCAGACGAATGAGGAATGGCTTCAGATCCCTGATTTTTATCTGGCGGAAGCGACCAACGGGGAAGTCTTTACCGATCCGCTGGGCGAGTTTACGCGCACCCGTCAGGCATTGCTGGAACGCCCGGAAGATGTGCGGCTCAAGAAACTCGGTTCCTGTGTTTTCTACATGGCGCAGCTCGGACAGTACAATTATGCACGCTGCCTGAAGCATGGGGAGAAGGCAGCAGCGGCTTCGGCACTGGCTGACTTCTGCCGCAATGCCGCGCAGGCGTGTTTCCTGCTCAACCATGCTTATGCACCGTACTACAAATGGCTGTTCCGTGCCATGCGTGAGCTGCCTGTGATGGGGCAGTGGGAACCTGTACTGGCGGAAATGCTGGCGATGCCATGTGATGAAAAAGCGAATGTGCAGAAGATCGAGGAGTTATGTGCGGCCCTGGCGCAGGAATTGCGCAAGCAGGAACTGGTAAAAGTGCAGGGCGACTATCTTGAACCGTATGCATATGCGATCGGTGAAAACATCTATGACAGTGCATTGCGAAACAGTCCTGTAATGCTGTGAAATTGCACATGAAAAAACGACTGGGATATTCCCAGCCGTATTTGATTGCCGGCAGTGCTTATGCTTCCATTGCCTTTTGCGACAGATATCCGGTAATGGCGGTATAGATCAGGCCGGCGCCTGCGGCAACGGCAAAGAGAGTCGTGGCAGCATTACAGCAGGCGACAATAATGCCAATCACGATGCCGATGGCTGACATGACGATTGCGGACGTGTGACGCAGCTTCCATGCGCTGTACAGCATGGCAAGGCTGATGACGATTATTATAAGTCCGAGTACAATATTGATAAGATTGATAAAGCTTTGTGTGCTGAATAGGATCCAGAGCCCGAGCAGACAGAAGACCGCGTTTGCGAGTAAGGAAGCGATAGCTTCGGGGGCCTGGGATTTTTCTTTCCACCAGTCGATGATGCCGGGAACGGCGAGCAGAATAAGACCCACGCCTATGATCTTGCAGATGATCTGGAGCGCGGCATTATGACCAAATATCAGGAACAACCCCAGCAACGCCAGCACCAGCCAGGGAAGCCAATTTTTATTGTTCTTATACATCGTTAGTTCCTCCTTTTCACGGACAGTCCTGCTTTTCAACAGGGTGGAAATATGATATGCTGATAAATGGAAAAAGTCAAGGAGAGGACTGCATGAAAAAGCTGTTGGTCTATCTGCGGGAGTATCGCAGGGAAAGCATCCTGGGACCTCTGTTCAAGCTGCTGGAGGCAAGCTTTGAGCTGATCGTTCCGCTGGTGGTGGCTGCCATCATCGACCGCGGTATCGGCAATGCGGATCGCGGCTATATCGTTCGCATGTGCCTGGTGCTTGTTGCATTGGGACTGATCGGCCTTGTGTGCTCGGTTACTGCACAGTATTTTGCAGCAAAAGCGTCCGTCGGCTTTGTCAAAAAACTCCGGCATGTGCTGTATGAACATATCCAGGGATTCTCCTATCAGACCCTGGATAATATTGGCATATCTACACTGATCACACGCATGACATCGGACATGAACCAGGTGCAGACAGGGCTGAACCTGACACTGCGCCTGCTTTTGCGGTCGCCTTTTGTCGTCTTCGGTGCCATGATCATGGCATTTACCGTGGATGCGCGTGCGGCATTGTGGTTCGTAGCTGCTATTCCCATTCTGTCCATAGTGGTATTCGGGATCATGCTGGTCAGCATCCCGCTGTATAAAAAGGTACAAGGACAGCTGGATCGGGTACTTGGTAAAACGCGCGAGAACCTGACCGGCGTGCGCGTGATCCGTGCGTTTGGCAAAGAAGATGCCGAGATCGCGGATTTTGAAAGCAATAATGAATCATTGACCGCCATGCAGAAGCATGTCGGACGTATTTCTGCACTCATGAATCCCATTACCTATGTGATCATTAACCTCGCAATCCTTTTCCTGATTCGCACAGGTGCGCTTCGGGTTGAGGCAGGCATCATTACCCAGGGTGCGGTCGTTGCGCTGTATAACTACATGTCACAGATCCTGGTCGAGCTGATCAAGCTCGCCAACCTGATCATCAATATCACCAAATCGATCGCCTGCGGCAAGCGGATTCAAGCAGTACTGGATATCCCTGCGGGAGAAAAGGTGAATGAAGAACTTCCTTCCGGCGATGCATCATTCCGTGTGGAGTTCCGGGGCGCAGGACTACGCTATGCGGGCGCAGGCGGTGAAGCATTGAGCGGTGTTGACCTGCGTGTACGTCCCGGCGAGACTGTCGGTGTCATTGGCGGCACGGGCAGCGGCAAATCAACACTGGTACAGATGATCCCGCGCTTTTATGAAGCGACAGAAGGGCAGGTACTGGTGAATGGCCGTGATGTGCGCTCATATGCACCCGAAGACCTGCGGCGGCGCATCGGTGTGGTGCCGCAGAAAGCCATGCTGTTCAAAGGCACGATCCGCGAGAACTTGCTATGGGGCAATGCGGCAGCAGCGGATGAAGAACTGCTGCATGCAGCAGCATTGGCACAGGCAGAAGATGTGCTTGCCGCAAAAGGCGGTCTGGACGGCAAGATCGAGCAGAACGGCCGCAATCTGTCAGGCGGTCAGCGTCAGCGGCTGACAATCGCCCGTGCGCTGGTGAGGAAACCGGAGATACTGATCCTGGATGACAGTTCCTCAGCACTGGATTTTGCAACGGATGCAGCTCTGCGGCGTGCTCTGCGCAGCCTTGACGGTAATCCGACGGTATTCATCGTGTCCCAGCGTACATCCTCCATTCAGCATGCCGATCAGATCGTGGTTCTGGATGAAGGCACTGTAGCGGGCATAGGGACACATGATGAACTGCTGAAAAACTGCAGTGTCTATCGCGAGATCTATGATTCTCAGTTCAGAAAGGAGGGGGCGCAGGCATGAGCAAGCAGAGAGAAAAAGCGGAACGCGGAACGGTAAAGAAAGTGCTGCATCTGCTCAGACCTTACCGGGTGCTGGTTGCCCTTTCCATTCTGTGCAGCGCAGTGATCGTTGCTCTGACCCTGTATGTACCGGTGCTGATCGGACGAACCATTGACCTGATCATCGGCCCGGGACAGGTCGATATGCCGGGAATTCTGCGCCTGCTGCTGCGTATTGGCTGGATCGTGGCTGTTACTGCAACGGTGCAATGGGTAGTCAATACGATCAACAACCGCATCACTTATCAGGTGGTTCGCGATGTACGAGATACAGCATTCCGGCATCTGCAGGTTCTGCCGCTGCGGTATATTGACGCGCATCCGGTAGGCGGGGTTGTCAGCCGGATCATTGCTGATGTGGACCAGTTCGCGGACGGTCTGCTGATGGGATTCACGCAGCTGTTCACTGGTGCAGTGACGATCCTGGGTACATTGGTATTTATGATCTCTATCCGGCCGAGCATTGCCGCGGTGGTCGTTCTTCTGACTCCTCTCAGCTTTGTCGTGGCACGGTTTATCGCTACTCATACCTACAGCTATTTCAAACTGCAGAGCGAGACACGCGGCGAGCAGACGGCGTTTATTGATGAAATGCTGGGCGGCCAGAAAGTAGTCAAGGCCTTCGGCCAGGAGAAGGAATGCATTGAGCGCTTTGACGAGATCAATAGCAGGCTGGCAAAATGCTCGCTGAAAGCAATTTTCTATTCATCCCTGACCAACCCTTGCACGCGCTTTGTCAATAATGTCGTATATGCGGGCGTAGCGCTGAGCGGTGCACTGCTCTGCGTAGCTACCGCCGGGGCAGCGGTACCATTTACCGTAGGCAGTCTGTCCGCGCTGTTATCCTACGCGAATCAGTACACCAAACCATTCAATGAGATCAGCGGAGTAGTGACTGAACTGCAGAATGCGCTTGCATGTGCTTCACGTGTATTCAAATTGATCGCAGAACCGGCACAGATACCTGACGATGAAGATGCACGCATTCTGAAAACGGCGGAAGGCACTGTCGAGCTTCAGGATGTCGCTTTCTCATATACGCAGGACCGTAAACTGATAGAGGACCTGAACCTGCAAGTGCATCCCGGCCAGCGCGTGGCGATCGTCGGCCCGACCGGTTGCGGAAAGACCACACTGATCAATCTGCTTATGCGCTTCTATGATGTGGACAGGGGCAGTATATCCGTAGAGGGAACGGATATCCGGCATATCACACGCCGCAGCCTGCGCGCGAACTACGGCATGGTCCTGCAGGAGACCTGGCTCAAAGCCGGTACGGTACGTGAAAACCTGATCATGGGCAAGCCGGACGCGACGGATGATGAGATCACTGCAGCGGCAAAGGCAGCGCATGCGCACGGTTTTATTAAGCGTCTGCCGCAGGGATATGATACGGTGATAGGCGAGGATGGCGGAAGTCTTTCGCAGGGTCAGAAACAGCTTCTGTGCATTGCGAGGATCATGCTCTGCCTGCCACCGATGCTGATACTGGACGAAGCGACTTCGTCCATAGATACGCGTACAGAGATCCGGATCCAGCAGGCATTTGACGCCATGATGGCGGGCCGTACAACATTTGTCGTAGCGCATCGTCTGAGTACGATCCGTGAGGCGGATGTGATCCTGGTCATGCGTGATGGTCATATTGTCGAGATGGGCAACCATGAAGAGCTGCTGAAAAAAGACGGGTTTTACGCGAAACTGTACAACAGTCAGTTTGCCGCGTAAGGAGGGGACAAGATGGATCAGGAATACTTCATCGGCTTTGATGTGGGAGGAACAAAAACAGATGCCGTACTCTTCACGCGTGATGGCGAGATCATCCGGCATGTGATCACCCCCGGGGCAAATCCGCTGGATGTCGGATTTGAAGAAGCCTGCGGACGTTATCTGCATGCGGTGAATGCGCTGCGTGAAGGCCTGAATGCGCCAATCCGCTGCGTATATGGTGCCGTAGCCTGTCTGGAGTATTTCAAAACAAGGGCAACGGACTTCATGAAGCAGCATGTGCCCGAAGCGGTCGTGCGGCTGGAGTCAGATGGGAACTGTCTGATCTCCGCCATGATCGGGCATCAGGACGGTGCCTGTATGATCTGCGGAACAGGCTCTTCGCTCTGCTTCCGTCAAGGGGAAGCCTACGGACATATCGGAGGCTGGGGATATCTGGTAGACAGCTGCGGGAGCGGTTTTGTACTGGGAAAGAAAGCGCTGCTGGCCATTGCACGTGCCGAGGATGGTCGTGACGGCCCTACGCTTATGAGCAAGCTGTTTGAAGAACGTTACGGCGAAAGCATGAATTCGCATTACGAAAAGATCTATCAGGGAGGACGCCCGTATATCGCGTCCATGGCATTTCTTGTGTTTGAGGCGAGACGTGCAGGCGACCGTGCGGCAGGCAAGATCTTTGATGAATGCATTGCTGACCTCTCGGAACTGGTATGGACAGGATACCGCCGCTTTGGCGGTGCGTACCAGCTGATCCTGAACGGAGGAGTCTTCCATCATTATCCCGAATATGTGCAGGCACTGCGCGCGCATGTGCCGCCG
>JAFYDF010000153.1 GCA_017544935.1 Clostridia bacterium
CTTACGGTGCCGCTTCTTCGGCTGATATGTTCTTTTCATGGAAAACGTCACTCCTTTTCTTTTGTATCATCATGCTGCGGTGCAGCATCGGATTACAGTAATGATGCAAGGGCTTCTGACGGTGCAGATACAAATACCCCTGCAAGGTTTGATTATACAGGAAAAACGTGAAAAAGTCAAGGGGGCATCCCGATATTTGTGCACCCTGACAAGAAACCCTGCTGCATGGCAGGGGGTTATAGGCATTTCGTTCGGCCTGAAACAGCAGGCAGGAAACAGGCACGGTGGATTCTATGTGTTTTCCCTATTTCCCGATGAATTTGTTTCCGTGCCTGCCCCTGCCTGTCTGTATCGCTGTTATTCCGCGTCCGGAACGCCGGGTGCGACGCTGTGGATCTCGAACCAGAAGGTCGAGCCCTTTCCGACGGTGCTGTCCACGCCGAAGGCATAGTCATGCAGCCGCAGGATCGCCTTGACGATCGAGAGCCCGAGCCCGGTGCCGCGCACCTCACGCTTATAGTTCTCGCTGCGGTAATACTTATCGAAAATGCGGGAGAGCGTTTCCTGATCCATGCCCTGCCCCGTATCGCGGACGGAAATGCGGATGCCCTCGTCCGTATGCGCCAGCTTCACAAAGACCTTTTTGTCCTCGCCGGTATAGTTCATGGCATTGTTCATCAGGTTGCAGATCACCTGCTCGATCTTGCCCGCACCGCAGGTGACCTCTGCGGGGCCGTCAGTCTCCAGTTCAAAGGTATAGCCGGAGACCTCGCTCAGTCCGCGGTAGCGGTCCACGATCTCATGCAGGTGCTGCTCCATGTCGAAGTCCGTGCATTCGAGCTTCATCTTGCCGTTTTCGAGCTTGGAGAGGTCAAGGATATCGTTGACGAGTGCGGTCAGGCGGTCTGTCTCCTCAATGATGATCTGAAGGTGCTCTGCGCGCTTGACCGGATTGTCGCCGGAAAGGTCGCGGATCATCTCCGCATAGGCCTTCAGCATGGTCAGCGGCGTGCGCAGGTCATGCGAGGCATTCGCGATCAGATCGCGCTGCATGGTATCGACGCGGTTGATCTCGCGGCTGGCGTAGGTCAGCGTCTCGGCAAGGCGTTCCGCCTCGTCGTAGCCGTTGCCGTTGAACTGGATATCGTACCGCCCGTGCGCCAGCTGCTCGGCATCCTTCGTGACGCGGACGATCGGCTTTGCGAGCCTGTCGGAGACGACCATGGACAGGATAAAGCCGATCAGCACCAGAATGATCGTGATGATCACGAGCTGCCGCCTTATGATGCTGACCGTCGCGGCGACCGGCGCCAGCGGCGCATTCAGGATCAGATAGGCCTCCGGCATGGATTTCATGCCGATCACTCTCGCGTAGATCAGCGTTTCGTTTTTTGTTTCCGTTGTCACGTACTGTGCGCTGTAGACGCCGTCCTCAGCCTCCAGTGCTCTCTGGGCATATTCCCACGAATGATTGTTGGGCCATGTGTGGTGAATCGCGCAGTACCGTTCGCCGATGACGCAGACCGGGAACTGTGCGCGTCCCTGCCGGTCCAGGATCTGGAAGCAGACGCCGTTCTCGTATTCCTGTTCCACGAAGGCATCATACCAGTACGGATCGTTCTGATAGATCTCGACCAGCTGATCCGACAGCCGGATGACATCCCTTATTTTCATGCTGTCATAGAATTTCTGCAGAAACACCCCCTGAAAGACCCACAGCAGCAGGAATGTCAGCAGGACATATTCCATGAACCAGTACCAGATCGTCAGCCGCAGACTGTTGTTCCGCTTCGGCTTACGCTTCAAACTTATACCCCATTC
>JAFYDF010000154.1 GCA_017544935.1 Clostridia bacterium
GACGAACATGCCGTCAAGATAATGATCCCAGTGTCCGGAGATCTTGTACAGCTCGCGTTTAGCCAGGAACGGCGTCTTGGTCAGCACGTAGCCCCATTTCTCTTCGGTATCTTCTACCCAGCGCTGTAGCAGCTGGATAACACGGGCCCCCTTAGGCAACAGGATCGGCAGGCCCTGACCGATATAATCAACGGTGGTGAAGTACTCAAGTTCACGGCCAAGCTTGTTGTGGTCGCGCTTAAGAGCTTCTTCCTGCTGCTTCAGATATGCTTCCATCTCTTCCTTATCATAGAAAGCAGTACCGTAGATACGCTGCAGCATCTTGTTCTTTTCACTTCCGCGCCAGTAAGCACCGGCAACAGAGGTCAGCTTGAAGGCCTTTACTTTGCCGGTAGAAGCCAGATGCGGTCCGGCACACAGATCAACGAAATCGCCCTGCCGGTAGAATGAAATGACAGCATCTTCAGGTAGATCATTGATCAGTTCGACCTTATAAGGCTCTTCCCTGGCTTCCATGAACTCGATGGCTTCTTTACGGGGAAGCTCAAAACGCTCCACACGGTCATTCTTCTTTACAATGCGGGACATTTCTTTCTCTACTTCACGAAGGAAATCATTCGTAAAGGGCTCATCCGTATCGAAATCATAATAGAAGCCGTTATCGATGGCAGGACCAATCGCAAGTTTTATCTGCGGCCTCAGCTTTTTGACAGCTTCAGCAAGAACGTGAGAGGCAGTATGGCGCAGGACACGTTTTGCTTCATCGTCCGCAAAGGTCAGAAATTCCACCTCATGTTCACCTTCAAGTGTACGCCACATTTCGGTGATGGTGCCGTCTACGCGCGCGCAGAGCGCATCTTTTTTAAGCGCCTGACTGATCTGTCCGGCGATTTCCAGCAATGACATGCCGTCAGCGAACTCCCTTTTTTCACCTTTCAGCGTAAGAATCATTGGATTGTCCTCCTTCAATAATAAAAGCATTCCATCCCACAAGGGACGAATGCTGGTAATACATCCGCGGTTCCACCCTAATTGCATAAAACCACTTTATCGCGCGATATCGGGCGCATCCCGTATTGGTCCGGCAGTGGTACCACTCCGCATATCCTTGCCGTACGCTCCCAGCCTAAGGCGTTACGTTCTCTGTCAAGGCATCCGCGGCGGCGTGTCCGCTTTCATCCCAAAACATGGACGTATCATATCACCGAAAAACTATTTTGTCAACAGATGTAAAGGAAAACACAATATAGGGTAGAATAATACTTTAAGGAGTTGATTGTTCATGGAAAAACGGTTTTCTATCGGTGTATTGCTTGAATCCTTCCGGCTGCCGATGCAGCAGGCTGTAGAACAGGCAAGAAAGACGGGCGTACAGGGCGTTCAAGCATATGTGCATAATCTAACCGCTTCCCAGCAGAAAGAACTGTATATGATACTAAAGGATAACGGCTTGAAGCTGTCTGCCGTCTGCGGAGACCTGGGTCATGGATTCGGAGATCCTAAGTTCAATCCTGATCTGATTGAAAGATCCAAGCGCATTCTGGATACCGCAAAAGAGCTCGGTACCGATATTGTAACGACTCATATCGGTGTCGTGCCAGCGAATCCACATCATCCGCGTTACCGCATCATGCAGGATGCATGCGGCGAACTTGCGCAGTATGCAGATTCAATTCAATCGCACTTTGCGGTCGAAACAGGACCAGAAACTGCAGAAACATTGTGCGCATTCCTGGATTCGCTTAGATCGACAGGAGTAGCAGTCAATCTGGATCCAGCAAACCTCGTCATGGTCACCGGTGATGATCCCGTCAAAGCAGTACATACGCTGAAAAAGTATATTGTTCATACACACGCTAAAGATGGAAGGAAACTCCTGGACAGAGACCCGGAGATCATCTACCATATCGTAAAACCGTTGGAACCCGTAACAGACCATGCGTTTATTGAACTCCCGCTCGGTGAAGGCGATGTCCCCTTCCCTGCTTATCTTGATGCACTGCAGGAGATCGGATATAAAGGCTTCCTAACGATTGAGCGCGAAGTTGGAGCGAACCCCACGGAAGACATCCTAAAAGCAGCGGATTATTTAAGGCATCTTATCTGATAAGCTGCCTTAAATAACCAAAGTCTGTTTTTATTATACGCTATCCTGTGTTTAACGTACGTTATCCTCGATAATACCTCCGCCAATACAGCGTTCACCTTCATAAATGACCAAGCTCTGCCCCGGCGTGACTGCACGCTGGGGTTCTTTGAACTGTACGAATGCCTTATCATTATCCATTTCGGTGATCACTGCTGCCTGGTCCGGCTGACGGTATCGGGTCTTGACGCCGTATTCCGTATTGAGCAACGGTGCATTTTCGATCCATGTAAGCTGACTGATCCATGTACCTTTGCTGTACAGCATAGGATGGTCTTCTCCCTGCGCAACGATGAGCCTGTTATGCTTTCTGTCTTTATCCACAACGAAATAGCTGCGACCGTCGCCATGTCCTCCGATGCCCAGACCACGCCGCTGACCGAGCGTATAATAGAAGAGTCCGTCATGCTTACCGACGACTTCTCCCTCAGGAGTGACCATATCACCCGGTTCTGTTGGCAGGAACTGCTGGAGAAACGGCTTGAAATGCCTTTCTCCAATAAAGCATACACCTGTAGAATCCTTTTTGTCCGCAACAGGCAGCCCGTGTTTTTCTGCTATAGCACGAACTTCCTTTTTTGTTTTGTTTCCGACCGGGAATATAGCGTGTTTCAGCTGATTGGAATGCAACATATACAGGAAATATGACTGATCCTTAGCCGGATCAACGCCTTTCAGAAGTTCGCCGCATTCATTCGTTCTGACGAAATGACCTGTAGCGATCTTGTCGGCATCAAGCTTGAGCGCAAAATCAAGAAAAGCCTTGAACTTGATCTCACGATTGCAAAGAACGTCCGGATTC
The DNA here is from genome assembly GCA_017544935.1 of Clostridia bacterium. GTDB lineage: Bacteria > Bacillota > Clostridia > Christensenellales > Aristaeellaceae > SFMI01. The sequence continues at coordinate 2,949 of JAFYDF010000154.1, forward strand.
GGCGTCCTTCCGGCCTTATACTCAGCAAGGATAATGGAAAAAACTCTGTCCCAGTATTCTCTTGAGAAGTTTACAGAATAATAAGGTATGTCGATCAGCTCGCATACCTGCTGGACATCTTTCCAGTCGCCTTCTGAGGTACATACGCCTTCTTCATCTTTTTCTTCCCAGTTTTTCATGAAGACGCCGAGAACATCATGGCCGGCCTGCTTGAGCAGAAGTGCGGATACAGCTGAATCCACCCCTCCGGACATACCAACGACAATACGCATCAGCCTACCTCCAGCGCATCGATCCTCTCAAGAACACGCGTCAGGATCTCCTGGGCAATCGTTTCGCGGTCTTTTGTTGCGTCAATAACAATGAAACGATCCGCATCCTGTGCAGCAAGCTGCTCATATGCAGCCTCAACGCGTGCATGGAACTCTGCCTTTTCCTTTTCGATCCTGTCGAGAGCGGAAGCATTTGCGCGGCGCCGTAATGCAGTTTCATGATCCAGGCGCAGATAGATTGTAGCATTAGGCATATGTCCGTCAATAGCAGGTGCATTGATCTGCTGGATCAGTTTCACGCCAAGCTCACGTCCGCCGCCCTGAAAAGCAACGCTAGAGTCTACAAACCGGTCACAAAGAACGATCTGTCCGTCTTCAATGGCCGGCCGGATCACTTGGTGGACATGCTGCGCACGCGCGGCTGCATACAGCAGTGCTTCGGTGATGTCATACATTTCTTCATTCTTGATATCAAGTAGCAGATCCCTTATCTTCTCCGAAATCGGGCACCCGCCAGGTTCACGGGTACGGCGCACCGTAAATCCCAGATCACGCAGGGATTGTTCGAGAGAGTCGGATTGTGTTGTCTTTCCGCATCCGTCCAGGCCTTCCACAGAAAGAAAGAAGCCTTTTCTAGCAGGAACTATATCCATTAGCCGTGGGAACAGTTCTTCGACGGAATCCACAAGCGTACAGTCTGAAGCGATCATTTTTGCCTGATCGCCGAATCCATAGGTAACGCCGATGCCGGTCATACCGAGTTCTTTTGCAGCACTCATATCAGATGGATAGTCACCGATCATTACAGCATTGGAAGGATCGGTATCTCCAAGAACACGTCGTATAAGCGCGGGCTTGTCTACGCCTGCGTCAACAGGTCCCACGCCGGAGATGCCATCGATAAAAGACATCAAGCGGAAATATTCAAGGATACGCCGGCCGGCACGTTCCGGTTTGCCTGTTGCGACAAGTACCCGTGCCCCCTGTCCGTGCAGCGTACGAAGGAGCGCACGCATCCTCGGGTACAGAAGTGATTTTCTGTATCCTTCTTCATAATAATGATTTCGATAGATCGGAATGATCTTCTGGATCTGCTCTTTAGTCAGAGAAGAATACCTCTCAAGAGACACATCGATAGCAGGTCCGATGAAATTCTTCAAATCTTCATCCGAAGGTGGATTTTCGCCGATCTGTTCGAAGGCATAATGCCAGCTGTAAAAAATCCCAGGTGCGGTATCAAAGAGTGTACCGTCAAGATCAAAAACGACTGTTTTGAATCGAAGCATATTTCCTCCGAAAAAAACCGCGTCCATTGCAACCAGTGGGCGCGGGACTATTTTACTGCTGTATTGTCTCTTCGCCTCCGGGCCGTCCGGCCTGGATGAAGGCATCAAAGAACTTGAGCACGTTCTCCTGATTCCCGTTAAATGTTGTCACAGCCATCACGATATTGCTGTAATCCATCATCCCCATATCCGTATAACCGGACAGTGCGTATGCAGGAATACCGAACTGGATATTCTCTCCAACAGGCAGTCCTTCATCATCTACAAGAGCGACCTTGCCTGCTGAGATGTCGATGCCGTCAACATTGATCTGCCCGCTTTCAACATATGGTGCAAGGTCGATGAAAGCTCCCTGGGATGCGAAGTTTTTAAAGTCCTGTGTAGAGAGCAGGTATATATCTCCTTCACCCGCCATGATATAGACGGACAGCTGCATGTTGCTGTAGTAGTCCGCAGAGCTGGCCAGGAGGACGGAAGAAACTGTCTCCATATTCGGAACAGACGCTTCCCAAATAGGATTGATGAAATTCTTGCTGCTCTCTTCGGACACATAGCTGCTCTGGATGTACAGATCCACGCGTTTTTCCTGAGGCGCGCGGTACGCTGTCGTCGTATAGATCAGATTCCACGCAAAAATAGAACCGAGGATGGCGATCAGATACTTCCAGAAGTTATATGCGAAATGTGTGCGAAGACGCGTTTTTGTGATGGGTGTCTTGATCTTCATGGCTATGTTTCCTGTATACCTTTTGAATATATTAGGTCATTGGCTTCATAGTCGGGAAAAGCAGAACATCGCGAATGGAGGCATTGTCTGTCAGAAGCATCACCAAGCGGTCGATGCCCATGCCCAGTCCGCCGGTCGGCGGCATGCCGATCTCGATTGCATTCAGGAAATCTTCATCCACGCCGCAGGCTTCTTCGTCACCCTGTGCCTTAAGCGCGGCCTGGGCTTCAAAGCGTGCGCGCTGGTCGATAGGATCGTTCAGTTCGCTGAATGCATTCGCTAGCTCACGGCCGAGGATAAACAGTTCAAAACGTTCGGTATAGTCGGGATTGGAAGGCATTCTTTTTGCCAAGGGCGAGATTTCGACAGGATGCCCTGTCAGGAAGGTGGGCTGTACGAGATGCTCCTCTACGAATTCATCAAAGAAGAGGTTCAGGATATCTCCCTTCTTATGACGCTGTTCATACTTAATATGATGAGCCTTGGCAACCTCACGGGCTTCTTCAAGTGTCTGGATGCTGTCAAAGTCAACACCGCTGTATTTCTTGACAGCCTCGACCATGGACATCTTTGCAAAAGGCTTTTCAAGGTCGATCGTCACATCGCCATATTGGATTATTGCAGTACCGTTCACGTTGCGGGCAACCTCGCGGATCATTTCCTCGATCAGTTCCATCATGCCGTTATAATCAGTATATGCCTGATAGAACTCTAGCATGGTGAATTCCGGGTTATGGCGGGGATCCATGCCTTCATTGCGGAATACACGTCCGATCTCATATACACGCGGGAAACCGCCGACGATAAGGCGCTTCAGGTGAAGTTCCAAAGCGATGCGCAGGTACATATCGATATCCAGCGTATTATGATGCGTAATAAACGGGCGCGCGGATGCACCGCCGGCCTGGGTATGCAATACGGGAGTCTCAACTTCAAGGTATCCGTGTGCATCCATGAAAGAGCGGATCGCGCTGATGATGCGGCTGCGCTTGATGAAAGTATCCCGGACCTCGGGATTAACGATCATGTCAAGATACCGCTGGCGGTAACGAAGATCCGGGTCGGTCAACCCGTGGAACTTCTCAGGCAGCGGCTTCAGGCACTTAGCCAGCAGTGTGAGAGTCTCGATATGAATGGAGATCTCACCTGTTTTGGTCATAAACGGTTTGCCCGTAACGCCGATCAGGTCTCCCAGATCCATCTTCTTGAAAGCGGCATATGCTTCTTCGCCGATATCATCGCGCTTGACATAGATCTGGATCTTGCCGGCGCCGTCCAGGATTTTGGCAAAAGACGCCTTGCCCATGATATGACGACCGATCATACGGCCGGCAACAGAGACAGTCTGCTCCTGAAGAGCCTCGAAATTATCTATGACTGCCTTGCTGTCATGAGTGACATCATACTTAGTGATGAGATACGGGTTATTTCCTTCAGCCATCATGGCCTGAAGCTTATCACGGCGGATCTGTTCCTGTTCACTGTAATCGGCCATGTTCTGAGGGGCCTGCGTTACTTCCGGCATTTTACTAATCTCCTAAGGTTAATCAGGTACGGGAAATGGACAGAATCTTGAAGCGGAGGATGCCATCGGGAGCTTCCACGTTAGCAATCTGGCCTTTTTTCTTGCCCATCAGGGCAGCGCCCAAAGGACTGTCGTCTGAAATGGCATTGTTCATGGGATCAGCTTCCTGGGGACCGACGATACGGTATTCATCCTCGCAGTTTTCACTTTCGTCAAAAACGCGGACAGTAGTGCCGACATTTACTCTGTCATTGGTGATCGTTTCTTCAGCAACAACGACAGCAGTACGCAATGTAGCTTCGAGTTCCAGAATTTCGCCTTCCAGCTTCGCCTGGTCATTGCGCGCAGCATCATATTCTGCGTTTTCACTCAAATCGCCAAAGGAACGCGCAACGGCAATCTGTTCCGCTATCTGCGCACGTCCGGTGGTCTTCAGGTATTCAAGCCTGTCCTGAATCGCCTTCAGGCCTTCAGCTGTAATGTTGTTGCTGTGTTTTTCACTCATAACAATTTCCTCCATTCATGAACGCCGGTGCGGCCAATTTCAGCGCGCAGGTTTAAAGCGTTCAAAAATCTGTATATCATATTCTTCCCGTAATGCACGGCTGGTATCCGCGTCACGTACTGTCCATGCAGCCAGAAGCGGACGGATAACAGATGAAACAAAGCGGAAAGATATATTCGCATCGGTCTCATGGCCGTAAGCGATGAAGTCAGGACGCCCGATAAAATCTACGAGCAGATATCCCAGGGCAATCCTCTTGAGCTTTTCCACGAAAGACAGGTTTCTGAGCTCTGACATGAAAGCAAGCTGACCACGGACAACGTTGGGCGCATGCTTCCTGAACCAGCGTATTGCGGAAGGATCAAATGATTCCACGCAGTAGATGCCCGGATAACGGCGAAGAAGGTCATATGTCTGTTTTGCAAGCACGGGATTACGGAAATCCGTTTTGAGTTCCACGATAAGCGGTACCTGTGCATTTACGATCGCGAGCACTTCAGTCAGCGTCGGAATATAGGAATCAGTATCGAACAGGCGCAGCTGCTGGAGCTCAGCAAGCGGTACATCGCATACACGGCGGATATCTCCGCAGGAGCGCTCAAGGTTCTCATCATGGTGAACCACCAGTTGATGATCACGCGTTTCCCTCACATCAAGCTCAATACCATATCCGGCATTAACCGCACGTTCAAAGGCAGTCAGGCTATTTTCAGGGATTCCTCGTTCATTGTCATACAATCCGCGGTGCGCAAAGTCATAATCTGTCAAAGGGCGGAAAGTCATTTTACGTCGCAGAATGTTCGGAGCAGTAAGGAAAAGATAGACAGCAAACAGGATAACCAGCACATTCAGGATGGTCACCAGCCACGCCACGTTCCTCACCTCCGGACTCGATTGCTTTCAGGGATACCGAGATATTATACTCTAACAGTATTACAATTGCAATAAAATTGTACGATTATTTTGGAGTTCCTCTTGTTTTTCGAATATACATCCGCTATAATTTTACAGACCGCCTTGCGGTCATATACTTATTTATTCAGGGGTGATTTTTATGGCAGAAGCGCTTGAACGCACCAATTTTATCTGGGATGCGATTGATCTTGATTTGGAAAGCGAACGCTGCCAGCAGATCCGGACCCGTTTCCCTCCCGAACCGAACGGCTATCTGCACATCGGCCATTGTAAAGCACTGATCACGGACTTCGGAACTGCCGAGAAATACGGCGGTCTCTGCAATCTCCGCTTTGACGATACGAATCCTGCAAAGGAAGATGACGAATACGCGGAAGGCATCAAGCGTGATATCGAATGGCTCGGATTTCACTGGAACGGCGGCCTTTATTACGCCAGCGACTATTATGACAAGCTGTACGAGATCGCTGAGGACTTTATCATCCGTGGCTTGGCATATGTTGATGAGCTTACTCCCGAGCAGATGACTGAATACCGTGGAACACTAACTGAGCCAGGCAAGGATTCTCCCTGGCGCAACCGTCCTGCGGAAGAAAGTCTCGATCTTTTCCGCCGCATGAAAGCAGGCGAGTTTCCCGAAGGCCGCTACATCCTTCGTGCAAAGATCGACATGGCATCGCCTAACATCAACATGCGTGATCCCGCGATGTATCGCATTCTCTACAAAGAGCACTGGCGCACCGGCAAGAAGTGGTGCATCTATCCCATGTATGACTATGCGCATCCTATCAGTGACGCCCTGGAAGGCATTACTCACTCCCTTTGCAGTCTCGAGTTCGAAAACCATCGCCCTCTGTATGACTGGGTCGTAGAGAATGCCGGCTTCCGTAAGGAAACGCTCCGTGACGGAAAGATCTATCACGGTCCCCGCCAGATCGAGTTCGCTAGGCTGAATATTACACGCACCGTAATGAGCAAGCGTCATCTCCGCCGTTTGGTGGAAGAAGGCTATGTCTCCGGCTGGGACGATCCCAGAATGCCCACCCTGAGTGCTATGCGCCGCCGTGGTTTCCCAGGTGCTGCCATTCGTGCATTTGTTGAACAGGTAGGTCTCTCCAAGGTTGACAGTACTGTTGATGTTGCCATGCTCGATGCCTGCGTCCGTGATGAACTGGGTGATAAAGCTCCCCGTGCAATGGCTGTCCTGAATCCTGTCAAAGTAGTGTTCACGAATGTACCAGAAGACTGGGAAGACACGCTCACGATGGAAAACCATCCTGACCATCCCGAAGCCGGTGAACGTCAGGTGACTATCAGCCGTGAAATCTGGATCGAGCAGGAAGACTTTGCGGAAGATCCGCCCAAGAAGTTCTTCCGTCTGAAGCCCGACGGAGAGGTACGTCTTAAAGGGGCCTATATCATCAAGTGCGAGAACGTCGTTCATAACGAGGACGGTACGATCAACCGCATCGAATGCAGCATCGACCTAGACACTCGTTCAGGAAGTGAAGGCGCAAACCGCAAGGTCAAAGGCACCATCCACTGGGTCAATGCCCGTGACTGCAAACCGTTCGAAGGCCGTCTGTATGAACAGCTGATGACCGAGGAATGGGACACGGCAGCAGCCGAGGATAAAAAGGATATTACCAAATTCCTTTCCCCCGACTCTCTGACCATCGCGCACGGCTACTGCGAGCATGCTGTCGCAGCTGCCAATGTAGGCGATACGTTCCAGTTCCTGCGCGAAGGCTACTTCTGCAAGGATCAGGACAGTACGGAGGAGGCTCCTGTCTACAACCGTGTCGTCAGTCTGAAGAGCAGCTATCCGAATAAATAATCGAAGGGAAGTATAACATATGGAAATCCGTACTCGCTTCGCACCGTCCCCGACTGGTTTCATGCATCTGGGTGGTCTGCGCACAGCTCTGTATAACTATCTTTATGCACGTAAAATGGGTGGCAAGTTCATTCTGCGCATCGAAGATACCGACCAGGACCGTTTTGTGGAAGGCGCGACAGAAGTTATTTATGATACGCTGAGAGGCTGTGGCATCAACTGGGATGAAGGCCCCGATGTTGGCGGTCCCTGCGGGCCTTATGTGCAGTCCGAAAGGAAAGCTCTGTATCTTCCATACGCAAAACAGCTGGTAGAAAAAGGTGCCGCTTATTACTGCTTCTGCACCAAGGAAGAGCTGGACGAGCGCCGTGCCGCTGCTGAAGCAAAAGGCGAAGTATTCAAATATGACAAGCATTGCATGAACCTCAGCAAAGAGGAGGTCGAGGAAAAGCTTGCTTCCGGCATCCCCTATGTCATCCGTATGAACTGCCCCACTACCGGCGAGAGCACATATCATGATGTAGTGTTCGGCGACATGACTTTCCCGAATGATACCCTTGATGACATGATCCTGATCAAGGCCGATGGAATGCCCACCTATAATTTCGCGAATGTAATCGATGACCACCTGATGGGCATCACGCACGTCATGCGCGGCATGGAATACCTTTCTTCCACTCCGAAGTATAACTTGCTGTACAACGCATTTGGCTGGGAAATTCCCGAGTATGTGCATCTGACGACCGTTATGCGTGACAGCCAGCACAAGCTTTCCAAACGCGACGGTGATGCATATTACAGTGATTTCATTGAAAAAGGTTATCTGAAGGAAGCGCTGATCAATTACCTGGCACTGGTCGGATGGAATCCCGGTGATGAACGAGAGTTCTTTACTATGGATGAGCTGGTTGAAGCATTTGACATCCACCGTCTGAACAATGCGCCCGGCATCTTTGATATGGACAAGCTGACCTGGTTCAATGCCGAGTATATCCGCAAGATGCCTTTCGAGGATTATCTTGCAACAGTCACGCCGTGGTTTGATAAAGTCCTTGCCGGAACGGATACTGATTACAGAAGACTGGCCGAGCTCATGCAGAGCCGCACGGAAGTCTTTAACCGTGTACCTGATATGGTTCGTTTCCTGGCCGAGATGCCCGAGTATGACCTTGAACTCTACTTCAACAAGAAAATGAAGTCTGATCCCCAGGTTGCCCTTGAGAACCTCCAATTTATCCTTCCGGTGCTTGAGAGCGTTCCCGAATGGACAGAGACTACGATCCATGATAAGGTCATGGAAGCAATTGCAGCAGCCGGCAAAAAGAATGGAGCTGTGCTCTGGCCGCTGCGCATAGCGATCAGCGGGCAGGCTTCCACGCCCGGCGGCGCGTTCGAGATAGCATATCTTCTTGGCCGTGAAGAGACCATGAAGCGCTTGAACGCAGCTTTGGCAAAATTATCAGAAAACGCTTGATTTTCCTCACTTTTTCTGTTATAATGCGTCCATCATTAATCTGAAGCAGGAGGATATATACAGCATGAAGTCCATTCCGATCAAGCTCAGCTTTGCTGAAGAGGTCAAAACATTTGTAAACATCGTCAACCGCTATCCTTATGACATGGACCTGCGCGCCGGTCGCCATGTGGTTGATGCGAAATCCATCCTTGGTATCTTCTCTCTCGATCTCAGTCGTCCGATCTCTCTTGAAGTCTATACTGACAGCTGCGACGATCTTGAGAAAGACATTGAGCAGTTCAAGATCTGAATCTAATCCTGCCCATGCTATCTGAACATAATTCAGCCCCCTATGGGGGCTTTTTGCTTTCTAGATTGACAAAATAGAGAAAAAAGATATCATATAATATGTAAAATAATATACTTCAGGAGTAATCAGCTTGCTTTTATCATTGAATGATCTCGGTTCTTATCAGCGTCTGTTTGGAATGAACGATGCAAACCTTTCCGTTCTGGAAGAAGAATTATCTGTAAAAGGCATGCTTCACGGGCAGGAACTGCGTTTCACCGGTGATGTGGAAAACGTAGCGATCGCTGAAGATGTCATCACGCATCTCCTCCCGCTCGTTACGCGGGGCGATACTGTGGATGCACTGCGCATCCGGTACGCGATAGAGCTTTGCAAAGGCGGCAATGCTGCTTCTATTGACGCGCTTGGCAGTGGCGATATTGTCGCTTTCACGCACCGTGGGCGTCCTATCCGGAGCAAAACCCTTGGTCAGAGCAAGTATATCGAGGCCGTGCGTACGCATCAGCTTACGCTTGCAGTTGGACCTGCAGGAACCGGTAAAACGTATCTGGCAATGTGTCTGGCAGTTGCCGCGCTCAAAAACAAGGAAATCGACCGCATTATCCTGACACGTCCTGCTGTAGAGGCAGGTGAAAAGCTCGGCTTCCTTCCGGGCGACCTGTCACAGAAAGTCGATCCCTATCTGCGCCCTTTGTATGACGCATTGTACGAGCTCATGGGAACGGATTCCTATCAGAAACTTGCCGAACGTGGCACGATTGAGGTAGCGCCGCTTGCGTTCATGCGCGGCCGTACCCTGAATGACGCCTTTATCATCCTGGATGAAGCTCAGAATGCAACCCCCGAACAAATGAAGATGTTCCTGACACGTCTGGGCAACCACTCCCGCTGTGTCGTTACGGGCGATATTTCCCAGACAGACCTCCCCAAAGACAAGAAGAGCGGACTGGTCGAAGCGATCAATGTCCTTAAGGACGTAAGCGGAATCGCTGTAATCGAGCTAACAGCGCTTGACGTAGTCCGTCACGAGCTCGTGCAGCGCATCGTGCGCGCATATGAACGCTACGAACAAAAGAATGGAGGCGGAAAATGAGCGGCCAAGGCAGATCCCCTTCTCTGTTTCATACGAAGCTCAAACTTTTAGGAACTAAGCTGCGCGTTTATTTTCAGCGTTTCAGAGTAGCCGCCTTTTCGTTGCGTACGCTCATCAGCCTGTGTGGTATCATTATCCTGCTGATTGTGTTTACAGCCGCAATCGTTCCTGTACGTTACGATGTAACGGTCGGAACAGTCCCGACACATACAATTACCGCAAACCGCGATGTCATTGATGAAGTGACAACTGATGCTCTCCGTGCTGAAGCCGCAAAAGCTGTCCCACCGACTTATCACTTTGTCGAGGGTGTAACCGAGAAAGTCCTCTCCGAACTTGACCAGATCTTCCAACAATTGGATACCGCAGTGCAGTACAGCGAGAATCTTGAAGACTATGGTCCTACCAGGCGCTATACAGCCGAAGAACTGGCGTATGCCCGTACAATCGTAAAGGATGTGGATCTAAGAGATTACCAGCTTCGCACGCTGCTGAACACGACCCGGGAAGAGCTCTCCTCACTGCATACGAAACTTTATGCGGCGGTTCAGAACATGCTTTCCAGCAATGTCACCGAAGGCATGGAAAATGAAGCCGTTTCTGGCGTGATGCAGATTGTCGGCTACCAGGTTGACACAAGTCTGCTCCAGAACATCGTGCAGCCAGTTCTGCGTACTGTGATGGAACCAAACATGGTCGTAGACCAGGAAGCAACATCTGCAGCACAGCGCGCCGCGCGGGACGCTGTAGTCCCGATTGTATATAAGCAGGGTCAGAACATCATTGTCAAGGGTGAAGGCCTGGTTGAGCAGTATCAGTATGATATGCTTTCCAGCCTCGGTATGCTGAGCAGCAACAACGTGGATACCAGGATCTATCTTGGCGCAGGCATCCTTGTAGCTCTTGTCCTGAGCTTGTCCATGATCCTTCTTCGCCTGACTGAAAAGGCGATGGTCTTTGAGCCTAAGAAACTGGTTCTACTATTTGTTATTCTTGCCCTTACACTTGTATTCTGCATTATAGCCAGATTCATCAATATTCATTTCGCCCCTGCTGTGCTCACCGCATTGCTTGCAACAGCAATGCTCAGCCTGCAGGCCGGCATCATCTTCAATTGCGCAATCGCACTACTTATAAGTGCCCTGGCTGTCGGCGGCAGCACTTCTTACACTGCCGAGATGATGCAGATTCTCATCTGTACGATGTGCTCCGGCGAGCTGGGTGCAATCCTTCTCAGCCGCCGCAGTGGCCGTCTGCAGGTGATTTACGCCGGTCTTGCAGCAGGTACTTGCAACTTCGTTGTTATGATGGCACTCAGTCTTATGACAAGCAGTGCTATTCATGCTGTTATCGAAAACGCGCTTTACAGCCTCGGCGGCGGTCTGATCTCGGGCGTCCTTTGCATTGCGCTCCAGCCGCTGCTTGAAGCGATCTTTAATCTGTCCACGCAGACGAAGCTCCTCGAGCTCAGCAATCCGAACCATCCGCTGATGCGCCGTCTGATGCTGGAAGCTCCTGGTACGTATCATCATTCACTGATGGTCGCAAACATCGCCGAAGCTGCAGCAGAAGCGGTTGGTGCCAATCCCCTGCTTGCCCGTGTCGGCGGCTATTACCATGACGTTGGCAAGCTCCGCCGCCCGCAGTACTTCAAGGAAAACCAGCAGGATGGTGAAAACCTGCTCGCAGAAAATGATCCATATACAGCTGCGCAGATCGTCATGTCCCATACGCACGACGGCGTCACCCTTGCCCGCAATTACCGTCTGCCTCGTGAGATCCTGCGGATCATCGAAGAACATCATGGAAATACTCCTGTCATGTATTTCTATACCATGGCAGTAAAGGAAGCGAACGGACAGTATGTCGATCCAGACGCATTCCGTTATAATGCTCAGCCACCTTCTACAAAAGAAGGTGCTGTTGTGCTGCTAAGCGATACGATCGAAGCAGCTGTGCGCTCTATGAAGGACCCGACGCCAGATGCGATCGAGGAATTCATCATCAAGCTCGTGCGCGGTAAGCTTCAAGATGGGCAGCTGTCGAACAGCCCTCTTACACTGAAAGACCTGGATGCGATCTGCAATGCTGCTACAACTGTTCTGAATGGTGTTTATCATGAAAGGATCGAATATCCCGATCCTCCTGCACTGACCAAGAGCAAGCAAACTATCAAGCCTGAAACAAAACCAGAGTTGAAGCCTGAACCCAAGCCTGCTCCGGCTGTGCCCGACCTTAACACACCGTGGGACGGCATCACGGAAGAGAAACCGGTTGAAGAGGTTCCTGCCGTTCAAGATGATGTCCATATAGAAGATGAACGTCCTGAAACAGATCTGTTCCCGCCGCCCCCGCCGATCGAAGGTGAGCAGATTATTGTTGATCCGAGCCAGTTCGAATCTGATGAGCCTCTGAAGACAGTTGAGCTTCCTGTAGCCGAGACACCGCTCTCCATTGAGGAAGCACTGGCACTGAACGATGCTGAAGAGCAGAAGGCCGATACAGATGCAGATGAGGAAAAGCCATGACGCCAGCCACCTTTACATTTGAGATCGAAGGTGGAGAGTTTCTTTCACCCTCAGATCTGAAAACGATACAACGGGTCGGACAGTGCTGCCTTTCCGTTGAAGGCGTTGAGAGGCCCTGCTGTGCCTATCTTCTTCTGACTGATGATGAGACAATTCAGACGATCAACAAAGAGCAGCGCGGGATCGATAGATCGACTGATGTGCTCTCTTTCCCATCTGCGCCGTTCACTACTGCCCATACAGCCGGAACCGAGCCTGAGCTTCTGGCCCGAGAATGGGATGCATATGCGCATGCGTGTCGTTTAGGCGATATTGTCATCTCCTGGGATCACGTCTGCAGGCAAGCGGAAGAATTCGGGCATTCTCAAACGCGTGAACTGTCATACCTTATCGCACATTCAATTTTTCACCTGATGGGATACGACCATATGATCGACCATGATAAGGAGTCAATGCGGAAGATGGAAGAAAAAGCATTGGAAAAAGCCGGGATTACCCGTGTCAGCGATGATGAGCTGATCGCAAAGGCCAAGGAGGCCATGCAGTATTCATATTCACCGTATTCCAAGTACAAGGTCGGTGCATGCCTGCTTTCATCTGACGGCCGCATGTTCACTGGATGCAATATAGAAAACGCCTCTTATGGAGATACCCTGTGTGCAGAAAGGACAGCGCTTTTCAAGGCAGTTTCGGAAGGCGCGCGTTCCTTTTCCGTGATTGCCATCGCTGCTGAGAAATCAATGCCCTGGCCATGCGGGCTTTGCCGCCAGGCACTCAATGAGTTCTCACCGGATCTCCGTGTGATCGTAGCCTGCGGTGATGAACGCGATGAATCTACGCTTCCCGAACTTCTGCCCCACTCTTTCGGCCCCAGCACCGGTACGAGTGAATATCTCGGAAAGGATTGATCAGCATATGGATAATTCAAAGGGATTCCGCAGCGGTTTTGTAGCCATCGTAGGCCGCCCGAATGTAGGTAAATCCACATTGATCAATGCATTGGTCGGTGAGAAGGTCGCAATCGTTTCCAGCCGCCCACAGACGACCCGTAACCGCCTGATGGGCATTGTATGCGGTGAGGACTATCAGATGGTTTTCGTGGATACACCCGGTATCCATACGCCGCGCACCAGGCTCGGCAGCTATATGATGCAGGCTGTCCAGGAAGGCATGGAAGGCATCGATGCCCTGACCGTGCTTGTAGATGTTACTTCTGTTGGTCCCAATGACCGCCAGATCGCTGCCGACATGGCCAAGAAAAAGGTCCCGGTCTTCCTTCTCCTGAATAAGATCGATCTTGTGGAGCCAAGCGAACTGCTCCGCATTATCGACATTTTCAAGGATATGGGCTTTACCGCGATCCTCCCGATCAGCGCAAAGGAAAAGAATGGCCTTGACGAACTTGTTTCAGAATTGTTGAAAGTCATGCCGAACGGTCCAAAGTATTTCCCGGATGACATGATTACCGACCAGCCTGAACGCCTGATATGTGCCGAGCTCATACGTGAAAAAGCGCTCCTGCATCTCAGGGACGAAGTCCCGCATGGCATCGGTGTCGAAATTCTCGGCATTCAGAAGAAATCCGAAACTCTGACAGAGATTCATGCTGATATTTACTGCGAACGTGATTCACATAAAGCAATCATTATCGGTAAACGCGGAGCCATGCTCGCTCAAATTGGCAAGGAAGCCCGCATCGATATCGAATCTTTGCTCGGTACTCCTGTAAACTTGCAGCTTTGGGTTAAGGTCCGGCCGGATTGGCGCAATTCCTTATCCGACCTCCGTACTTTGGGGTATGACGACCGTGCCTAAAGTCTCCAATTTTCTGCGGAAAATCCGTAAAGCCGACTGGACGCCACTGCTGTTGATCTGGGCGCTCTCTGTTTTCTATTGTTTTTTCTGCCATTACCTTCAAATCTCTGCTCTCGGCCATACAGGGTATTATACCTATACTCTCCAGGCGCTTGCCTGGCGGAACGGACAGATCGCGCTGCTCCGTGATTATCCGTGGCTTGAGCTCGCGATATATGAAGGCAGATATTATGTTTCATTCCCGCCTGTTCCCAGTATCCCTCTGTTTTTCCTGACATTCCTGTTTAATGACAAAACGCCGGATGCTTTTCTTGTCAAACTCTATGTCCTGATCGGATGCCTGAGCGTTTACAGGCTGCTGCGGAAAAAGGAATATGACAAGCTTTCCGCTGCAGGTGCAGCTCTTTTATGCAGCTTTGCGGGATGCCTTCTTTCAATGACCACAAACGGCGCCGTATGGTACCAGGCACAGACGCTTGGATACTGCATGACAATGCTTTCACTTATGCTGGCTTTGAGCGGGAATATGACGCCTTCCCTTTTTTTCTACGCTTTGTCTGTTGGCTGCCGTCCTTTCAATGTCGTCTTTGGATTCGTACTGCTTGTTATTTATATCAGAGAGTGCAGGAACAGCTCGATCAGTTTCAAAAAAGCCTGTATACGCCTGATTCCGGGCGTTGTGCTGGGTCTGTGCGTTGCGGCGGGATACGGTGCATATAACTATGCCCGATTCGGAAACCCGCTCGAGTTCGGCCACAACTATCTTCCCGAATTCTCGTTTCAGGGCGGTATCCAGTTTTCGTTCAACCATATTGCGAAAAACTGCAAAACATTCATTCTTTCCATGCCGTTTACAAAAAACGGGGAGAATTGGGAGCTCAGGCGTTTTGGCTTCAGCTTTCTGATCGCAAGCCCTGTCTATATCGTTATGCTTGTAAGGATCATCCGCGACTGCATATTCCGGAAAATGAGCATGGAAAAGCTCGTTCTTTGTGCATGCTTCATCATACAGCTTATAATGCTACTCATGCACCGTACTTTCGGCGGATTCCAGTTTGGCGCGCGTTACACCTGCGATCTTCTGCCTTATGCGGCCGCATATTTTGCTTTCTCTGACAGAAAGCGGATGAATGTTTTTGAATGGGCGGTGCTCGCTTTTGCTGCAGTGTTCGCGGTTTATGGCGCAGCACAGATTCTTTTGTCGTAAAACACGTTTTTTGTCTTTACAGTAATGCATTTCTTCTGATATAATTGTAAGGCAATGATGGAGACGGGCTCAGCAATGCTCTTCACAGCAAGTTGGGGAGGATGAAAGCCCAGCAGAAGCAGCTGCAGCCGGATCACTCCTGAGCTTGGGCCAATCCCCCACGGCTTGCCTCCGATATCAGGCAACGAGCGGACGCATATGCGTCAATTTGGGTGGTACCGCGGTCTTTCCGTCCCATGGAAAGACAGTTTTTTTATTTCTCGAAAGGAGCAGCAGCATGTACAGCAAGGTCACTACCGATTTGAACTTCACTGCAAGAGAAAAAGAGATCCTCCAATTCTGGAAGGACAACAGCATTGAAGAAAAAAGCTTCCATCTCCGTGATGGTAAGGATAACTTTACATTTTTCGACGGTCCTCCGACCGCTAACGGAAAGCCGCATATCGGCCATGTCCTGACCCGTGCGATCAAGGACCTGATCCCGCGCTATCAGACCATGAAAGGCAAGAGCGTATTGAGGATAGCAGGCTGGGATACGCACGGACTGCCTGTCGAGCTCGAAGTCGAAAAGAAGCTCGGCCTGGATGGCAAGCCGCAGATTGAACAGTACGGCATCGAACCGTTCATCAAGCAGTGCAAAGAAAGTGTTTGGAAATATCTCCATCTTTGGGAAGATATGTCCGAGCGTGTCGGCTTCTGGGTCGACATGAAGCATCCCTATGTCACTTATCATGACAATTATATCGAGAGCGTCTGGTGGAGCCTGAAGCAGATCGCCGACAAAGGCATGATCTATCAGGGGCACAAGATCGTTCCCTACTGTCCGCGCTGTGGTACTGCTCTATCCTCACACGAAGTCGCTCAGGGCTACAAGAATGTAAAAGAAAAATCCGCATTTGTCCGCTTTGCGGTTAAGGGCGAAGAAAACACCTATCTGCTGGCCTGGACGACCACTCCCTGGACGCTTCCCAGTAACCTTGCGCTGTGCGTGAATCCGCATGAGACATACTGCCGTGTAAAGGCTGAAGGCCGCACCTATATCATGGCTAAAGCCCTTGTTGAGAAAGTGCTTGAAGGTAAGGATCCTGAGATCGTTTCCGAAATGATCGGCAAAGACCTGTTTGGCATTGAGTATGAACCGCTTTACCGCTTTGTCGAGCCAGATAAGAAAGCCTGGTTTGTTGTCTGCGATGAGTACGTCACTATGGAAGACGGCACCGGCATCGTTCATATCGCTCCTGCATACGGTGAGGACGACAACCGTGTCTGCCGTGAAAACAATGTGCCGTTCGTTAACCTCGTTGATGCACAGGGGAAATTTGTCGAAGGCACTGACTGGGCCGGTGTATTTGTCAAGGACGCCGATCCTGCCATTCTGAATGATCTTAATGATCGCGGTCTCCTGTTTGCCGCCGTCCCCTTCGCGCATGACTATCCATTCTGCTGGCGCTGCGATACTCCGTTGCTGTATTACGCACGTCCCACCTGGTTCATCCGCATGACGGCCGTACGCGACCATCTTGTTGCCAACAACCGTTCCGTCAACTGGATGCCTGACAACGTCAAGGAAGGCCGTATGGGTAACTTCCTTGAAAACGTAGTTGACTGGGGACTCTCGCGTGAGCGTTACTGGGGAACTCCGCTTCCCATCTGGCAGTGCGAAGACGGGCATATGCACGTCATTGGCAGCAAGCAAGAACTGCTGGACATGGCAATCGGTGAAGTGAACCTCCCCGAGCTCCATCGTCCCTACATCGATGAAGTCAAGATCAAGTGCCCGCACTGCGGCAAGCCAATGCAGCGTGTCAAAGAAGTCATCGACTGCTGGTATGACAGTGGTTCCATGCCCTTCGCACAATGGCATTATCCCTTTGAAAACAAAGAGAAGTTCGAAGCTCGCTTCCCGGCCGACTTCATTTCCGAAGCAATCGACCAGACCCGCGGCTGGTTCTATACCCTGATGGCGATCTCCACGCAGCTCTTTGACTGTTCTCCTTTCAAGAACTGCCTGGTCCTTGGTCATGTCCAGGATGCCGACGGCCGCAAGATGAGCAAACATCTGGGTAACGTTGTTGACCCCTGGGATGTCCTTGATGACCAGGGCGCAGATGCAGTCCGCTGGTACTTCTATGCTGCCAGCGCACCGTGGCTGCCCAGCCGTTTCAGTAAGGAGAACGTTTCCGAATATCAGCGTAAATTCATGGGCACGCTGTGGAACACGTACTACTTCTACGTCCTGTATGCTGACATCGACTCGTTCGATCCGACCAAGCATGATATCGAGAAGGCTAAACTTAGCCTCATGGACAAGTGGGTAATGAGCCGTCTGAATACACTTGTTAAAGGTGTTGATGAAGACTTGAGCGCCTACAGAATCCCAGAAGCCTGCCGCAAGCTGACTGACTTTGTCGATGATCTTTCCAACTGGTACATCCGCCTTGGCCGCGACCGTTTCTGGGGCAAGGGCATGGAAGGCGACAAGGAAGCTGCGTTTATCACGCTCTATACCGTTCTCTCCACGTTGTCAAAGCTGATCGCGCCTTTCGTTCCATTCATGGCCGAAAGCATTTATCAGAACATCGTCCGCTCTGTAGACACGTCTGCTCCCGAAAGCGTACATCTGTGCGACTATCCTGTCTGTGAAGAAAAGTGGATCAACAGTGATGTCGAGCGTCAGATGGCTGCAGTGGAAAGTGTCGTACAGTTGGGCCGTGCCTGCCGCAACCTGAGCAATGTCAAGGTCCGTCAGCCACTTGCGAACCTATACATCAGCGGTGCTGACTTCAGCGAGCAGTATCAGGATCTTGTTGCGGATGAGCTGAATGTCAAGAAGATCAACTTCGTCAGTGACGCTAGTGAATTTGTCGGATATGACCTCAAGCCCAACTTCTTCACTCTTAAAGCCCGTTACGGACGTTTCCTCGGCCGCATGCGCGGCGAGCTACAGAAGCTTGACGGAGCAGCTGTCGTAGCCGCCTTCAATCGCGGCGAGACGGTCACGATCCGTATGGATGATACTGACATCGTCCTTTCAAAGGAAGATGTCCTCGTAGAAGCGGTCAAGAAGGAAGGATTCACCTCCCAGGTGGATGGACAGCTTACTGTTGTCCTTGATACCAACCTGAACGAAGACCTGATCCGTGAAGGTTATGCCCGAGAGTTCATCAGCAAGGTGCAGACCATGCGCAAGGATGCCGGATTTGACGTAACCGACAGGATCGAGATCTCCTGTACCTGCAAGCCTTCACTTAAGAAAGCACTTGAAAACAGTACTGAAATGATCCTTTCCGGAGTACTCGGCAAAGCACTCACATTCTCCGAGAATGCTGAAGGCGAATCCGTTAAGGAATGGGATATCAACGGTGAAAGCGCTGTTATCGGCGTAAAGAGGGTTTAAATGTACGTAGCTGATCAATGGCAGGATTATGAAGTCCTGGACTGCGGCGATGGTGAAAAGCTGGAACGCTGGGGCAAGTATGTCCTGTGCCGTCCCGACCCCCAGGTAATCTGGCCGCAGGCTGATCCTGGTGCGTGGAGCGCTACGCAGGCCAGATACCTGCGCAGCGACCGCGGCGGTGGAAGCTGGCAGTTCATGGAGAAACTTCCCGAACGCTGGCAGCTCTCCTATAAAGGGCTTCGTTTCCTTGTGCATCCGACAGGATTCAAGCACACGGGCCTCTTCCCTGAGCAGGCTGCAAACTGGGATTGGATGCGCAGCCTGATTACAAAGAGTGGGAGGAACATCCGGGTCCTGAACCTATTCGCCTATACAGGCGGCGCAACGATCGCATGTGCTGCGCAAGGCGCACATGTTACGCATGTTGATGCTGCCAAAGGCATGGTTCAGTGGGCTAAGGAAAACCGTTCGATCAATAACATCCCCGAAACCAGCTGCAGGTATATCGTCGAAGACGCGCTGTCATTTGTCCGCCGTGAACTGCGTCGCGGAAATCATTATGACGGGATCCTGATGGATCCTCCCAGCTATGGCAGAGGTCCAAACGGGGAAGTATGGAAGCTGGAGAACGAACTGTTCTCACTCGTAGACACCTGCGCGCAGGCACTGAGCGATCAGCCGCTGTTCTTTCTGGTCAACGGTTATACGACGGGATTCCAGCCTTCCGTTCTTGAGAACATTATCAATCGCACCGTCGCAAAACGTTACGGTGGAAAAACGTTCGCTGATGAGCTCGTTCTCCCGATCCGCAGCGGCGGCGTACTGCCCTGCGGTACAAGCGGACGCTGGCAAATCTTCTGATCATCATCTACAGAGAGGAAACCATTATGAGCGAATTGATTAAAGATCCGGTTGTCCTGTTTGAAGACAATCATCTGATCGTTGCCGTCAAGCCTGCCAACATGCTCGTGCAGGGCGATCAGACTGGTGACGGAGATCTGCTTACGTGGCTCAAGGAATATGTTAAAGAGAAGTATAACAAGCCCGGGGAAGCGTTTATTGGCCTTGTACACCGCATGGACAGGCCTGTAGGCGGGCTTTTGGCATTCGCACGCACAAGCAAGGCTGCAGCACGTCTTTCCGAACAGATCCGCGTGCATGACCTTTGCCGCGAATACGTCTGCGTCTGCCAGGGCGAAGCTCCTGACCGTTTCACGCTGCATGACTGGCTGCAGAAGGACGAAGCGACAAACATGGTTAAGGTTTTGCCGCCTTACCTGAAGCTTCAGGGCAAAGAAGCGATCCTGCACGGCCGCTGTATCGTACATCGTAACGGTTATTCCCTTTGCTGCATCCGCCTGGAAACAGGCCGTGCGCATCAGATCCGCGTACAAATGCAGCATGCTGGCTTCCCGCTTTGGGGCGATGCACGTTATGGCAACGGAAAACGCGGACAGCAGATCGCTCTGTGGGGCATGCGTCTTTCTCTCAAGCATCCCATCACAGGTGAAAGAATGCTCTTTATCGCACCGCCATCCGAAACTGCCCCCTGGACAGCTTTCCCCCGCGAACTGGACGGACTTGAAAACACCTGGCCTCAGATCGTATTTGAGTAATTATCAGGACATATGGAAAATCATTTTACATTTGATATTAAAAAAAGAGATCAAAAGTCCCGTGCACGTCTGGGCGTCCTGCACACCCCGCATGGTGATATCCAAACCCCGATCTATATGCCTGTAGGCACGCAGGCATGTGTTAAGGCAATGACGAGCCGGGAAATGGAAGAGATCGGCACACAGATCCTTCTTTCGAATACTTATCATCTTCACTTGCGCCCAGGTGAAGCACTTGTTCAGGAAGCCGGTGGTCTCCATTCCTTCATGAACTGGAAAAAGCCGATTTTGACGGACAGCGGCGGTTTCCAGGTATTCTCCCTTGCATCTCTTCGCAAGATCACTGAAGAAGGCGTAGCATTCCAGAGCCACCTGGACGGCAGCCGACGTTTCCTCTCCCCTGAGGAATCCATGCGCATCCAGCAGGCGCTCGGAAGCGATATAGCTATGGCTTTTGATGTCTGTTCCGGCTATCC
This sequence comes from Clostridia bacterium, assembly GCA_017544935.1. GTDB lineage: Bacteria > Bacillota > Clostridia > Christensenellales > Aristaeellaceae > SFMI01. Next base: position 23,914 of record JAFYDF010000154.1, read on the forward strand.
CTGTGAGTATCCCGAGGCAAAAGCTGCTATGGAGCGCACGCATCGCTGGGCAGCTCGCTGCAAAAAGTACCACACGAGAGAGGACCAGGCTGTTTTTGGTATAGTTCAGGGTGCATTCTTCTCAGATCTGCGTATAGAAAGCGCAAAAGTGCTAGCTGATATGGATTTCCCTGGATATGGGATAGGTGGGCTCTCTGTTGGTGAGCCTAAGCCGATCATGTATGATATGCTGGATGCGCTTGTACCATACCTTCCGGACAATAAGCCTCATTATCTCATGGGTGTTGGTACCCCTGACTGTTTGATCGAAGGCGTGATACGTGGTGTGGATATGTTTGACTGTGTCCTTGCCACACGTATCGCACGCAACGGTACTGTTTTTACGAAGCACGGGCGCATGGTCATTCGAAATGCAGAATACGCGCATGATTTCAGACCGATAGAAGAGGATTGCGACTGTTATGCCTGCAAGAATCATACCCGCGCGTATATCAGGCACCTGTTCAAGGCCGGCGAGATCACTGCAGCACGTCTTGCAAGCATTCATAATCTGCGTTTCCTGCTTCATATGATGGAAGAGATCCGCACCGCTATCGCAGAAGACCGGCTCGAAGAATACAGAGCAGAATTCTACTCAAGGTATGATATGACTCGTAATTTTTAAACCTGATTCTATTTTAGGAGGACAAAAGTATGGCTCGTAATCAATTTGGTGGATTCGGCGGACCCAATATGCAGCAATTAATGCGTCAGGCGCAAAAAATGCAGCAGCAGATGGAGCAGGCTCAGGCAGAGCTTGACGCCAAGGAATATGAAGCCTCTGCCGGTGGTGGTATGGTCACCTGCAAGATCAACGGAAAGCGCCAGTTGCTCTCTTTGGAGATCAAGCCTGAAGCAGTTGACCCCGAAGATGTTGAAATGCTCCAGGATATGATTATGGCTGCCGTGAATGAAGCTCTTAAAGCCGGTGAGGAAAACCGTGAGAAGACGATGTCTGCTCTCGCTCCCGGCGGTATGGGCGGTATGTTCTGATGGGAACAACTGTTGAACCGATTGCACGCATGGCCAGTCAGCTGGCACGTCTGCCCGGTATAGGCCAGAAAAGTGCGCAGCGCCTTGCCTATCACATCGCGGGCATGCCGGAACAGGAAGTACATGATCTGGCTGCCGCAATATGGCAGGGACGCAAGGCCGTGCATTACTGCACCATATGCGGGAACTATACTGAACATGAGGTCTGTTCCGTATGCGCGGATGACGATCGCAGGAATGGCCAGATCTGTGTAGTACGTGACCCGCGTGATGTTGCTGCCATGGAAAGAATGCGCGACTATCACGGGCGCTATCATGTTCTGATGGGAACTCTTTCCCCTATGAATGGCATCGGCCCCGAGGATATCCGCATTCGTGAACTGCTTCAGCGTCTGAGCACCGAAGACGTCAGCGAAGTAATTCTTGCAACTAATCCCGATATAGAAGGCGAAGCAACAGCTGCTTATATCGCCCGTATCATAAAGCCCATGGGAATCCGTGTAACACGTATTGCCCACGGCGTGCCGGTCGGAAGTGACCTTGAGTATGCCGACGAAATAACACTGGCTAAAGCAATGGAGGGCAGGCGCGAGATTTAATATGCTGCATTTTTCTTATGGAGTCATGGGCTCAAGCAAATCCGCCATGCTGCTGATGCAGCGTTATAACCATCTGCAGCTTGGTCACTACGTAGTGCTGATCAAGCCCGCTATCGATACGCGTATTGATGCGAGCACAGTCTATTCCCGTGTCGGGCTTCAGGCGCAGGCTGATATTGTCCTTTATCCGGAGCAGAGCCTGTATGAACAGCTGATGTGGCTTATGGCCCGTCAAGGGCATAGCGATTTCCCATACGTTTTTGTGGATGAAGCGCAATTCCTGACCGAAGCCCAGGTAGAAGAAATAGCTAACCTTGCCATGGATCACGAATTCTATTGCTTTGGTCTTAAAACAGACTTCCTTGGCAATTTCTTCCCTGGTTCCGCGGCACTGATGCGTCTGGCGGAAGAGATCAGCGAAGTTCCGGGCGGCTTATGCTGGTGCGGTGCTAAAGCGACCATGAACACACGCATTGACCGCAACGGAAATGTGATCAAGACTGGCGACCAGATCCTGATCGACAACCAGGAAGAGACTCGATATATCGGCCTATGTTATAAGCACTGGAAAATGGGTAAATCACATGCCTGAATTGCTTTCTGAACACTTAAATATACTTGTGATTGCAGCCTGTATTCTGTCTGCGGTCAGTATCGTGCTGCTTATCGTATTGCTCGTTAAGCAGCATCATTCTTATAAGGCTTTCTCTGACAATTTGGAAGATGCCAACAAGCAGAGTGCTGAGCTGGAAGAAAAGCTCCGCAGTGAACTCTCTCGTCAGCAGCAGGCCTTTATTTCAACTGTCACAGAAAACAGCCGTACTAGCGATCAGCGCATGGATATGCTATCTGCAAGGCTTGATATTTTCGATCAGTCGCAGGACATCCGCATTCACCGTATTGTCTCTACCCTGGATAATAAGCTTACTTCCAATGATGAAAAGACAGAACAGTTGCGAACTACTCTCGCTTCCGGCATTGAAAAGCTGCAGAAAGAAAACAGCGAAAAGCTCGAGCAGATGCGAGTTACTGTCGATGAAAAGCTGCATGAGACTCTGAATAAAAGACTTGGTGAAAGTTTTTCTGTCGTTAATGAAAGGCTCGAGCAGGTCTACAAGGGACTCGGTGAAATGCAGACTCTCGCAAACGGAGTCTGCGACCTCAAACGCGTACTGACCAATGTAAAAACAAGAGGTATCTGGGGCGAAATTCAGCTGGGCAATCTGATTTCGCAAATCATGACGTCCGAACAGTATGAAGAGAATGTTCAGATCGTTCCCGGCTCTCCTGAACGTGTTGAGTTTGCAATCAGGCTTCCCGGTACAGATACCAATCAGCCTGTGTATCTGCCCATCGATTCCAAGTTCCCAATGGAAGCTTATGAACGCCTTCAGAACGCTTCAGAAGCAGGGGATGCCGAGGCTCTTGCTGCTGCCACTCAACAATTGCAGACAGCCATCCGCAATGAAGCAAAACGTATCAGCAAAAAGTATATAGCACCTCCACATTCCACTGATTTTGCCGTCATGTTCCTGGCTACCGAGGGCCTTTATGCAGAAGCAATGCGTTCCCGCGGACTGATGGAAGAGATTCAGCGCGAACAGCGCGTTCTGATTGCAGGCCCGAGCACCCTGTCAGCATTGCTCAACAGTCTCCAGGTCGGGTTCCGCACACTTGCGATTGAGCAGCGTTCTGCTGATGTATGGCTTCTCCTCGGCTCTGTAAAGGCCGAATTTGGGCGTTTCGCAGAACTTCTTGACCAGACACAGCAGCGTCTGCGTCAGGCTGGAGAAACGATTGAAAAGGCCGCTGCGCGCACGCGTGCGATCAACCGCCGTTTACGCGAAGTCGATACGCTCGGTACTCCCCAGAATAACGGCCTTATTTCAGATGACCAGCCCGGTCGTCTTCCTGAAGAATAAACACTCTTAAGCGGCTTATGTCTAAACAAACGCATAGGCCGCTTGCTTTATTGAATGGGATACTGATGATACGCTCATTTCGTCAGCTGACTGACACAGAGCCAATACATTTTCAGAAAGTAAATATAATGCAAAAAAACACGGAAGCCGCGAGACGCATTAGTTGTGTGAATACCCGTTTTCCGTGTTTTTTATTTACTTGAACTATATCAGAAATCTATCAGGGATCTTATGATGATATGCCTTACAAAATCTCAAATGTATATTTTTATATAGGCATTATGCGTTTGCATAAACTGAAATCAGATGTCTTCCGATCACAACAGCAAATTTCAGCGCATCGGGTATAAGTTCTTTGGGAAATCTCTGAATATACTTGACAATTTCAAATGTCAGATCTCCCTCATATCCGCTCTTCTTAAGAGATGCCATGACAGCGCTCCAGTTCAGATCAGCCAGGTAAGGAAGCGTATGACGGTCTTCCAGATAATCGTTATCCTGAACGTGAAGGCACTTAAGAATATGCGGATCAACCCGGCTGATAAAATTCTCAGGCTCATATCCCGTCAATGCTGCATGGCCAACATCCACACATGCGACAATCCAGGGTGAATCAATCTTTTTAAGTATGCTGTTAAGTTCTTTGGGACTTCCAATCTTGCCAATCAATCTGTTCCTTTTGGGATCTCTCGTAAAAAGGTTTTCAACAGCGACGTGAATATTGAATGCTTTGCAGTATGGAATAAAGCTTCTGTAATATTCGATATTATACTCCTCAAGGTCACCATCTTCCGGAACAGAGATGGAGTGAACAATGATATTTTCTGCTCCAAGAATAGAAGCAGATTCCAATGCACGAACGATATTAAGATATTTAGGCTCGGAAATATCTTTGTTCATGCCGTATTTAAAAGTAAAGGGAGCATGAGCCTGATTACAGGATAGACCTGCCTGATCAATATATTCTCTTAACTCTTTGGCATATTCTTTATAGTTTTCGCCCAATACTTCGTCGCATTCTTTTTCATAGTAATAAGAATAATCTATCGCATCAAATCCCGCTTGCTTGATCAATTCAATTGCTTTATGATCTCCAAAGACCTTAGCAACGGAATAAAGTTCAACAGATAATTTCACAATTCTCCTCCTCATATTTGTTCGAGCTTTATATATTCAATAATGCTTGCTCAACAAATCGAAAAGTTTTCAAAATAATGGGAATTTAAAATAGTATAAACGCAGAACTGGTCGATTTATATGGTACTTATACTTTGGAGCTTCTGTTTGACTCAGAAAGGTCTGACTTTGTCCTTCGGGCTTACAGTATTCTTACTCGTTTAGGTATTATAATTCATAAAAGCCACAGGACTCATGCTTATCGATTACTTCACACCTGAACAAGGATATGCTAAGCAGATATTACTTATGGTATAGCTTGTGTGTCTGATACTTGGGATCACTTGTCAGATTCATTCCAAGTCTTCTGAACACATTAACGTCCACTCCGGAAAGAATAACCGTTGTATGTGCTTCAGCTGCTTTCAACTTTGGCAGTTGCTGCAGTGCAAGTGCGGCACCAGGATTAGTCGCTGCTGAAACAGACAGTGCAACGAGCACTTCATCTGTGTGCAGTCTCGGGTTATGATTGCCGAGATACTTACACTTCAGCTCCTGCACAGGTTCAATGACAGCAGGCGGGAGAAGCATAATCTCATCCCGGATTCCAGCCAATTCCTTTAGAGCATTCAGCAGCACTGCAGCAGAAGGTCCCAGCAGAGAAGAAGTTTTTCCTGTAACGATACGGCCGTCTTCAAGCTGAATCGCCGCGGCAGGAGCTCCGGTAGCTTCTGCTTTCTTCCTTGCCGCATCCATAACGGGACGGTCAGCATCGCTTAAGCCCATACGGCGGACAAGAATCTCCAGCTTGTTCAGCTCGCCTTCATTCCCATGTCCCTGGCGTTCCTGACAACGTGCGTTGTAAAGCCTGCGGATGATCTCCTGCTTTGCAGCTTCAGAGCAAACAGCATCGTCTACAATGCATTTGCTGATCATATTCACGCCCATATCCGTAGGCGAATGATACGGAGAAGTGCCCCAGATACGTTCAAAAATTGCCTGAAGGACAGGAAACACCTCAATATCACGGTTGTAGTTGACCGTGCTCTTCCCATAAAACTCGAGATGGAACGGATCGATCATGTTTACATCGTTCAGGTCAGCTGTTGCTGCCTCATATGCTACATTGAGCGGATGCATGAGTGGCAGATCCCAGATCGGGAAGGTCTCAAACTTAGCATAACCCGCCTTTACCCCACGACGATGCTCATGATACAGCTGCGACAAACAGACTGCCATTTTCCCACTGCCCGGGCCAGGTGCTGTGACCAGTACAAGAGGACGTGATGTTTCTACGTATTCATTCCGTCCATAACCATCCTCACTGACAATGAGATCCACATTCGTTGGATATCCGATGATCGGATAATGTCTGTAAACACGTACTCCAAGAGATTCAAGACGCTTCTGGAATTCTTCCGCCTTATGCTGACCGTTGAAGCGGGAGAGCACAACGCTACCGACATACATGCCAACTCCTCGGAAAGCGTCAATCAGTCGCAGAACATCTGCATCATATGTAATACCAAGATCTCCGCGGACCTTGTTCTTCTCAATATCATCGGCATTGATCGCAAGAATTAGCTCAGTCTGATCCTTCAGCTTGAGCAGCATCTCTATTTTACTGTCCGGCCTGAAACCGGGCAGAACGCGGGAAGCATGAAAGTCATCAAATAGTTTCCCGCCAAGTTCCAGATACAGTTTTCCGCCGAATTGTCCAATTCGTTCAAGAATATGCTCAGACTGAAGCTTCGTATAGCGGTCATGATCAAAACCGATTTTCATATAAGCCTCCCATATCTACTATATATCCACAAACATTCAAAGTATACCACATCTTATCGTGGATTCCAATATTTTTCGGGGCTTTTTTTGTTTTTTGAAATCTTTTTTAATGCCTAGTCTTTCAGATCAAAATCCGGAATAAATGTTTCCTTGGCGGATCCTTTTTCCTGAACCAGTGCATTCAGGCCCAGCGCAACAGCATGCTCAGTAACCCGTTCATACTCTGCATCCGTAATGCAACGATCCATTCCTTTAACTGTACAGGCCGGTATTGGAGTATACTGACGCATAATACTTACCGGCATACCTGACGGAAGGTTCTCAGCGATCCAATCAAGAACATGCATGCTGTCAGCAGTACAGCCGGGAAGAACAAGATGTCTGATAACAGTCCCCTTTATCATAATCCCGTTTTCATCATATTGCGGTTTTCCTGTCTGTCTTATCATTTCCTGAATACCCTTGGATGCAACTTCAAAATAATCCGGCGCAAAGCTCAACAACCTGCTCAGTCGGGGTGAAACGTATTTCAAATCTGGAAGATAGATACTGACGATGTTGTCTAGCCTTTTTAATGTCTCAACGGTCTCATATCCACTCGTATTCCATACGATGGGAACCTTGGGTTTATAGATCTTAATAGATTCAATCACAGCATCCGTGAAGTGGGTTGCCGTAACATAGGATATATTATGTACCCCTGTCTCTTCCAATTGCCGTACTGCTTCAGCAAGTTCGTGAATACTGAAGGTTTTTCCCTGACGAAGATGGCTTATGGAATGATTCTGACAGTAAACGCATCCAAGCGTGCAGCCGCTGAAAAACACTGTCCCGCTGCCGCGCGTGCCGCTGATGCATGGTTCTTCCCAGTAATGCGGCGCAATACGCGCGATACGCGGCAGATACCCCATCTTGCAAAAGCCGTTCCCGCTTTCCGCAGTGCGTTCTGCCATACAATGTCTCGGGCAAAGTGAGCATATAACGTTTCCCATCATATCTTTCATTCTCAAACTTTCCTGAACTCACCGTCTCCGGTTATCCGCAACGTCAGATCCGCTGGCAGGCTGTTTTCAAGGCATAATCTTACGTTCGGACCGTCACAGCGTTCATAAAATGCTTCAGCTTCCTGAAGCGATGCACCGCCCCTTGACTTCCGTTCAACCAAATGTTTTCTGAGGAATTCTTCATCTGCTGTAATGAATACACTGTAATCGCACTTCAGATCACGCCATTTCGGCGCATCCAGGAGCAGGTAATTACCTTCCAACAGAACGATCGGTGTATTCACTTCTATTGCGTCCATCTGTACATCATGAAGTCTGCGGTCATAGAACGGCCACATCACAGTTGCTTTCTCATAAAGCTCATTGATCTTGCCTGTAAGAAATGCGATATCAAAAGTATCCGGAGCACCTTTATAGTCTTTCATGGGAAAGCTGACGCCGTTCCTTAGGACATTGTGCTGAAGAATATACTTCTGCGGATAATGGAAGCCGTCCATTCCGATTGCTTGAACTTTGGGGATTCCTTCCATCTCGGCTGATAATGATTCCAGAAAGGCAGCCAGTGTACTCTTGCCTGCTGCCGGCGGTGCCGCTATAAAAGCAACGACACGGCTTTTTTTCGACGAATAAAGCCGTGCCAACTCGATTAATAAAGGTTTGAAGACAGAGATAACAGAGGCATCATCAAATGATGCATGAACAGAAAATCCATTGATCAGCATGTCGCAGCGCATGATTTCCTCCGAAAAATCGCCGCAGCATATGCTACGGCGATAATCTGGCGCGCCTGGCGCGATTCGAACGCGCGGCGTTCCGCTTAGGAGGCGGACCCTCTATCCTACTGAGGTACAGGCGCATGCCTGCTGCTTAAGTGCAGCACGCATATCATAGCATAATCCGGCAGGATCCGCAACTATTTTACAACGCAGTCACCAGTTCAGCAATCTGGATCGCGTTCGTTGCAGCTCCTTTGCGCACCTGGTCGCCGCAGCACCAGATGTTGAGTCCATTGTCGCTTGTCAGATCATCCCTGATACGTCCAACGAACACGAGATCCTGATCAGAAGTATCCAGCGGCATCGGATAGATCTTGTTTGCAATATCATCCACCAGACGGCAGCCGGGAGCTGAAGCAATCAATTCCCTAGCTTTCTGAACAGAGATCTTCTCCTTCGTCCTTACAAGAAGGGAAACGCTGTGGCTGCGCATGACAGGTACACGGACACAAGTGCAGCTTACTCTCATTTCAGGCAGATGCATGATTTTACGTCCTTCGTTCTGAAGCTTCATTTCTTCCGACGTATATCCTTCGAATGCTTCAGATCCGATCTGTGGGATCACATTGCAAGCTATCTGATACTGGAAAGTATTAATGTTGATTGGACCGCCGCAGCAAAGCGCGTGTATCTGATCCTGCAGTTCAATGGGCCCGGCTGCTCCTGCTCCGCTTACTGCCTGATAGGAAGACGCTATAATGCTCTCGATCTGGCTGGCTTTCCGCAGCCCATTTATCGCAACCAGTGAAATAATGGTGGTGCAGTTCGGATTCGCGATAAGCCCGTGATGCAGCGCAACATCTTCGGGATTGATTTCAGGAACGACAAGCGGAACATCTGGATTCAGGCGAAATGCGCTTGAATTGTCCACAAATACCGCACCTGCGGCCTTGATCGCAGGCGCAAACTGTTTCGCGATTGCGTTCTGAGCAGCGCCAAGTACGATATCCAGTCCATCAAAAGCATTCTCAGTTGCTTCCTGTACAGAGACCTCTGTGCCTTCAAAAGAGATCTTCTTTCCAACACTTCGCACACTGGCGAGAGGACGCAGCTCACTGATCGGAAACTTCCGTTCAGCGAGAACTTTCATCATTTCGCGACCAACAGCACCTGTTGCTCCCAGAATTCCTACACGGTATTCTTTCATAGTCATTACTCCTTTACGAATGTGTCATACAGGACACGAATCGCCTGGGCAAAGTCTTTCTCTTCAACGCCAACAATAATGTTCAGTTCTTCAGGCCCCTGTGTGATCATACGGATATTTACTCCGTTTTCACCGAGTGTAGCAAAGATGCGGCCGGATACGCCGGGACGTGAAGCCATTCTGCGGCCGACTGCAGCGACAATTGCCAGGTGCTCAGTGACCTTGATTGAATCCGGAGCTAAAGCTTTCTGAATTTCTCCGAGCATGGTATAAAGACAGGATTTGACTTTCTCTTCGCTCATGACCAACGATACGATATCGATGCCGCTGGGGATATACTCAACATTTACCCCATGTTCATTCACGATCTCAAGGATCCGAAGAAGCGCTCCGCTTTCCGAAGAAAGACCTGTCTTGGCGATTGTGATGACACAGTAACCCTTTTTACCAGCGATTCCGGTGATCAGGTTCCCGTTATCCGTCTCTTCCTGAATTTCATCCAGGATCAATGTTCCGGGATCATCCGGGGCATTCGTATTACGGATATTCAGCGGGATATGTTTTTCTCTTACCGGGAATACAGTGCCTTCATGCAATACTTTCGCACCAATATAGCTCAGCTCGCGAAGCTCACTGTAAGTGATCTGGCGGATCGGCTGGGGATTATTTACAATCTTAGGATCAGCCATCAGGAACCCGGATACATCTGTCCAGTTCTCATACAAGTCCGCATCGAGTGCTGCAGCCGCCAACGCACCTGTCACATCACTTCCGCCGCGAGTCAGCGTCCGCACACGTCCGTCAGGCATTGCACCGTAAAATCCGGGTATCACGACACACCTGCCGTCCGCAGCCTGCTGCAAAGCAGCATAGGATGCTTCCTTGTCCACAGTTCCATCAAAGCGAAATTTCAACCAAAGTGCGGCATCCAGAAAATCAAATCCCAGATAATCAGCCATCAACAGCGCGGCAAGGTATTCACCTCGGGAAGCAAGTTCTTCTCGGTCCATTCCGCTGCGCATTTTTAGCCACAGCGCATCCAGTTCTCCGGTAATGTCAATATCAAGACCGCAGTCGCGGCAGATCTCTTCATACCGGGCACGAATCATTGAAAAAACATTTTCACACGATACGCCGTATTCGATATGAGCAGCACAAAGGTAAAGCAAGTCTGTAATCTTATGATCCTCGGAGAAACGCTTGCCGGGTGCAGAAACAACGACCACGCGTCGGGAAGGATCGCTTTCCACAATATGCTTTACTTTTGCAAACTGAGCGGCATCCGCAAGAGACGAACCGCCGAATTTTAATACTTTCAACATTCCTGATATGTCCTTTCAGACAAATTATAACTTTACATAGAACGGTTCGCAGCCTTGGGATATCTCGATGCAGTCAGCAAGAACATTGCTGGCTGTAGGATAACCGCCTGCGCCTGCCCCGAAAAATGCCTGAATGCCGACGCGTTCGGCCTCCAGCGCGATCATATTGTCCGCACCTTTGACATTTGCCTCCTGCTCATTTGAATCAAAGAGAAGCGGTTCAACCGCTGCTGAAACACTTCCGTCAGCTTTCTGTTCAGCATGCGCAATCAGTTTGAATACCTTGCCCTTGAATTTGTTTTCTGACACCTGAGATGAAGTGATCTGCGTAATACCCTGGCACGGAACTTCTTCTTCTCTCAGGCAGCAGCCGAAAGCAATATTCGCTGAAATCACGAGTTTTCTTCTCGCGTCATACCCCTCAACGTCAGCAGTTGGATCTACCTCAGCATAACCCAGCCGCTGCGCTTCTGCCAAAGCATCTTCATACGAAACGCCCTGAGATGTCATTGCGCTCAGAATATAATTACTCGTCCCGTTCATGATTCCCCAGACTCTGGAGACCTTATCTGTTTCGGATATCCTTGCAAGCGAATGCAGCCATGGGATGCCGCCACCGGCAGCCGCCGTGCAGCGGAGCGCAGTTCCGTTGCCCCAGGCGGTCTGGACCAATTCCCTGTAATATATAGCCATGAGCCATTTATTGGCTGTCACTACGTTCTTTCCAGCATGCAGAGCTTTCTTCACATACTCGTAAGCAGGATGCAGTCCGCCGATCAGTTCAACTACCGTATCTACTTCAGGATCATTGATGATGTCATCAAAATCGTCTGTAACAGTGCAGTCTATTTCATCAGGCGCATTCAAGGCCAGAAGCCACTTAACCTTAATGTCCTTACGCTCCGATGCCATCTCGAAAAAGGCCTTCCCGACAGTTCCATAGCCAAGTAATGCAACCCCCATCGTTCCTGCTCCTTTCAAGTCTTGCAGCATTGAAAAACGCTTGACATAAAGCTAAAAGCAAAATATCATAATATAAGGGAAAATGCAAGATTTTTCCGATTTAAATGCAGATTAAATCAGAGTGTGAGCATGAAAGATAAGTTTCTTTTCCAAAGCACGCGCAGCAATGAAATCGTTGCTTCTGCTCCTGAAGCAATTCTTTCGGGAATTGCTCCGGACGGAGGTCTTTTCGTTCCAGCAGAACTCCCCCACGCAGATGTCCGGAACATTCTATCCCTTGATCCAATTCCTATGGCTGCTGCCATTCTGCATATCATGCTGCCCTCTTTTTCTGAAGAGCAGCTGATTCAGCTTGTTACAAAAGGTTATACAGCGAAATTTGACACATCTGCCATTACACCGCTCTGCGCTGTAAACAATATGAATGTCCTTGAGCTTTTCCATGGCCCGACATGTGCCTTCAAGGACATCGCGCTGTGCCTGCTTCCGCATCTAATGAAAGCTTCCGCGAAAAGCCTTTCTGACAATAATGAGATTCTCATTCTGACCGCAACAAGCGGTGACACCGGCAAAGCAGCGCTTGAGGGGTTCAGGGATGTTGAAGGCACCCGCATTCTTGTATTCTATCCCCGTGACGGTGTCAGTGCAGTGCAGAAAGCACAGATGGTCACACAGCAGGGCAACAATACGCATGTCTGCTCTGTCGAAGGCAACTTCGATGATGCACAGACAGGCGTTAAGATCGCATTCCGGGCGCTTCAGGAAGAATTTCTCAGTCAAGGTGTGCGTCTGTCTTCCGCTAACTCAATCAATATCGGCCGTCTCGCCCCACAGGTTTTCTATTATTTCAGCGCCTACCGTAATCTGATTGATTCCGGAAAGATCGCTTTCGGCGATTTTGTTGATTATTCCGTTCCTACTGGCAATTTCGGCGATATCCTTGCCGGTTACTATGCTAAGCTTCTCGGGCTCCCGGTCGGCAGACTGATCTGTGCTTCCAACGCTAACAATGTCCTTACAGACTTTCTCAATGACGGGACATATGACCGCTGCCGTCCTTTCTATACAACATATTCACCTTCCATGGACATTCTTGTTTCAAGCAACCTGGAAAGGCTTCTTTACCTTCTAAGCAATGATACTGCGCTTGTTTCATCCCTGATGAGAGATCTCTCCGTAAACGGTAAATATTCCATTCCTGCGTCACTCCTGGAGCAGCTGCAGCAGATATTCTGGTCTGACTACTGTGATGATACGCAGACTCTTAAGACCATCCATCATGTTTGGAAAGACTACGGTTATCTGCTTGATCCACATACAGCTGTTGCATGGTGTGCTGCCGAACATTATCGGGAACATTTCGGCAGAGAGCGCGAAATGGTCATTCTTTCGACCGCTTCTCCTTTCAAATTTCCAGAGGCTGTCCTATCAGCTCTCGGGATCCCGCATGAAGAGAACGGTTTCGCTGCGATGCATGAGCTCTCTAACGCAGTCAAAATGCCCATTCCCAAACCGCTTCAGGGACTTGAGAATAAACCCGTACGTCACCGTGACTCGATTAATCCGAAAGACCTGACTGAATACGTGCGTAAAAAGGCGGTAGAGTGCAAATGAATGACGTGATCGTCCGTGCGCCTGCCTCCACAGCCAACCTGGCAGCAGGTTTTGATATCCTGGGCTGCGCTCTTAAACTGTACAGTACACTCCGTTTCACAGTTAGCGACCGTCTGTCCTTCAGCGGCTGTGACCCGAAATGGCAGAATACCGAAAACCTTGCCTGGCGTGCATTCAGCAGGATGTTTGAAGCTGCCGGGAAGCAGGCACCGAATGTTCATATCGATATTCATTCCGACATCCCGGCAGCCGGCGGCTTGGGATCGTCTGCAGCACTGCTATCCGCAGGTGTACTGGCGGCAAATGCAATTGGCGGGCTGGGGCTTGCAACGGAAGCATTGCTGGCTGTTGCGACTGAGCTCGAAGGGCATCCCGACAATGTAGCCCCTGCATTGTATGGCGGTTTGATCGCTTCCATGCAGGAAGACGGGCATATCTATACCGCTCAGTATACGCCCCATCCTTTACTGCGTTTTGTCGTACTGTCTCCTGACTTTCCGCTGTCTACGCAGAAAGCGCGCAGTGTACTGCCTGCTTCTGTATCAAGAGCAGACGCAATCTACAACTGTGCGCATCTTGTGATGCTTCTGCGCGCGCTCGAAATTGGTGATGAATCCCTGATTGCTGCTTCTCTGCGCGACAGGCTTCATCAGCCGTACCGTTTCCCGCTGATCGAGGAATATGTTAATGTACGTTCCGTCGCTGAACACAATGGCTGCAATGCTCTATGCATCAGCGGTGCAGGCCCGGCACTGTTATGTCTGACACGTGATGTCAGCTTTGCCGGCCGCATGGAAAATGATTTGAAAGCAATGCATCATTATTGGCGTGTCCTGGACCTGGCCGTCGACACTGACGGTACCAAGATACTGTCATACGGAGGAAACTGATTCTAATGTATGCTCGATTTTTCAAACGGCCGCTTGACCTGATTCTATCGCTTCTGGCGCTGATATTGCTGTCCCCTTTATTTGTGGGAATAGCTGTCTGGATCAAGCTCGACTCAAAAGGACCAGTTTTTTTCCGTCAAAAGCGTGTCGGAAAAGGCAAAAAACTGTTCCTGATTTTTAAATTCCGTTCCATGCGCAATGATACTCCGCACGATACTCCTACGCATATGATGAAAAACCCCAATTCGTATATTACCAAGTGCGGCGCATTACTGCGCAAGACCTCTCTGGATGAACTCCCGCAGCTTCTGAACATATTACGTGGCGATATGAGTATCGTCGGCCCACGCCCTGCGCTTTTCAATCAGGATGATCTGATTGCCGAGCGTGACAAATGGCATGCGAATGATGTTCGTCCCGGTTTGACAGGCTGGGCACAGATCAACGGCCGCGACAGGCTTTCCATTCCGAAAAAAGCCAAATTCGATGGAGAATACGCTGCAAATATCACTTTCATGTTTGACCTTCGCTGCATTTTCGGAACTTTCAGCTATGTCCTGCACCAGCGCGGCATCGTGGAAGGCACGCAGGATAACAACGGCAAAGAGAACAATCAATGAATATACTGATCACTGGTGAAAACAGTTTTATAGGCACTTCATTCACGCGCTTTGCTGCGGAAATGTCTCAGCATACCCTGAAAACGGTATCTTTGCGTGACAATGCACTGCCTGACATTGATTTTACTAATATAGATACTGTATTTCACGTGGCAGGAATCGCACATGTTGATTATGGCCGTCCGACCGATGAACAAAAAAAGCTATACAGAAAAGTAAACACTGAACTGCCTATTGAGACGGCAAAGCGAGCCAAGAACGCCGGTGTCAGGCAGTTTATCTTCATGAGTTCATCAATCGTTTATAATAAATACAGAAATAAAAAAGACCGTATCGGTCCGAATACCATTCCGTCTCCCAGCAGTGTATACGGTTTCAGCAAGCTGAATGCGGAGAAAGGACTTCTGGCCTTATCTGATGATACATTCCGAGTCTGTATCATCCGTTCCCCGCTCGTTTACGGACCCGGCTGTAAGGGAAACTATCCAACCCTGTCAAAAGCAGCCCACTGCCTTCCATTTTTCCCGAAAATAGACAACGAGCGCTCTATTCTCTTTATCGATCACCTGTCCCGATTTGTCCTTTATCTTATGGAAAACCTCGAAGCAGGTATATTCTGGCCACAGAATTCCGAATATGTTTCGACAGATATGCTCGTTCGAACCATAGCAAAAGTGAATAACCGCAGGATCCTGATAATACCCGGTTTCAATTGGATGTTCCGGCTTCTTTCACGCTGGAGTCATACCGTCAGGACCGCGATCAACAGCTGCGCGTACGAGCAGTCAATGAGCCAGTGTAAAATGGATTACCGTCCACTCACGCTCGAGCAGACTATTTCCATCACAGAAGGCAGAAAATAGAACTTTATCCCGTTATAAACGTACCGTAGTACACAAAAATGCGACTTAATCCAAATTCGGATAAGCCGCATTTTTCGTATAAAAGTTATTGTTTTGTCAAAGCGCAGAGGTTCTCAATCGTATATCGCTTGAGCAGCACCATATCAAGCCCAAGGTATTCGGAAACATCATCAAGCACTCTGTGAATACGCTTATCTGCACGTTCAGTCATACTTTCAAGTGGCTCGATCTCCTGATCATCGCGCTGGCACACCACGATACGGATATGTCTGGGTGTCATGACAGCGACGATATAATACAGATCTTCATAGTACCGTCCGAAGAAGTTGCTGCGCAGCGCATTCTCCAGGCGTTCAGTACCATAATGCCAGCGCATCGACATATAGACTTCGCCCTGCGGCATATCATATTCATAAACGATGCACGGCCGGTCAACGGAAAGATGTGAACGCAGCATCTGCAGGCGGCCGAGCAGGACCTTTTCATCGTCCAACTCCCCGCACAGCAAAGAATGCATGAGTTCATCACGAAGCATTGCCATCACGACAGACTCATCGAAAACCTCATCCGAAGTATCCGCATACAGTCTGTCAAGCACGCGGCGCATATCATCAAGAATATGGCGCTGCGCCTGCATACTGCGGCGGATCTCAAAAACAGGCAGGTTTGGCCGAACAGTCGTCAGATACTTATTCAGATGAGCGGCTTCATACTTTGAGAGCAAATAAGCAACACAATCAATTCTTCCGTTTTCGATTGCCTGGATGGCACTGTTTGCGTCGTTTACGATAACCGGGGGTTTAAAATACAGCTGATCC
This sequence comes from Clostridia bacterium, assembly GCA_017544935.1. GTDB lineage: Bacteria > Bacillota > Clostridia > Christensenellales > Aristaeellaceae > SFMI01. Next base: position 40,385 of record JAFYDF010000154.1, read on the forward strand.
CACTGGACGCTGCTGTTCAGCTTATCCAGTACGGCCGGTTCATTTGTCGCTAACAAGATCCGATACATTTCATATCCTCCGTGCAGTTTCCCTGCAGATGGTATTTTAGCACGATAGAAATTAACGTGCAAGTTTTTTTGTTGTCCATACTATCTAAAAAAATTCTTCGAATTTTGCAGGATTTTATTAAAATATGCAGAAATATATTTGATAAACTCTTACGGAGGTTTGTTTATGCCGTCTAAAGAATCAAAAGGCCGTACACGGCTGCTTGATCTTCAGGTGCGTCCCCTTGTCCTGTTCTGCATTCTTTTTGTCCTGATCGCAGTCGGCTGGATGTATATCAGGAGTATCAATCAGGATACTGAAGTGCTCCGTGCCCAGGTCATTCAATTACGAAACGAGCGTGATCTTCTCTCAAAACAGCAGAATAGACTCAGAAATGAAGTCGCGATCCTGGATACGGATGACTATATCATTGCGAAAGCGCGGCAGCTTTACGGGTATATGATGCCCAATGAACTCCTGTTCGTAATTAAAAACCCGGAAGCACTTTACGGAGATGACGCAGAAAAGATCGAGATGTATGTACTGGAGAGCCTTGATTAACGAATTGTTCATAATTATCGCTTGATATCCGAAACCAAATTATGTATAATCATATGGCAAATCACATGATTGGAGTGCTATGACCTTGAGTAAGAAAGTTTTGTTTTCCCTGATTCTCGTTGCTGTGATGCTTCTCTCCGGCTGCTCCCTTGAACTGAAGGATTCCGCCGTTGATGCCAATCAGACCATTATTGAGGTAAACGGCGTGCATGTTGCAAAGAGCACTTTCCTCAACACTTATAACTACAACCTCTATTCCGAGCAGTACTATGCTCAGATGATGTCTCAGTTTGGAATGTCCGACGGCTCTGTCGACGAGAATAAAGTTCTCGAAACAACTGTCAACAATATTATCAACGGTCTTGTGCTTCAGCAGAAAGCTGAAGAGCTCGGATTTGACAAGTTCACTGATGAAGAGACTGCCGAGCTGACTGCAGAGGCTCAGGAAGCGTATGAATCCCAGCTCGAGACCATCAAGAGTACCTTTTTCTCTGATTACGGGCTTGAAGGCACTGCTCTGGATGCTGCTGTGAAGGAATATGCTGAGAATAACGGTTACACTCTGGACTACTATATTTCTTCTGAAAAGAGCTCCCATACCAGCGAACGTGTCCGTGCTTCCGTAACCGATTCCATTTCCATCACCGACGATGATATCTCCGCCGCTCTGACCCAGAAGATCGCCGATGAAAAGGCCAGCTATGAGAGCAACCTTGGTACCTGGGGCAGGAACGCGAATGCCGGCACCACCACATATTACACGCCTGCCGGATACCGTACCGTGAAGTACATTGAGATTCAGAAGCCTGCCGCTGGTGAAAACGGTGAAGTGGACACCACCGAAGCCCTGGCACAAGCCGCCGCTCTGACCGAGCGCATTGCCGCCGGTGAAGCGATTGATGCCCTTGATGCAGACGTTAAGGAAAAGTTCGTCTGCAGCGCCAGCACCGATGTTGATTCCGCTGTTGTTGCCGCCGTCACCGGGCTTACCGAAAAGGGAGCCTGCACTGACGTTCTCGAGACTGAAAAAAGTTATTTCATTGCCCAGTATGTCGATGATGTTGCCGAGCATGAAGCCACCTTGGAAGAAGCCCGTGACCTGCTTTATAACGAGGTCCTGACCGCCGCTCAGGATAATGCATATCAGGCTGCTTTCTCTGAATGGGTTAATGCTTCCGACGTCAAGATCAATCTGGACCGTCTCAACTGATCATTCAATTGTTACACTCCGGGCACGATAACGTGCCCGGCTTTTTATTGCGTTTTCATTCAGGGTAATCTATAATAGGGTTCGAAAGGAGGATGTTCTGATGCGCAGTCTTCGCAGATTTGTATGGTTCATTGCGTCGCGTCTGCTGATTGTCCTGCTCGTGCTGGGCATTCTCACTATCACGCTGTATTACGCAATGAACGCTACCGGGATCTACGTAATCATCAAGGATGGCATGGCTAAACGCGCCCAGGTCATCATGATGAATGAACCCACATCCTCCCTTGACAGCTACTTCTCACAGAACTGGATTGCCCGTGATGATGGTGTTCAGGACGCAGTAAACGGAAACGGCCCTTACCGGAACTGCAGCATTACAGGTTTTGACCACCGTATTTCCCTTTCCCGTGTCTGGAGCTGGCCCTGGGAAAACTACGCTACCGCGACCGTGACAGAGAGTATTCCCGGTATCGACGGCCGGTCGGCTTCAGGAACAGTACCCGGATGGCCTACATCGAAATATACGATCACGCTTTCAAAGGAAAGCGGGACATGGAAGATCCGAAATATCACGCTGCTGGAACGGGTATCAAATGATCAGTAATAAATTGCTTCTTTCCCTGGCACCGATGGCCGGGATCAGTGACTGGCCGATGCGTACGCTTTGTACTGAACAAGGCTGCAATCATACAACGACCGAGATGGTCAGCGCCATAGGCCTGCTTACTGCGCCGAAAGATCTTAATGTATATAAATTCCTTCTGCATGTCGGTTCTGATGAGCCGGCACCTTTTGTGCAGATTTTCGGCCGCGATCCCGCCATTCTTGCGGATGCAGCATCCTACCTGACTTCCCTGAACCGTTTTTCGGGAATAGATATCAATATGGGTTGTCCCGCTCCGAAAGTAACTTCAGGCGGAAATGGCAGCGCGCTGATGCGCGACCTCCCGCAATGTGAACGTATTATTAAAGCTGTACGCAGCGCTACGTCCCTTCCCCTGAGCATTAAGATGCGTCTGGGATGGGATGATTCTTCGCGCTGTGCTGTCGAGCTTTCTCAGATCGCCGAGGACAGCGGTGCAAACCTTCTGACTGTGCACGGCAGAACGCGTGTACAGCAGTATTCAGGCCATGCCGACTGGGAATATGTATCCAAAGTCAAGCAGGCCGTAAAAATTCCGGTACTTATAAACGGCGATATCACGGATGCGGAATCCGCGCGTGAAGCGCTGAATATCAGTGGCTGCGATGGAATCGCAATCGGTCGCGGAGCGCTTGGGAACCCTTTTGTTTTCAAAGAAATATTATCGAGTCTTAACGGTCTCCCCTATGAACCTCCATGTCTAGAGAATATCATTGAGACAGCACTGCGTCACAGCAGGACGATGATCGAATGGAAGGGTGAGCACAGTGCGGTTCTCGAGATGCGCAAGCATCTATGCTGGTATATCCGCGGTCAGCGCGGCGCAGCGGCGTTTCGTACCCGAATCACGCATGCCGCTTCCTATGACCAGATCCATGCCCTTCTTATGGAGTTTCTCGAAAACAATAGCAGGCCAATAGAAATCCCGCAATAAATATACATGATTTTTTTCTATTACTCATTGACATTATCCCCCTTTCATGATATTCTTTATCAGAATTCCGATTAATTAACTCGGATATCAGAAAGGAGCTTTGCCTTGAAACTTTCTACCCGCGGTAAATATGGCCTGTATGCGATGACATACCTGGCACAGAAAGCGGAAGAAGGCCCGCAGCCGCTGCGTGCGATCGCGCAGGTCGGCAAGCTTCCAGATCAATATCTGGAGCAGCTTCTGGGCTCGCTTCGCAAAGCCGGACTGGTGGCAACGGTACGCGGCGCACAGGGTGGATATCAGCTTGCGCTTGACCCGTCACAGATCACAGTCGCTAACGTTCTGGATGCAACGGAGGGCCCATTAAACCTTTCTGACTGCACTTCCGACGGTGATCCGTGCTGCCCGTTCAGTGAAAACTGCTGTACAAGGCCGCTTCTGGAATATCTGACTAATAGCATCAACAATCTACTGCATAGTATTACACTGCAGGATATGATCACAACGAAGGAGATGAATGGATTTGGACAGGATTTACATGGATAACGCTGCTACTACAGCAGTAAGTCCGGTTGTTCTGGAAAAAATGCTTCCGTTTTTTACGGAGCTTTATGGTAATGCAAGCAGCATACATGGCACAGGCCGTGACGCACGCAAGGCTCTTGAGGATGCCCGCCGCCGTGTCGCCGCCGTGCTGAACTGCAAGCCGAATGAACTGTACTTTACATCTGGCGGCAGTGAAAGCGATAACTGGGCGATCAAAGGCATTGCTTTTGCGAACCGCAAGCGCGGCAATCACATCATCACTTCTTCTATTGAGCATCATGCTGTACTGCATACGTGCCAGTGGCTGGAAAAGCAGGGCTTTTCTGTTACCTACCTGCCCGTCGATGAATTCGGCCGTGTATCAGCAAAAGATGTCGAAGCAGCCATCACCGATCAGACGATTCTGATCTCCATTATGGCAGCTAACAATGAGATTGGAACGCTTCAGCCGATCAAAGAGATCGGCAGGATTGCGAAACAGCATAAGGTTTATTTCCACACGGATGCCGTACAGGCAGTCGGCGCGATCCCGATCGATGTCCAGGAGATTGGCTGTGACATGCTTTCCCTCTCCGCGCACAAATTCCATGGCCCCAAGGGTGTTGGTGCATTGTATATCCGTCAGGGCACGCGCATTGACCAGTTCATGCATGGCGGTGCCCAAGAGCGCGGCAAACGTGCCACGACTGAAAATATTCCTGGAATTATCGGTCTGGCTACTGCAATCGAGCTGGCAACTGAAAACCTGGAGGAAAAATCCGCGCGTATCTGTTCCATGCGAGACCAGCTTATTGATAATCTGACCAAGCTCCCTTATGTCCGTCTGAACGGTCACCGTACGGAGCGTCTCCCCAACAACGTCAACATTTCTGTACGATTTGTGGAAGGCGAAGCGCTGCTCCTGCGTCTTGACCTGGCAGGAATTGCCGCTTCCAGCGGTTCTGCCTGCACCAGCGGTTCCCTCGATCCTTCCCACGTACTGCTTGCTATCGGCCTGCCCCACGAAATCGCGCATGGCAGCCTGCGTCTTTCACTCTCTGACACCACCAAGCAGGAAGATATCGATTATGTTCTTTCCGTATTGCCGGGCATTATCGACGATCTCCGTGCCATGTCCCCGCTTTATCACGATTTTATGGAGGCGAACAAGTAATGTATTCCGAAAAGGTAATGGATCATTTCAGTAATCCGCGCAACGTTGGTGAGATCCCCGATGCAGACGGCGTCGGAACAGTCGGTAACGCCAAGTGCGGTGATATCATGCGCATGTATCTCAAAGTTGATGAAAACGGTGTTATTACCGATGTGAAGTTCAAGACATTTGGCTGCGGCGCCGCAATTGCGACCAGTTCCATGGCCACAGAAATGGTCAAGGGCAAAACGCTCAAGGAAGCGCTGAAACTGACTAACGCCGCTGTTGCAGAAGCTCTGGACGGTCTGCCGCCCATTAAGATGCATTGCTCCCTGCTGGCTGAAGAAGCCATAAAAGCTGCAGTTGAAGACTATATGAAAAAGCATCCCGAGGCTGTCATCGACTGACAGACCCCGATCAGGAGGACTTCATGCCCGATATCCATGGCTCTCTTGAAGGCATACGAAACAGTCTGATCAATGAACTGAAAACACTATATGATTATCCTATCGGGAGCGATGAATACCTGCCCGTTGGTCTTGCTGACCTTCTGGGCAGGTATTCTGCTGCCCTGAACAGGGAAATCTCCTTATACATCACGCGTGACGGTGAGATCATAGACATCACTGTAGGCGATACTTCGAGCGTTTCCCTTTCGAGTTTCAGGCTCTCACGCAGCGAGCGCAGGCTGTCCAAAGTACGCTGCATTCATACGCATCCGCGCGGAACAGCTGAGCTCAGCGATGTTGATATCACAGCGCTGCGTTCTCTGCTGCTAGACAGTATGTGCGCGCTCGGCGTGGACAACGAAGGAAGGATAACGGGTGTTCAAGCTTCCTTCCTTCAGGAGCGCGTTGACGGTGTTCCGCGTCCCCTTATCACTCCCATCTTTTCAATGAAGCGTATTCCCCAGCAGGACTGGATGGATGAGATCCTGCTCTCCGAACAGCTAGTACAGACCGGTGATGATGTACCTCAGGACAGCAAGCAGGAGCGTGCGCTTCTGGTCGGCATCGATTCAGAAGCCTCTCTCGATGAGCTGGCAGCCCTGGCAGAAAGCGCAGGTGCAGTCGTTGTCGGGCGTTCTCTTCAGCGTAAAAGCAAACCTGATACATTCTCCTTTGTCGGGAGCGGCAAAGCGGAAGAACTTGCGCTTGACGCACAGGCACTCGAGGCTGATGTCGTCATCATGGATGACGACCTGACCGGTGCACAGCTCAGGAATCTTGAGGATATCATTCACGTCAAAACAATAGATCGAACGGCGCTAATCCTCGACATCTTCGCTCAGCGTGCCCGCACTTCTGAAGGCCGGCTGCAGGTCGAGCTTGCGCAGCTCCGTTATCAGTCCACAAGGCTGATCGGGCAGGGTCTGTCACTTTCGCGTCTTGCTGGCGGTATTGGCACACGCGGTCCCGGTGAAAGCAAGCTGGAGATTGACCGTCGCAGGATCCGTGAAAAGATCACCCGATTGCGTCATGAACTAAACGAACTTGAGGCCCAGCGCGCGATCCGCAGGCGTGCAAGGGAACGCAACGCTGTTCCCATCGTCGCACTCGTCGGTTATACCAATGTCGGCAAATCCACGCTGCTGAATCGTCTTTCAGGTTCTGACGTCTATGTCGAGAACCGTCTCTTCGCGACACTTGATGCCACATCACGTCTTATCTCGCTTCCAGACGGCGGTGAGTTTCTGCTTGTCGATACGGTCGGATTCATTCGTAAGCTGCCTACAGAACTGATCGAGGCATTTCATTCCACACTGGAAGAAGCGGCACTGGCTGATGTTCTCCTGCTTGTAAGCGATGCTACTGCACCCGACTTGCTTGCTCAGCGCGAAGTAGTCTGCAATGTCCTGGATCAGCTCGGTGCAACAAAGCAACCGCGTATTGACATACTGAACAAATGTGATGATTCAGTTCCTGAAGAATATCCGCAGATCCCTCGCGCAGTACGTGTTTCTGCGAAGACCGGGGAAGGCATGGATGATCTGCTTACGGCGATCGCAGCCGAACTGCGTAACCGCGAGCAGAAAGTCACACTGCTTGTACCTTTTAATCAATACAGTGTTATTGGTGAACTGCGCTCATCAGGGCGTATCGTATCTGAAGAACACAATGAAAGCGGCACCTTGATCACCATCATGCTCGAACCTGCTGCTTACGGGCGTCTTTCCAGCAGATATCCCCAGCTGTTTACAACTGGAGGTGGGGACGCATGATCCGGTTTATTGCGCTTCTGACTGCACTCTTCAGCGTGTTTACCATCAATACGGCCAATATCACTGATCAAATGTCTCCGGATGGCTATCTGATGCTGGTCAACCGTCAGTACAGGCTTCCTGCCGTATATGAACCTGCTGACCTTGTCAAGCCCAAGGTCCTGCACACTTCCAGCCAGATACTGATGCGCAAGGATGCTGCTGTTGCTCTCGAGCTTCTGTTCGCAGCGGCGAAAGAAGAAGCAGGATTAAAGCTCTATGCGCACTCCGGATACCGCAGCTACAGCACACAGCAGGCTATTTACCAGAGAAAAATCAATGAAGTAAAGAACATCGAGAAAGCGCGATTGCTTGTCGCTGACCCGGGTGCCAGCGAACACCAGCTTGGCCTGGCAATGGACGTCAAGGCGAGTCCCAATGGGAAGCTGAATGCCGCGTTTGGAAAAACAAAAGAAGGCATTTGGCTCGCTGAGAACGCACACCGTTTCGGATTCATCATCCGCTATAAGGAAGAATGGACAGAGATCACAGGCTACGCTTATGAGCCCTGGCACATCCGTTATGTGGGACCGGAACATGCCGCGATCATCCATGAGCTGGATATCCCGTTTGAAGAATACATAGAATCCCTTCGTCTGATGTATTTAGGCGAAAATACGGAGGAAAGCGCGAAATGAGAAAGGCTGCTGCCGTATTATTCCTTATCCTGACCTTTATCATGCCTTGCTCAGTGCTGGCTGTAAGTACTGATATTCCGGACTGGGATTATCCTGTTCCGGCGGTTATCCTTTATGATCCGAGCGATTATCTTGTGCTTGCGAACCGTCAAAACCTGCTCGACAGTAGTTATTCCCCAACAGACCTTGTCAAAGTGACTGCAAAGCATGTCAACGGCGACTTTGAACTGCGCCGTGCCTGTCATGAAGCCCTTTCCGCAATGTTCAATGCTGCAAAAGAAGCAGGCTACACGCTTTATGTTAAAAGCGCGTACCGCAGTTATGGCACGCAGAGCACGATGTATGAGAACCGTCTTGACAAAAACAAAGGCCGTGATGACGGCTGGGTCAGCTATCCCGGTGCAAGCGACCACCAGACAGGTCTCGGTGTTGATGTGCTCAATTATGCATGGACGCAGAAGGACGGCATGAACGCCGAGTTTGCAAAGACCGCAGAGGCTAAATGGATGGCAGAACACTGCCATGAATTCGGGTTTGTGATTCGCTATCTGTCGGACAAGCAGGCGATTACAGGTATCAATTTTGAGCCCTGGCATCTCCGTTATGTTGGCACAGAATGCGCTGCTTATATGAAAGAAAACAATCTCTCGCTTGAAGAGTTCACAGAGGAATGGCAGGCCTATGTCGCATCATATAATGCCAATGGCGGCGATTTTGAGGCGTATTGCAAGTCAGCCCTCTCTCTGCCAGATCCCATGGGTTTGGACATCTATGACAATTCGGGCGATGAAGAAATGTCTTTCTTCTTTCCAGGAGCAAACTGAGAATGCCTTCCCTGCGTGAAAAACTGAAAGCAATCAAGCCATCGGCGGCGCCCTCTGCAACGCGTCCTGTGCCGCAGGATTGTTTTGTACGTGAGACACGCTTCCCGTTCGACATGTATACGGTTCTGCCGGACGGGCTGCTTTCTTTCATGCAGGGCGATGAGGAGATCCCGGAGCACATCTCTCCCGAGCATATTCTGTTTCTTGATACTGAGACCACCGGCCTTTCCCGCGGCGCAGGTACTGTTGCGTTCCTGGTTGGTGTCGGTATGATCCGTGATAAGGAGCTCATCGTCAAGCAGTACCTGATGCGCGATTACGACGAGGAATACTATGTTTTGAAGCATGTACAGCGTGATCTTGACGACTGCGATGTCCTCGTCACCTATAACGGCCGTGCATTTGATATGCCGCTGCTTGCTTCCAGGTTCATCATGCAGCGTATGCACGTGGATACGGATGTCCCGCATGCTGATCTTCTGCATACAGCGAGAAGAGTCTGGAAACTCCGTCTCAAGAACTGCTCGCTCTCTTATCTGGAGGAGCTGATCTTCCACGATCCCCGTGAAGACGATATCCCCGGTGCAGAGATCCCGGGCCGATACTTCGACTATCTGAAGCATCATGATTTCTCGCTCCTGGAAGACATCCTGCACCATAATGCACTGGATATTTTCAGTCTCGCGCGGCTTCTCTATACCCTTTCCGACCTGCATCAGGATCCGATGCATGCCGAGCATCTCCAGGATATTTTCAGTCTGGGCCGCATTTTTGACAAGCGCGGACGCTCCGAGACCGCCCGTACCTGCTACAGGGCAGCGGATGCCGGTAGCATGAGCGCTATGAGCCGTTTGTTTCTCGCGGCAAACCTGCGACGTGCCCGCCAGCCTGAAGAAGCCGCTAAGATCTACAGGAAGATGATTGCATCCGGTCAGGGCGGTGCGCAGCCCTACATCGCACTGTGCAAGATTCTGGAACATCAGATGAACGATATTCCTTCCGCTCTCGACACAGCAAAGCGCGGTCTGATCATGCTTTCGGATGTCCCCGCTTCTGATCCTGCTATCCAAGCAGCTTTTGACGATCTTACCAAACGCTATGCGCGCCTGATGCGTAAATCCAGGCCCCACGATTGACAAAAAGCCCTGTGCAATGTATTCTTTTTCTGTAAAGGAGACGAGTTAACATGTTTGAAGGAATCAAGATCCGCGGCGCATTGCTGAAGCATCAGAAAGGCGATACCACTTCCGCTACTGCGGTATATAACGAGCTTTATTCCCAGAATTATATCCGCTGTTCATATATCCTGCCCTGGTCAGTCCTGCTGCTCCGCACGGGCGGTGAAGAGAACTGGAAAAAGGTCAAGGAGATGCTTGCCAAGGCACAGAAAGCGCCCGATATCAACGATCAGAACCGCGCCGAGCTCATACTGAACTTCGCCATCGCCGAATATAAGCTCGGCAACCTGGACAAAGCTGTAGAGCTTCTCGAACGCGTCCATCAGAAATCCCCCAGCGGCGACACATACGGTGCGCTCGGCTGTCTGTATATTGAGCAGGGCAACCTCGAAAAAGCAATGGAGATCAATAACGCAGCGCTTGAGTATGACGATGAAGACCCCATCGCTCTTGATAATATGGGTCAGACATATTACCGTCTGCTGAATGATGAAGAAGCAGCGCTCCCCTATTTCAAGAAAGCTCATGAGATCAAGCCCTCCCAGATCGATACGCTCTGGTTCCTCTCCAGATACGATGTCAAGGAAGGCAAGGTCAGCGATGCCATTGAAAAACTTGAGACTGCTCTTGGCGGACGCTTTTCTCCTCTGAACACCGTTACAAAGGCAAAGATTGAAGAAGAGCTTGCTTCTCTCAAAAGACAAGTCTGATATTCTAATAATAATATCTCCGGAGGTTACTTTCGTTGCTTGAATGGATGCGCAGCGATCCCATCGCCTTTTTCCGTTTCATGGCCTACAGGGCACCGGCAGTGCTGATCGCACTGACGCTTCATGAACTTTCGCATGGATATATTGCCTGGCGCTGCGGTGACCCGACAGCTAAAAATGCCGGCCGCCTGAGTCTCAACCCGTTCAAGCACCTTAGTCTTATCGGTACCCTGATGATGTTTACGGTCGGTATGGGCTGGGCAAAGCCTGTCCCTGTCAACCCGAACTACTTCAAGAACGGAAGGCGCGATGACCTGCTTGTATCCATCGCAGGCGTTACAATGAATTTCTTCCTGTTCCTGCTCGCGACCTTCCTCATGATCTTCGTAAACGAGTATGTATGGCAGGCAAAGCTTTTTAACCTGTCTGAATTTACATCCAGATACGGCCTGATGTGCTTTGAAGGCGAAAACTTCTGGCAGATCCTGTCAAGCAACGAACACCTGATCACAGAGATCAGGGGCAGTAACTATTACGGCGTCGAAGTAGCCAAATGGCTGAATACAGGCTGGCTGATCCATGTTCAGCGTTTCCTGTACCAGTTTGCGCTGTGCAATCTCGGTATGTGCATATTCAACCTGATCCCTTTCCCGCCGCTGGACGGATTCCATGTCGTCAACGACATCCTGCTTCGTGGCAAACTGAAGCTGAATGCCCAGACTTTCCGCATTGCCATAATCGCCCTCCTCGTTCTTATGAACACGACTGATATAGTATCTAACATCATCGGTAAAGTACAGTATTTTATCCAAGGCAACATACTTAACGGCCTTTTGGTCCTGTTCCGATTACAGTAGGTGAATTATGGAAATAACCTATCATCTCAGCCAGTTTGACGGCCCGCTTGATATGCTGCTGTACATGTTGGACAAAGCCAAGATCGATATCCGGGACATTTTTATTTCCGAGATCACCGACCAGTACATAGCAGCAGTGGAAAATGCTCCGGAGATCGACATGGACGACGCGAGTTCTTTCATCGCAGTTGCTGCTCGTCTGCTTGAGATCAAGAGCCACAAACTACTCCCTCGGCAGGAGGAAGAATCTGAAGAAGATCCTGAGCTTGCATTCATCCGCCAGCTCGAAGAATACGCCGCTTTCAAGCAGATCGCTCAGGACATGCAGTCGTTTGAGAAGGCTGCTTCCCTCGTATATAATAAGCTTCCCGAAGAATATCCCCTGCCTCCTCCGACATTTGAGATCACCGGCCTGACGCTGGAAGGCCTGATTGAAGCATTCGCGCGTGTAACAGCAAGGCTTCAGGCATCGGAAGAAGAGGATACGAAAGCTCCGCGGCGCATAATCCGTGATGAGCATACCGTTCCCGGATGCATGGCACATATTCTTCGCCGCGTAAGGAAAGAACCCGTTCCTTTCATCTCGCTCTTCAGTGAGAATCCTACCCGTGAAGAAGTAGTTACGTTGTTCCTGGCAATGCTTGAACTTCTGAAGCTTGGAAAGATCTCATGCGCACAGCATAAAACATATGGTGATATCATCGTTTCAGCCGCATGATAGCCAAAGGAGAACCTATGACCGAACTCAGTAAAATACTGGAAGCCATCCTGTTTGTATCCGGAGAGCCTCTGCAGATTGCAGCACTGGCATCCGCTCTTGAAGTCACAGAGCAGGAAGTAACAGAAGCAGCCGATGCGCTGGCTAGCGATTATGATTATCAGGTCCGCGGCATTTGCCTGAAACGGTTCGGCAACCATATCCAGCTCGCGACCCGTGCCGATTACGCTCCGCAGATTGAAAAGCTTCTCCAGCCCGTTCAGAAGCAGTCGCTTTCGCAGGCTGCCATGGAGACCCTTGCAGTCGTAGCATACAAGCAGCCTGTCACCAAACTGGAGATCGAGAATGTCCGCGGCGTCAAATGCGATTACTCGGTGCAGTCGCTGATGAATAAAGGACTTATAGAAGAAGTTGGCCGCAAGGAAACGATTGGCCGCCCAATCCTTTACGGTACGACGGATAATTTCCTTTCACATTTCGGCCTTTCTTCCCTTGATGATCTTCCGCAGCCGCCCGATAAGGAGACTGCTTCCGATTCTGAAGAAGAACCGATCATTCCCTGATTTATTATATAATATTTGTCCTCTCCGCAATGTCAAAGACAATAGAAAACTAAAATCTGAGCAAATATTAACTATATGGCCCTGACAATGTGCTAGAAACTCTTTATTTCAGCCGGTCTGCTGTTTGCCTATGCCTCTTCTGCTCTATTTGTTTTCAGTTGTCTGCTGATTGACTAATGACGGTTGCAGAGGGGATTCTATTTATGTTATAATTATCCAGAAGATACATTTTCATACCTGACCGACCCGTTCCAGTAGGAGGTTTTCTTATGAGGAAACGCAGTATTCTTGCACTGGCATTGATAGTTTGCCTGTTGCTGAGTTCTTTTATTCCTGCACAGGCAACCGGTACCGATCATACACACGTACGGACGAGAAAGGTCATAACTGAACCCACATGTACAGAACCTGGCTATTACATTGGTGCATGTTCAATTTGCGGAACACCTTTAGACAACGGCGATATAATTCCTCCACTTGGACATGACTATCAGCGCAGTATAGCGCAGGAACCTACCTGCACATCTGACGGTATGGCAATCTACTCCTGCTCCCGCTGCGGCGACAGTTACCGTGAGCCGATCCCTGCTACGGGTCATCGCTGGGGCGAATGGCATGACGGTGATCCTGCCACCTGTGTACAGTATGGCAATCGTTATCATGACTGTACCCGCTGCGGTATACGCGAATGGGAACGCAACTATGCCGGCGGTCTTGGCGATCATGACTGGGGTGAGTGGGTGATCGTAAAGGAGCCCACGGTAACCGAAGACGGTCTCAAAGAACGCGTTTGCAAGATAGAAGCAAGTCACAAGGAACAGGAAGTAATTCCCGCCCTGGGTACACCAGATGAGCTATTCTTTGATATCGAGATCATGAAAGTAGACGCAGATACCGGCGAAGGACTCGATGGCGCGTATCTGCAGATCATCGATAAAGAAGGCAACGTGTTAGATTCCTGGACTTCCTCTGCGGCATTTTCACATACTACTTCTGGCCTTTTGTCGGACACGGAATACTTTATCCGTGAAGCCAAAGCCCCCGAAGGCTACGACACTGCAGCAGAAATCTGCTTCACATTCAACGTGTTTGGTTTTATTACCACCACCGGCTCGATCACAGAAGACCGTGTAATTCTGGTTGAGAATAAAAAGATTGCTTACAATGATATTGAAATCATGAAAGTAGACGCGGATTCCGGCGAAGGACTCGATGGCGCGTATCTGCAGATCTTTGACAAAGAAGGCAACGTGATAGATTCCTGGACTTCCTCTGCTGAATTTTCACATACTACTTCTGGCCTTTTGTCGGACACAGAATACTTTA
>JAFYDF010000155.1 GCA_017544935.1 Clostridia bacterium
GCTGACCTTCCGATTGCCGAGGCGGTCATTCCATTGTTGAAATAGTGTTATAAGCAATACAAAAGGACTTCTCTTTAATGCATACTGCTGTCAGAGAAGTCCTGTTTAATTGCAGGGAGTTACGCTTCGTTCTGTTTATTGAGTTCATCTCGCAGGTATCCGGCCAGAATATCCACAATGCGCGCGTTTTTACCGCCGCGGGTCACGATGACATCGGCATCATGCACATAGTTCCTGATATACTTTTCATACATCGGGCGCACAGTAGTCAGATACTGCTCACTGATGTTTTCGATCTGGCGGCCGCGGTCACGGATATCACGCTTGATGCGCCGCAGGAGGCAGATATCAGGATCAACATTAATGTACAGCTTCAGGAACATAAGATCGGTCAGCCGCTCATCAAAGAACGCATGGATTCCTTCCACAACGAGTACATCTGCCGGGCGGATGATCTCATGGCATTCCATGCGGCGGTGCTGCGTGAAATCATACGCTTTGCGCGTGACTTCCTGTCCCGCCAGCAACAGCCTTACATCGTTATACAGCAGATCATGGTCAAAGATGTACGGCTCATCATAATTGAGTTTGGTACGCTCTTCGAACGTCATGTTGGGGTGGTCCAGATAATAGCAGTCCTGATTGATCAGCGCACTGCTGGCTCCCACTTCACGGCACAGTGCCTTTGCCAGAGTCGTCTTGCCAGAACCACTGGCTCCGCAGATTCCGATAAAGATCATACAGTCCCCTCCTCGCTGTCCTAAGCTTACCCGATTCCATATTCCCTGTCAACAGGGATCCGGATAATACGGCACGGCCGTTTCCGTTATTTTTCCAGTCGTTTTACCAGCCACTGATCAACGCCGGCTTCTTTGTTGCCGGAGAACAAATAACCGCTGACATCGTTCTCTGAGCGAAGCTTGTATTCACCGCCGGCATCATGATAGGCATTATCCTGAACTGTCAGGCCGTCGATCGAAGTATATCCGTCTATCACCAACCAGTTAAACAAGGTGTTCCCGACCGCGTTGCCCGCAATACGGATGTCCTTTCCTGACCATGTGCCCATAACCTGGCTTACGATGATCCCGAACCCGCTCATTGCGTCTGGATCGCCTTCGAACAGGTTATCCATCAGGGTGAAGTTTTCCACCCGCATATCTGCCCCATGCCCATCCATTCGGAGCATGCTTCCGGCATTACCGCCAAGCTTTGTGCATTCGTTGTTGCGGAAAGTGAAGTCATATACGCCTTCACGCACATTGAAATACAGCGCCTGGTTATACCCGCTGATCATATTGCGCTCTATGAGCGTATTTTCGGTACGCCATTCAAGAATGATGGCCGTTTCTTCATATGTGGCATTGTCATATGCTTCTTTGGGATCAGGGTCTGCACCAAAGACATTGTCATGCATCCAGGTCGCATACTCATATTCGACGCCATCATAAGTCCCGCAAAGGCTCGCGTTCAGGTCAACGGCACCGACAAACTCGTTGTCAAAGATCTCCATTCCGGAGTGATACGCTGATTCTATCGCAAAAGCCCAGCTGACCTCATCCGTTGAGAATGTAGTCGAACCGAGCCGTTTAATCACATTGTCATGAATTTTGCATCCAAGCATCCAGCCGGTGTAATACCAGAACTTGACCGGCACGCCGCGCACGCCGCCGATACCGGTACGGCAGTCCTCGATGATCGTATTGCCATATATCTCAAAATCCTTGAGTCCGCCGCAGAATAGTGCCCCGCGGCCATAGATCGAGCCCCACGCGTCAGGGCCATAGAAGCTGTTGTCCTTCATATAGTTATTGTAAAAGCGTCCGCCTGTGACATATTCTGCCGGCGGAGTGCCGTCGCCGAGGTCTGTCGCGCGCCAGCCGACCCCGACATGCACGAAGTTTACGATCACGCAGTCATGAACCGCCACGTTATTGCGGTTCTGGATCTCGATTGCCTGCGTCGCGGTGCCTGCACCGTCAAACCGGATATGGGACACATGCTGATTTCCATCCGTCTTTGCGCCATTCTCGCCTGTTTCCGACACAAGGCGGAGGATCGCGTTCTGCCCGCCCATTTCTGCAGTCAGTGTGGAAGATGTCAGCACAGTTTCCTCTCCTGTGCCCTCAAGGCTGACACCTGGCGGCAGCTCGATTGGTTCGGCGATATCATAGGTGCCTGCACAGAGGCAGACCGTATCCCCTGTTTTTGACATGGACAGGGCATGGCTGATCGTTTTCCACGGTGATGCCTGGGTGCCATTACCGGTCTGATCACTGCCTGAAACTGAGACATACATGGTGTATTGCGCGTTTTCGCCATAGTCGGAAACGCTGTCCCCATCCGCTGCAGCGGCCGGTACAGCCTGCAGAACAAAGGCTGCTGTAAATACAGTTGCTAGCACTGCAGCCCATTTTCTTTTCACGCAGCATGCCTCCTTTTCACTGATTCTTACAGAATTTACAGATTTGGCCCGCAGGAAAACCTGCGGGCCATAAACTGCCAGGGAATGATTATTCTACAATACCCTGCTCTCTGAGCTGCTCTTCAGCAGCCGCCATGTATTCGTCAAACTGATACATATCGTTCAGTTCCTGAATGAAGTTGGCATATTCAGCCTCACTCAGTTCACGGTCGCCATAGATGAAGTCCAGCAGCTGCTGGCGGGCATAGGATTCCATATCACTCAGATACATGCCTTCGGGCTCAACGACCAGGCTGTTGTAGGTCCAGATGCGGTTGGCAGCGGTAGTCTGGTCAAATACCATCTTGGCTTCCGGGAACTTGGCATCCAGGTACTCCAGCTCTTTGCGGCTGAACAGCTGATAGGTAGAGATGTAGTTGGCGGCGGTGGCGTTCTCCGTCATGCGGATTCTGCCCTGCTCATCATAGACCCAGTGCTCGCCTTCCAGACCGTAGTATACCAGGTTGGCGCCTTCGCCAACGGTGATATAATCGATGTACTTAATCAGAGCATCCAGCTTCTCTTCGCTGATATCTGCACTGATTGCCAGGATCGCGTTGGTAGAGTTCAGGTCGCCCTGATACATGGCGGGCTCGGCACCCACTTCGCTCTTCAAAGTGGTGAAGAAGTTGGTCACAGCATTGGGATTGACGTCATGGATCTGCTGCTGACCATAGGCCTTCCAGATGCCCGGCCAGGTGCAGCCGATCATGCCGACTTTGCCGGAAACGAACTGGCTGGTGCCGGCAGTGCTCAGGCAGTCATTATCAACGATCTTGGCATCAACGAACTTCTTGCACCATTCAAGGCCCTGAACCATACCAGGCTGCAGCAGAGCATTGGTGACCTTGCCGTCACGGATCAGGATCCAGTTGCCCATCGCGGTGTCAAAGCTGCCCAGGATAGTATCGAACAGGAACACGCCGGTTGCGCTGGGCTTCGCGGCGGTCAGGCCAAGAGTATCGTTCTCGCCGTTCTTATCGGGATCATTGTAGGTGAAAGCATAGGCTACATCATACAGGTCCTGAATGGTCTCAGGCATCTTGAGTCCCAGAGCATCCAGCCAGTCCTGACGGATGGTAACGCACAGTTGGCTCTTGGAGCCGTCATACAGTTTCGGCAGGCCATACAGGACACCGTCCACATAAGCGGCAGACAGCTTGGTGCTGCCCAGCCAGTTATAATAGCTGGCCAGTTTGGTTTCCTTGAGCTCAGTCAGATCGAGCAGAGCACCGTCACGGCCCCAGGTGCGCAGATGATCGATGTCGATCATATAGGCATCGTAGATGTCCATACGGGTGCCCATGGCATTCCAGTAATCATCTACCAGCTCCAGTTTGAAAGACACATTGATGTCCTTGAGGATCTTCTGGTATACCCAGTCTTCTTCAAGGGTTGCCGGCCAGCCATTACCCAGGCTGCTGACAGAGACGCGGACTTCCACCGGCTCTTCCGCAGCGGCGAAGGCACACATACCGAGCAGCATTGCTGCAACGATCAGCAGAGAAATCAGTTTCTTCATTGTTTCTTTCCCCTTTTCCTTTTATTTTTTATGCAAACAGCATATTAGGAACACATTTAGCCTTTGACGGCGCCTGCCAGAGTACCCTTGACGAAATACTTCTGTATGAACGGATAGATAATCACGATCGGTGCAGTGGCAATGCATACGGCGGCCATGCGCATCGTCTCGGGCGGGATCTCGTCTTCCACGTTCAGGTCATTTGTGGAGGCGGCATTGATCATACGGCGCAGGATAACCTGCAGGGGCATGAGGTTTGTATCCTGGATGTAGAGGATCGCGGCCGTATACACATTCCAGTGAGCCACAGCATAGTACAGGCTGATCGTGGTCACTATTGGCAGCGACAGCGGAAGCACGATACGGTAGAGGATCTTGAACTCGCCTGCACCATCGATACGCGCGCTTTCGAACAGATCGTTGGGCAATCCTTCAAAGAAGGCTTTCATAACAATAAAGTTATATACAGTCACCAGGCTGGGAAGGATCAATGCCCACAGTGTGTTAATGACTCCTGTCCAGCGTACGATCAGATAGGTCGGAATCGTGCCGGCGCTGAAAATCATGGTAAAGACGATCAGCTTGATGAACGTGCCGCGTCCGGGCAGGTAATCACGGCTGAGCGGATAGGCCAGCATCATGGTCACGACCAGGTTTGCCATAGTACCGAACACCGTGATAATCGCACTGACCTTCAAAGCGCTGATCAGTGTCGGGTTCTTGATCATGAACGCATATGCGCTGAATGTTATCTTCCTTGGAATAAGCACGAAACCGCCGTTGCGCAGCATCTCTTCCATCGGTGTCAGCGAATAGGCAATAACGAACAGGATCGGAATGACGCACACCAGTCCGACCAGGGTTATTATGAACAGTACGAGCAGCTCGTACGCGACATCATTCTTTGACTTTACCATAGCGAGCTGTCCCACTTTCTTGCCAGTGCGTTGGTACCCAGCACCAAACCGCAGCTCAGCACGGATTTCATCAGGCCTACAGCAGTGGTCAGGCTGTATTGCTGCTTGCCCAAGCCCTGTGTATAGACCCATGTGTCAATGATCTCAGCGGTTGCACGCACACGGTCGTTCAGGAAGATGTACACCTGTTCAAAGCCACCATCCAGTACGTGGCCGACTTTGGTGATCAGCAGAACGACAAAGATACGCGCAAGATTCGGCAAAGTGATATACCAGATCTGGCGGAAGCGGCCGCAGCCGTCGATGGTCGCAGCTTCGTACATGCTTGTATCAATCCCGGCAATGGCAGCCAGGAATACGATACTGCTCCAGCCTATGCCCTTCCACAGGCTGGATCCTATCAGTACGCCGCGGATATACTTCTTATTGCTCAGGAACGGAATAGCCTGTCCGCCCATCTTCTTGATCATGTTATTGACTACGCCGCTGTTCTCGCCCAGCATTGTGGCGCAGATACCGAATACGATAACCCAGCTCAGGAAGTGAGGCAGATAGCTGACCGTCTGGATAACACGGGCGTATTTTTTGAACACTGTCTCACTGATCGCCAGAGCAAAAACCAACGGCGGGATCATTTCCATCACCAGCTTTGACAGGCTGATGATCAGAGTATTCGTAATGATCTGCGAGGACTGCGGGGACTTGAAAAAGCGTTCAAACCAATAGAACCATTCCTTCTTGTCATCCCACAGCCAGAGGCTGTCGCCAATACCTTTTCGAAGTGAAAAGTTCTTGAACGCGATCTGTATGCCATACATCGGCAAATATTTGTATATGAGGAAAAACAGCATACCGGGTATGATCATTGCATACAGCGGCCAATACTGCCTGATCGCCCGTATAAACCGCGTGCCGAGCGGTTTTTTCTTAAATACCGGCGTGGAAAGCTGAGTCATTCTCTCTCCTCATTTCAAGACTGCCATATACACAATCGACAGTCTTTCGTATTTAAAAGACTACATGTTGAAAGAATCGCATTGTATTTTACATATGCATGTCAAATTCGGATTTTATTTTATCATTCTGCCCTATGATTGTCAATTGGTTCTTATTACCTGCAAAGTTACAAGCTGAAGGATCATTTCGACACAGTTTAATACTGGATTGGGGGCAGATGCCTATTCAATATCATAAAGCAACACATGCACTTCGGAGAATCACAAGGTCCTTTTTCTGGTTCAACAAGCAGCCATATATGCCATTGTGCATCGTTGTTTTCCTGTTATAATGGCTGTGTGCGCAGCCGTGCGCAACTTACAAAAGGAGGGGTACGTATTATGACTTTTTACAAGTGTCCTCATTGCGGTAACATTATTGCCCATCATGAAGACTCCGGCGTCCGCTGCGTTTGCTGCGGAGAAGAAATGAAACCTTTGATTCCCAACACTTCCGACGGTGCCGGAGAAAAGCATGTGCCTGTTATTTCCATCGACGGACGGATCGTAACAGTTACAGTCGGTTCAGTGGAACATCCCATGCTGGAAGCGCATCACATTGCCTGGATTATCCTGGAGACCAAACAGGGAAAACAGCGCAAAATGCTGAAACCCGGCGACAAGCCTGTTGCTAAGTTTGCGTTGACAGAAGACGATGAAGCGGTAGCAGCTTATGAATACTGCAACCTGCACGGGCTCTGGAGCGCTAAAGTCTGATTTTTATCCGTTCCCTGTTTATTTCCCCTGGCATTTTTCATGCCATTCCACATGCCTCAAAAAAACGGTTGACAAGCAGTTATATCCGTCGTATAATATCTTTCGCTGCACAGGGGCATGGTGTAATGGTAACACGTGGGTCTCCAAAACCTTTGTTGAGGGTTCGAGTCCTTCTGCCCCTGCCAGGTTAAAAGTCTTGAAAATCCAGTATTTTCAAGGCTTTTTTCATTTGTTTTTAAGCCAAGCACAAGCATCGAGAATAAGAAATCCTTTCATTTTCTCCAACTTTCTCTAACTTTTTTTCCAAAACTGTCCCTCAAACTGTCCCTCAATCTAAAGAATTAATAACCGAAGGCATAAAGAAGAAATCAAGAAAGAAAAAATCTAAAAGAGGGATGCCGCTTACTTGCAGCATCCCCCCCGATGATTAATAGAGTTCGATAGCCTCGACCGCTGATTCTTTCAAAGAATCAATCACATGTATATAGATTTTATATGTGATTTCAGTCGAACTGTGTCCCAGCAGTTCCGATATCACCTTGATATCTACATGCTTTTCAAAAAGCCGTGTAGCATAACTATGTCGAAGCGCATGTACCCCAACCCTTCTAATGCCAGCAACCCTGCACATGTTTTCCAAAGATTGTTCAAGTGTACGCGGCATAACCGGATTTCCTGTCTTTGTATGAATAACAAAGCCCTCAGGATCAAACCCAGGGACTGTTCTCAGATCTTCAAGCGCTTCCAAGGCGGCGCCATTTAGTGGAAGAAGCCGCTTACCCTTTTCTGTCTTTGGCTTATCCTGAACTATGAGCTTATACTGTGATCCTGTTTTCTCACGTTTTTTGACTGTAATAAGGTTTTTTGTCACACTCAGACATTTTTTTCAAAGCTGATATCCGACCATTTCAGAGCGAGAGCTTCTCCCATCCGCAAGCCTGTATTAAGTATCAAATCAATTGCCGCACCATTCGGAAATCTTCTGTTATGAGGAGGACGATTCCAGCACTTATACATCACAGAACGCAACGCAGCTATTTCTTCTTTGCTAAGCGCTTTATCTGCTTCGTCTTGTATATCTTCAACTGTGTTGCAACTGGCATTATGATAATCAAACATCTCTCCCGGTGCTATATTGCCTTTATTTTAATAAGCTTGTCCTGGTTGTATAAAGCCTTAATTTACGGGCTTTTCGTATTCTGGCGTCCGTGGGAGCGGTATTCCCTCGGGGACATTCCGTATTTGCGGCGGAAGCGCCGGATAAAATAAGAGAAGTTGTCGAACCCGCACAGGGAGGCGATGGCACCGACAGAGTCCGGGCGCTCCCTGAGCAGATAGGACGCGTA
>JAFYDF010000156.1 GCA_017544935.1 Clostridia bacterium
ATGTTCCTCTCTCCTGTTTCTGACTTTCTTACTACTATTTTCAGCTCAGATACCGCAGTGCTTCCATTAACTGCGTGTCATCCGAAACACTGGCCGTGCCTTCTTCGCCGCCGGTGGTCCCTTCTGTGGTTCCAGTGGCAGAGGCGTCACGGTTAAAAACGATAAGATCCGGAATAACGCCGCCATTCGCGGCGATATCCATTCCCGTTGCCGACAGCAGACTGTGCGTAGACAGCCGCAGCGCACTCCCGTCCTGTAAAACAATGGTCTCCTGGGTACGGGTATTGCCGGTTGTCGGCTCACCAATCAGCGTCGCCCAGTGATAATCCTTGATTACCTGTGCAAAGAGCTCCGCTTCACGGAAGCTGCCACTGTTGATCAAGATTACCATTGGTAACTCCAGACTCATGCTGTCTGACTCTGTAACCCGTTCTGTGCCATCTTTACTGATGTCAGAAAAGAGTCTGCCTGCCGGGAGAAGATAATCCAGATATGTTGCGGCTTCTGTCGTCAGACCACCGGCATTGTCCCGCAGATCGACGACAAGGGCGACAGCTCCCTGTGACAGCAGATACTCGGTCGCATCTACGGCTGCCTGACCGCTGCCGGCCTCGAAATTGTGAATCTGAACATAGCCTGCCCCTGTCTTTTCCAGACGATAGGTAATGGCTTCTTTATTTGAATTGGTACAGTCGACTTCAATTGCACCAATACCACCAGCCATTGTCAGAGTAAACTTGTCGTTCATCTTTGACCGGATCAGCGTCCGCACTTCATCCGTAGACAGATCTGCTACATTCTGTCCGTCCACTGCCTGAATCACCATGCCGATGCCAACACCGGCTCTTGCTGCCGGTGAATCAGGATAGACAGTCATAATCTGAAAGCCGCCTCCAGAATCTTTCACCAGGCTCATGCCAATATCAGCATACTCATTGGAAGATGAAAGCTGGAAAGTGCGATATTCATCGTCAGTCATGAAGCTGCTCCAGGCATCCCCCAGACCGGCCACCATCGCTGTTGCGGCTGAATACCCCATGCTCTTGCGGTCAACCGGATCGATATACTTCTGGTCGATGATATCCTTGATCTCGATATAACGTCTGGCCTCGTCGTAATCTTCAGCTCCGCCCACACTCTCAATGATCTGATTGCGGGTATAGATATTGGTACTTATCACGGCAAGCACCAACAGAAGAATTACAAACCATAGGCTGACGCCAATTCGGAACAGACGTGCAATCGCCCGTCCGATCCCCCCAAACAGTCTTTGTAAAATCCACATATCAGCAATTATAATATGTCAGGCCTCCGAAAAACTGGGCAGGATCTGTCCGTCCTCCGTTGATAAAGACCTCGAAATGGCAATGTGTTCCGGTGGCACGGCCTGTTGAGCCGAGGTAACCGATCGTTTGGCCCTTGGATACGCTCTGCCCTGCACTGACCGCTATCCCGGACATATGTGCATAAAGGGTCTGGTATCCGTTTCCATGGTCGATGATCACATAATTTCCGTAACCATCACTGTACGTCGCCGTCACTACATTTCCGCCATCTGCAGCAACAATGGCGCCCCCTTCATTCCCATAACCGTCTATGTCGATGCCGCTGTGATATTTTGTTTCTCCTGTAAAGGGGTCCGAACGGTTTCCGAAACGGCTGGTAATACGTGTGCTGCAGGGTACTGGCCACATAAAGCTGCCGGTTCCGACTGCGCCGCCGGGATTCAAGCCGGTATTTCCGCCGCTGTTTCCGCTGTCACCGCCATTTGCTCCCTGCTGTGCTGCAGCAGCCGCCGCAGCGGCAGCTGCTTCCTGTGCTTTTTGCTCCTGATAGGCAGCGATCAGATCAAGAATCTCCTGCGCCGCTGCTTCCTCTGCAGCCTGTGCTTGCTCATAAGCCTGAATTGCTTCATCGATCTGATCTGCCAGCTCCTCTAATTGAGCTTCTGTATCGGCGATATCGTCCTCGATTTCTTTCTTCTCAAGTTCAAGAGCTTCCTGCCGTTCTTCGCATTCCGCCTTGACTGCTTCATAATCTGCCTTGACAGCTTCCGCGTCTTCTCTCGCGGCAATGTACTCATCCTCGAGATCACGGTCGCTCTCCATGATTTTTTCCATATCGTCCAGTGCTGACAGGAATTCATTGAAATCGTTTGAACTGAGAAGGACGGCTAGGATATTATACCCGCCGCTCTCCTCCATAGCCCGAACGCGAACACGATATTTTTCAAGCTGTTCCTGCTCTCTTGTCAGTGCCGCATTGAGTTCTTCCGTCTTCTCTGCTATGATCCCTTCATACATGGTAATCTCTTCACCGACGATCAGGAGAGCTTCTTTGGCGGTTTCATTCTTGTTCTGGAGAGCAACCATCTGATCCAGAACATTGGCCTGCTCATTTTGCAGGAGCGTAACGCGCTCTTCCGCTTCTGCTGTTTTAACAGCAAGCTCGTCTTTCTTTTTCTGCAGCTGATCAATATCATATTGCGTAATGGCAAATGCTGTGGGAAGCACGCTTGCAATCAGCGAAAACGCCATCAGCAGAGCCATCAGAATAGCAATAATTGCAATTATTCTCTTTCTGTTCATAGGCTCATACCTTCAGGTAATTCCGGATTGCATTGACACCGCCAAAGGCGCCAATGATGATACCGATCCCGATATAAGCTGCCAGGAGCGGCAGCATAAAGGTCCGAAACGGCACGAGAGAAACAAAGCTGCCTGTCAGGCTTTCCATGATGCTGCTGTTGAGCAGTGTGTAAATCCCCCATTCTGCTGCGAAGCCGAGAAGTCCTCCGAGGATACCGAGGATCAGCCCTTCAATAACGAATGGTGTACGAATAAACGCATTGGTTGCGCCAACCATTTTCATTATCGCAATCTCTTCACGTCTGCCGAACGTCGTGAGCTTGATCGTGTTGGACATGATAAAGAAGGAAACAAACACCAGAATCACAGTCAGGATCAGAGACACTACGCTCACAATATTTCTCAGGCGCACAAAACGGTCCGCATATTCCACATGGGCATTGACTTTCGCAATGCCGGGAATCTGTTCCAAGGCCTGTTTGGTTTCTGCCATCTGCGAAATATCCACCAGATGAATGACGAAACGATGACGGAAGACGCTCTCATCAATGCCTTCCATCAGTCTGTCGTCATACTTGCTCATAAATTTTTCCATTGCCTGTGTCCGTGAAACAAATTCAACAGAACCGACGTTCGGAACTGCCAGGATACTCTCTGTCAGTGCTTCTGCCTGTGCGGCGTCCGGAATACTGTCGTCCACGAGGGCAACCATCTCATTCTGCTGCTCCAAGTCATCAATCAGAGCGCTGATATTAACTGACAGCAGTGTAACGCTCCCCATAATAATCAGGCAAGCCATGATTATCGTCACTGAAGCAAAGGACATGAAGCTATGCGTTTTGATGCTCCGAAAGCCTTCGCGAATCAGGTAGGCACTCTTACTCAAACTCATAGCTGTAATACCCGTCCATTCCGTCACTGATTACATGACCTTCGTCAATGGTGATGACCCTCTTCGAGAATGCATTCACAAGTTCTTTCTCATGGGTAACCACCAGGATCGTCGTGCCCATTTCATTGATTTTTTCAAAAAGAAGCATCAGTTCAAGGCTGCGTACAGGATCCAAGTTTCCGGTCGGTTCATCCG
>JAFYDF010000157.1 GCA_017544935.1 Clostridia bacterium
AGCAGTCCTTCGGCTTTCGCCTCTGCTTCCTCTTTCGGCATCTTCTTGATCTTAATGGGAGCGGCAGTCATGTTCCGCATGACGTTCATGTTTTCGAACAGGTTGAACTGCTGGAAGACCATACCCATCTTCTGACGATGCAGGTTGATATCCGTTTTCTTGTCGCAGATATCGACACCGTCCACGATCACTTGGCCACTGGTAGGCATTTCCAGGAGATTGAGGCAGCGCAGGAAGGTACTCTTGCCACCGCCGGAGGGGCCGATCACGCTGACGACCTCATGCTCACGGAAAGTAACGGAAATGTTGTCCAGTACGGTCAGCTTACCGAATTTCTTTGTCAGGTTCTTGACATGAATGATCTCACGATTACTTGCGGGCACGGTTCATTCTCCTTTCCATCAGGGCGATCAGGCGGCTGCTGACGAAAGTCAGAATAAAATAGATGATAGCCGCAATAAAGAGACACTCCAGCGTTTTGTAGTTCTTTGCCTTGACGCCGTTGGTGCGGTACATCAGGTCCGCTATACCGATTACGGAAACGATGGAGCTTTCCTTGATGACAGTAACGAACTCATTGCCCAGCGCAGGAAGAATGTTCTTGATAGCCTGGGGGAGGATAACGAGCAGCATACTCTGGGCTTTGTTGAAACCGAGAGAACGTGCCGCTTCCATCTGGCCGATATCGACCGCCTGGATACCGCTGCGGATGACTTCAGCTACATATGCCGCGCTGTTGAGGCTCATGGCGACAATACCGGCGGCAAAACGCTGGAAGTTTTCAATAAAAGAAATCTCGGGGAAGGTGATGCCGATCATGGGCAGACCATAGAAGATGAACATCAGCTGAACCATCAGCGGGGTTCCGCGGAAGAATTCGATATAGGCCGTGGAAAGCCACTTGAGGGGCTTGAAGCTGCTCATCTTTGCAACAGCTAGCAGGATACCGAGCAGAGTGCCGAACAATACCGTGAATACGGCAATGATCAGTGTGTTCTGCACACCCTCCAGGAAAAAGCTGTAGTAACGGGACAGCGTCGACCAGACGTTATTAAAAAACACAGTGCGTTCCTCCTGCGCGTTAATTCAAGGCGAAAGCCGGGAAACCGTATAGGTCTCCCGGCAGAATATACGGATCTGCCTGTTACTCGCCGGTCTCGCCGGTAGCGGCTACAGCGGCATCATAAGCGGCCTGATAGGAACCGTCGTCCAGAACCTTGGCGATCACTTCGTTGACGGCAGCCACGAAGTCTTCGTTGCCCTTGGCGATGACGCAGGCCTTACCAAAGGAAGCTTCCTCAGCAGTGAATTCGAAGGCGCTGACTTCCAGACCGCCGTCACTGGAGGCGACCATGGCCATGCCGACCGCGTAGTCTACGACGAAGCCGACGATGTTGCCGTTGATGGTCTCAAGAGCGAGTTCGGGATAGGTCTTCAGCTCGAACAGCTTGCTGTCGGGAAGAGCTTTCTCAATCAGCTGGCTCTGGATCGTGCCCTGCTGAGCACCGACCTGCAGACCGGCCATGGCTTCCTTGGTGGCGTAAGTTTCAGCATTGCCGGCCTTGACAATCAGCAGCTGGGCGCTGGTCTCATACAGGTCGGAGAAATCAATGACTTCAGCACGCTCGGGAGTCTTGGTGAAGGCAGCGATGCCGATGTCGACCAGGCCGCTCTGGACGGCGGGGATAATGCCGTCGAACTCCATGTCGCTGATCACGAGCTCTACACCGAGTGCATCAGCGATCTGCTGGGACAGCCAGATGTCGCAGCCGGCAGGCTGGGCATTGTCATCCAGGTACTCATACGGGGGATAGGTAGCTTCAGTACCAACGATGATCTTGCCGCTGGCCTTGATCTTTTCCATCACAGGGCCCATGGGCGCTTCGGCCATGGCGGGAGCAATAATGACAGAGGCGATCAGCATCAGGCTGAGAACAGTGCAGATAATCTTCTTCATAATTATTTCCTCCAATGAATAAAATTCAGGTTACGCGTATTATTATACACACAGCCTGAATGTTGTCAATAGGGTTTTTATAAATTTTTTGAAATTTTATGATTTTTATTTCAGAGGGGGGTTAAGAGCGGAAAGACGATCCATCGCGAGCACCAGCTTTTCCTGGGGAACAGTGGCCGCAATGCGGAAATGTCCTTGTCCCGCAAGGCCAAACGCGCTTCCGGCACTAACGAGAAGATGTGCATTTTCAATCAGATATTTACAGAATTCTCCATCTTTCATGTCGATTGCGGGATCGATCTTCGGGAAAAGATAGAACGTTCCACGCGGCTTTACAATGCTCAGCCAGGGAATCTGACTGATGCAATCGTATGCATAATATACACGATTTTTGTATACGGATATATATTTTTCTGCAATATCCTGCCGAATTGTCAATGCATACAGGGCTGCACGCTGCGAGATCGACGGTGTGACATAGGTCATACTGTTATCGATATGCTGGAAAATTGAGATCAGATCGGGATGCGCGATGATATATCCTACACGCCAGCCTGTCATCATGAAGTTTTTCGAGAAGCTGTTCAGCGTGATCGTGCGGTCTGTCATACCGGGCAGTGTACGCATGGGGATGAACATACCGTCATAGAGATACCGCGTGTAGATCTCATCTGCTACGGCCAGAAGATCATACTCCTGCGCAAGGCGTGCGAGCATCTGCAGCGTCGGAAGATCGTAAGCAGCGCCTGTCGGATTATTGGGTGTATTGATAATGAAAGCTTTCGTCCTGGAAGTGATGGCGGCACGAACGTCTTCTTCCTGTGGGAAGAAGCTGTTTTCGGCGAGAGTCACTACTTCCACGGCTTTCCCGCCGGCCATCTCAATCTGGTCCTTGTACGGGGAAAAGTACGGGCCAAATACCAGGACTTCATCGCCGGGGTTCAGCAGCCCCAGCATGGTCTGCGCCATACCCATGCAGCTGGAAGTGGTGACCAGTACTTCATTCGGGGAGATTGTCTGGTCATAGTCTTCCTTCCAGGCTTTGCAGACCGCTTCAATCAGTTCCGGATCACCTTTAGGATCGCCATAGCGTGTATATCCCGCACAGGCGTCTTTGTAGGCAGCATCGATGATTCGCCTGTCGGTGATGATATCGGTATCGCCGATGCTCAGGTCGATCATATCCGGATAGCGCCTGAGCGCTTCCGTATCCAGCGCCAGGGCACTCGTATGCGACTGGAATCTGTCTGCAGCATATTTCAGCATGGTTAAGCCTCCTCTGCGTAGGGGATCACTGTGCTTCCGTTAGGAATCACGTAAAGAAGATCATTTTCGATCTGCGCTGCTTCAAGCAGGTCCTTCATATTATTATATGCATGGATGCCCATAGGCGCGACGGTCTCATTTGGAATCGAAGTGAGCAGATAGATCTGATAGCGCTGTGCCTGTTCACAGTTCAGGAAGAAGATATAGCCCGGGACCGTGAAGCTTTCGCGTAGGCGCTTTTCAATGCTGCCGTCCAGAAGATTCCGGATCCAGTCGAAGTATTCTTCCGGTCCGCCGCCGTCACGCGCTTCGATGAGCAATATCAGCTTTCCGCCGCGCTTCAGGCCTGTTTCAATGTTGTCGATCGTTTTCGTTCCCTGATACAGTGACATATCCTTGGGAAACCCGCCGCAGCTGGCAATGATCGCGTCTGCTTTGCGGGGTACGGAAACTCGGTATATGCGGTCAACGGCCCGGCAGGCTGTTTCCCAGGAAGTGAGATAATGCCCGGCATAGATCTCTGCGAGCTTCATGTCGGCGTTCATGACCAGGGTCACGCAGTACAGGTGGGGAATCATCGCGGCAGCTTCGACCATGTCCTCATGCAGCGGGTTGCCATCAAGCACGCCGTTGCCGATCAGCGGATTGCTGACGAGCGAACGCGGGTCAAGTGAGTACGCATGATTGTGACGGATCGTCTGCAGACCCGCGACACCGGGGACGATGCTTTTGCGGCCGCCGCCATAGCCTGCCATGACGTGGTGTGTACATGCGCCGAGACAGATGACCTTATCTGCTTCTGCAACAATGCGGTTGATCCAAACAGGCGTTTCATGCGGGGTGGTCCCGAGATATACCAGGTCATCCGCACGGCAGTCGTGATTGACTACCCTGACGCTGTCAAATACCGCGTCGGTCACAAGCGTGCGGAGTTCTTGCTCATTCCCGCCGATATGCGTACCGTTTGCTACAACGATCGTGATATTGGAAGGCTTCTGGCCGCAGGACTCATATAGATAGGAAATAAGAGCAGGAATGACCAGATCCTGCCGCATCCAGAAACGCGACATATCACTGACGACCAGTGCGATGCGGTCATTCGGTGCAATCCATTCCCTGAGCGCAGGCGCACCGATAGGTGCTTCCAACGCTGCTGTCAGAGCAGCGGGAATATCTGAGAGCGGCGGCACTTCATTACCATGCAGCACACCGAGAATATTCTTTTCATCCAGCTCAAAGGATACGCTGCCGCTGCCGTAAGCAAATGTAAAAGACCGCATGCCTGCCTCCATAATAGGAATAAAAATACGGGAATGATTATATCATGCAGCATTCGCGATGTCCATACACCACGGAAAGTGTAAGAGATCCTAAGCTGTTCATGCGTTGTTTTTTATACCGTGAGCAAGCAGATCATGCTG
>JAFYDF010000021.1 GCA_017544935.1 Clostridia bacterium
ACGATAACGATTATTTATCAGATCGTAGGTGCAACAACACGGATGCTTGATCAGCTGAAGCAGGGGGATACGATCCTGGATTTTGTTGGACCGCTCGGACGCGCTACTGTAACTGAAGGCCTTCAGCGTGTTGCGGTGATCGGCGGCGGTGTAGGCTGTGCTATCGCGTATCCGGTAGTCAAAAAGCTGCATGCGCAGGGAGCCTGGGTGGATACGGTGATTGGATTCCGAAGCAGTAGCCTGGCAATACTAGACGATGAATTCTCCGCTGAAAGCAGCCGGCTTTTTCGTGTGAGTGATGATGGAACATACGGTGAAAAAGGTTTGGTTACCGATGTGCTGCGCTGCTTGCTTGGAAACGGGGACAAGTATGATGAAGTGATTGCCATCGGACCGCTCCCAATGATGAAGTATGTCAGCCTGCTCACGAAACAGTTTGGGATAAAGACGATCGTCAGTATGAACCCGATTATGATCGATGGTACAGGGATGTGCGGCTGCTGTCGCCTGACAGTGGGCGGAAAGATGAGGTTTGCTTGTATTGACGGGCCGGATTTTGACGGACATGAAGTAGACTTTGATGAAGCAATCGCACGAAGCAGCGCGTACAAGGCACAGGAACGTCTTGCAGACGAACATGTATGCAATTTGCTGAAAGGGGGCTGCTGATATATGCCCAATATGGATCTTAAGCGCCAGCAAATGCCGGTACAGGCTCCTGAAAAGCGAATCTGCAATTATGAAGAGGTCACATTAGGCTATACACCGGAGCAGGCAGCTGCGGAAGCGCAGCGCTGTCTGAACTGCCGGAACATGCCATGTGTTTCCGGATGCCCTGTACAGGTGCAGATCCCTGCATTCATTCGTCTTCTTGCGTCCGGTGATACGGAAGGAGCATATAGGAAGATCATTGAGACAAATGCACTTCCCGCTGTCTGCGGCCGCGTGTGTCCCCAGGAAAACCAATGTGAAAAACTATGTGTACGCGGAATCAAGGGCGAGCCGGTAGCTATCGGCCGTTTGGAACGATATGTTGCAGACATGCATAGTGTCAATGTACAGGAAACATTGAAAGCTCCTGAGAAGAAGGATAAACCGGCCGTGGCTGTAGTCGGCAGCGGGCCTGCAGGCTTGGCATGCGCGGGCGAGCTCGTGCGCCGCGGGTGGCGTGTAACAGTGTTTGAGGCACTGCATCAGGCTGGCGGTGTGCTAGTTTATGGAATACCTGAATTCCGTCTGCCTAAGTCAATCGTACAGCACGAGATCGATGCGCTGAAAGCGCAGGGAGTGGAAATCCGTACGAACGTAGTCATAGGACGCTCGATCACCGTTGATGAACTGCTGCAGCAGGGCTATGAAGCGGTCTTTCTTGGCACAGGCGCCGGACTGCCCAAATTCATGGGCATTCCCGGAGAGGGCGCTATTGGAGTTTACTCCGCGAACGAGTTCCTGACGCGAATCAATCTGATGCACGCAGCAAAGGAAAACAGCGATACGCCTGTACAGCGCGGGCAACGTGTAGCTGTTGTTGGCGGCGGGAATGTGGCAATGGATGCGGCGCGATGCGCGAAACGCTTGGGCGCTGATGTCACGATTGTTTACCGCAGGACAAGGGCCGAGCTGCCCGCACGCGCTGAAGAAGTCGAGCATGCGATGGAAGAGGGGATTATCTTCCGGTTCCTGACAAATCCGACAGAAGTGCTTCGTGATGAGAGAGGTGCAGCATGTGGACTCCGTTGTTTACGTATGGAGCTGGGTGAACCGGACGCCAGCGGGCGCAGACGGCCTGTGGAAGTGCCTGGCAGCGAGCATGATATTGAGGCAGACTGCGTGATTATGGCATTGGGCACTTCACCCAATCCTCTGATCCGTGATACGACGAATGGCCTTGAGACGCAGCGCTGGGGCGGTATCATTGCTGAGGAAGAAACAGGAAAAACGTCGCGTGAATCTGTTTATGCCGGTGGTGACGCAGTTACCGGCGCAGCGACTGTCATTCTTGCAATGGGTGCCGGAAGGCAGGCAGCAAGGGCGATCGACGAGGCATATCAGTCACGTATGGAGAAGAACAATGCGGGAGATTGAAGCAGATAAGATTGGTAAAACGGTTTATGACCTTATACTGAAAGCCAGCTATGAAATTGGAGATGACGTGCTGCTGGCATTGCAGGAAGCGCGAGAAATAGAAAGTTCCCCGCTTGGACGCAGCATTTTGGATCAGATTCTCGAAAACGACCGCATTGCCGACAGTGAACATATAGCCATATGCCAGGATACGGGCATTTGTGTAATATTCATGGACATCGGCCAGGACGTGCATATTCTCGGCGGTGACTTGAATGAAGTGCTCTGCGACGCTGTGCGCAGAGCATATACCGAAGGGTATCTGCGTAAAAGCATGGTAAGCGATCCTCTTTACGACAGACTGAATACGCAGGATAATACGCCTCCTGTCGTGCATATGCGGATTGTGCCGGGAGAAAATATAGAAATAATGGTAATTCCCAAGGGATTTGGCAGTGAGAACGCATCCGCTGTCAGGATGCTGGCACCTGCAGCTGGTGAAGCGGGAGTGATCGATTTTGTGGCCGAAACAGTGCAGAGTAAAGGCGCTAACGCATGCCCGCCCCTGATTATTGGGATCGGAATCGGCGGGACGATGGAAAGTGCTGCTATCATGGCAAAACGCATGACAGCGCGTCCTCTGAATACCTGGAATGCTGATCCGCGTTATCGTACATTGGAACAGAAGATCCTTCAACATATTAATACTCTGGGTATCGGGCCGGCAGGGGTCGGTGGAAACTGTACTGCGCTGACGGTTAATATTGAAACAGCACCGACGCATATTGCCGGAATGCCAGTAGCTGTCAATATCTGCTGTCATGCCGCACGTCATTCGCATGCGGTGCTGTAAGGGGAATAAAATGGGTATGATCCGAATTGATCTGCCGCTGTGCCGGGAGCAGTTGAAAACATTGAGGGCGGGGGATGAAGTCCGCCTTTTCGGTATTATATACACTGCGCGGGATGCTGCACACAAACGCCTTGCAGCGTGCATCAGGGAAGGCAAAACACTGCCGTTTGATCTGCGAGGACAGATAATCTACTATGCTGGACCGGCACCGGCATCACCTGGACATGCTGTTGGTCCTGCAGGCCCTACTACAAGCGGGCGAATGGACAGCTATACGCCGGCACTCCTGGACGCGGGACTGCTGGGAATGATTGGCAAGGGGAAACGCAGTCCAGAAGTGATTTCAGCAATGAAGCATAACGGTGCCGTATACTTTGGTGCGGTCGGAGGCACTGCAGCGCTAATTTCCAGAAGAATTATAAACAGTGAAATCATCGCGTATAAGGACCTGGGCACTGAGGCAATACATCGGTTTACGGTTGCCGATTTTCCTGCAATCGTACTGATTGATAGTCTTGGCAATGATCTGTATGAGATTGGACCGGCAAGGTACCGTACGCTTCCGGAAAAATAACCAGGGTCTGTATTGTGGTGTGCATTTATAACTTTAATTGCGCATATATTGCTGCATAAGGGGCAAAAACAATGCTTTCAGATAATTCAGAAGGGTTTGTCAATATCAGCGAAGCTATACCGGATATACTGCTGGACATCCGTTATTATTCTACGTTCAATTTCATCGGCGAACGTATTGATGGGTATCTGCAACCGGTTGCACTGATCACGAAAGAGACCGCAAAATGCCTGAAAGAAGTCAGCGGTGAACTGAAAGCCAAAGGATACCGCCTGAAGGTGTTCGATGCGTATCGACAGCAGATGGCTGTCGATCATTTTATGCGTTGGGCACAGGATGTGAGTGATTTGCGAATGAAGGAATTCTTCTATCCGGAGATTGAAAAGAGCGTGCTTATTCCACAGGGATATATTGCAGCACATTCCGGACATAGCCGCGGCAGTACTGTGGATCTGACGTTGTTTGACATGCGGACACAGAAGGAAACCGATATGGGGAGCCCGTTTGATTATTTCGGCGAACGCAGTCATCCGGACTATCGCGGGATTACGGAAGAACAGTATACGAACCGTATGGTGCTCCAGAAAGCAATGCTGACGCACGGGTTCCGTCCGCTGTCATCTGAATGGTGGCATTTTACGCTGAAAGATGAACCTTATCCTGATACTTTTTTTTCGTTTCCTGTCAGGGCGCTCTGATCTGTCTTTACAACGATTTGTTTTCCAGGAGAAAAAACTATGATTCGTAAACTCGTTCGGCAGATGCTGTCTGCACAAGTCCTCTCTGCTCTTACGGTATCATTGTGCTTATTGATTGACAGCATCATGATCGGCCGGTTCCTGGGTGAAGAGGCTATTGCTGCCTATGGCCTTGCCAATCCTCTGCTGCTTGCTATCGGCGCAATCGGCAGCCTTCTTGCTGCGGGTATACAGGTCGTATGCAGCCGATCACTTGGCCGAGGATCTCAGGAGGAAACCAATGCAGGATTCTCTTCTGCACTGGCTGTTGCAGCAGTTATTTCAATCTCGTTCATGGTGATTGCGCTTCTCTTTCGTTCCTTCTTTGCCGGTGTGATGGGTGCAAAGGCGGGTACGGCTCTGTTCGATCAGACGCGGGATTATATTGCAGGTTTCAGCCTCGGCGCTCCTGGATCCATGGACGCACTGGTATTGGTCCCGTTTATGCAGATGGCAGGACAGAGTGGATTGCTGATCGTTGCTGTTCTTACGATGACTGTGACAGATATTGCGTTTGACCTACTGAATGTGCTCGTCTTTCACGGCGGGATGTTCGGCATGGGCCTTGCGTCTGCACTGAGCTATTATGCAGCGATGATTGTATCGGCATTCTACTTCTTGTCGGGAAAATGCGTATTCCGCTTTTCACTGAAGGGTATAACGTTCAAAAAAGTCTGCGAGCTATTTAACAGCGGAGTTCCTGCCGGGTTTGGCATGGCGGCTTCCATGATTTGTATCTTTGCGATCAACCGTATACTAATGTCGGCAGGCGGCAGCAATGCACTGGCCGCATTTACTGTTATTTGTTCTATCGGCAATGCTGCGTGCTGTATCTCGACAGGCATAG
This sequence comes from Clostridia bacterium, assembly GCA_017544935.1. Taxonomy (GTDB): domain Bacteria; phylum Bacillota; class Clostridia; order Christensenellales; family Aristaeellaceae; genus SFMI01. The sequence continues at coordinate 5,076 of JAFYDF010000021.1, forward strand.
GCGGTGTATCATTGACGCTGTCGGGAATCCTATTCCATGAAGAAGACCGGAATGGCCTTCGTGAACTTATGCGCCTGCTGTGTCGCTATTCCGTATATCTTGGCTTGGTGATGGGAGCTGTACTGCTGATTTTTGCACCAGTATTAATCAGACTGTTTATCGGTGAAGCAGGAGCTACACAGGATATGGCTATTTTGGGACTGCGTATCTATGCAGCCGGTCTGATCCCAGCTTGCATCAACTATTCCTTGAAAAACATGTACCAGGCCACTGGGAGAAATATACTGATTGAAGTGATCTCTCTGGTGGAAGGTGCTTTTTTGCCTGCCCTTGCAGCGCTGATATTCAGCAAAATAGTAGGTGTTACCGGTGTATGGCTTCATTATTTCCTGGGCGAGATTCTTACATTGATATGTATAGGCCTGTTTATTCACTGGCGCTGCCGCTCGCTTCCGTGGAAAAACGGTGCATGTCTGTATCTGAAAAAAGATTTCGGTGTAGCTGAAGAGAATCTATTGGAGGCGGATATCCACGACCTGCCTGAAGTGACCATGGTTTCAGAGAAGGCTGCAGATTTTTGCAGACAGCATGGTGGCGACGAAAGACTGGCTAACCATATTGCGTTATGCATTGAAGAGATGGCAGCTAATGTAATCACACACGGTTTTACACAGGATGGAAAGCAGCACCATCTTTCGATCCGTATCCTGAATAAGCCTGAATATTGGGTTCTCCGTTTCCGTGATGACTGCGGAGCGTTTGACCCGGTACATTATGTACCGGATGAAAACAGCGATGCGCTCGGCATTCGGCTTGTGTTGGCCATGGCGGAAGAAGCCAATTATACTTATTCGCTGAACCTGAATAACCTGACACTGAAACTTCCGAAGAAATAATGCACAGTAAATAGGCGGATTATGGCAGAAAAAGCAGGATAATTACGAGGCTGCAAATGGATTTTTTTGTGAATGAAAAAGACTTCACTCAACTTCAGAAGGACAAGTACACGTTCGCCGTTCTGGATAGGATCCTGCGCGGCAACTGCGAGATAGTCTGCTCTGATCATGAGAATTTGATTCTCTGTCACTCAGCTGCACGATATCCAGTATGGATATGGACACCTGACGGCTGTACTGAGTCTATAAAGGAACACGCATGGACCTTGGCAGATGAATGCCGACCCGTTTCCGAGGGATATCATTTCAATATGAAATATGAACTGGCGGAATATTTTATAAGGAAAGCAGCGGAAAAAGGACAGAAACTAGGTGTTTATATGCAGCTTTTTGCATATGATTGCCCCGATCCGATTGCTCCGGAACATGTGCCGGATGGCAGGATGTACCGTTGCACCGAGCAGGATGTAGGCGAAGCAGCAGACTTGCTTCCGCTTTTCTATAATGAGATCGGTGAGAGGGTGCCTTCCCGAGAGATCTGTCTGGAAAAAGCGATGGAATATATTGGCAATAACGCGTTCTTTATCTGGAAGAACGCGAAAGGAGATAATGTTGCCTGCTGCTCATATAAATGCAATCAGGGGCTGGCGTCGCTTGGCAGCGTATTGACGCTTCCGGAATATCGTAGAAGGCATTATGCTCAACAGCTTGTATATGAAGTGACAAAACTCGTGCATAAAATGGGGTATATGCCAATGCTATATACAGACGCTGATTACCCTGCATCCAATGCATGCTATGAAAAAATCGGCTATAAACTGCGCGGAAAGCTTTGCACGATTGCATTACAGGATACCGAAACAACAGAATAACTGGCATCCTTTATATTTCGAAACGTCTTCCTTCAAGGTCAGCAGGAGGACGTTTTTTATAAACTGTTTGGCGCAAAAACAAAAAGACAGAAGCTGGCGAACTTCTGCCTTTTATTCTCGTTTCCTGTCAGTACCCCAAGGCCTGCAGCATAGCCAGGTTTACCCAGCATACCGGGCGAATGCAGACATCCAGGTGATGTACATCGGTGTAGTGGAAACTGTTTAGGTTACCGCCAGATCCCACATAGGCTAAATGATTGCTCAGATGCCCGGGAGACCGCAACATCCACCAGCAGCAGCCCTGGCCGTCCAACTTATATTCTTCCATACCGCCATGGTATACGAATGCTCCGGCATATTCCGCGTGCTTGGTGGCGATTGCTTTCATCATTTCTCTGGCTTCCACGCTGTCCAGCTGCTCTTGAATAGTATTCAGGCCACACAGCTCCAGAACTTCCTCTGCACTGAGAAGGAAAAGTTTATCTTTCGTTTCGCGTCCATCACTGACAGCTTCATACTTGCGGTTGGTTGCTTTGCGGTATTCAACCCACAGGCTGTTGTCTGGAGTCACTACGGTTGTCACTTCAATGCATGCCTGTTCCTTTTTGTTAAAAACCATATTCATAAAGGTGCTGTTCAGCCATTTGCGCACCTTGCTGTTTGCCCATGTCGGCCAGGGAACTCTTTTGTCATATTCATATACTTCCAGCCCGTTACGGCTGATGATTAAAGCCTTGCCGTCTTTTATTTCCAGCACTTGCCATTCTATCGACTCTAGGCCGTTGCTCCGGTTTCCGTCCTGATCGTAACGGCCAAACACCAGATAATCGCCTACCTGGATATTGGTAGCGCCTTCTGCCTGGCCCGAGACAGCAGTGGTCAGAAGCAGAATCAATATAAATGTGAGACTGAAAAGCTTCTTCATGAATACTCTCCTTGGCTTCAAAGGTGACACATTTTTTTATTATATGTATACAAAAGGCAGTTGTCAAATATAATTCTACTGCTGGGGGTGACCAAGGAAAGATGCCATGCGGCCTTCTTCAGCAGTTCCACTGAATACATGGATCATAAAACAAAGACTCGCATATATCGGATAGTAATATGTATCCGAAGCATGCGAGCCTGCTCGTGTTTGCTGTGTACACATTGAATTAAATGATATACACGGTATTTTGAGTGGGTGTGAAGTAAATCCTCATCCTGTCCGATTGCTGTTAGGCGTCTAAGAATGCACGATAGGTATCAGTCAGTTCTTTTACTGATATGCGGATTTCAGCATCGCTTCGACGCCCATATAGCACATCCAAAATGCAGCACGCTATCACTTGCATAGCGTCTTCATCCATGCCACGGGTAGTGACAGCAGGCGTGCCGATACGGATACCGCTGGTCTCACTGGGCTTTCTTGGATCATCCGGGATCATGTTTTTGTTAACCGTTATATTGACATTGTGCAGGCGTTCTTCCAACTCTCTGCCACTGATCCCTTGGCGTCTGAGATCCAGAAGCATCATGTGATTGTCTGTACCACCGGATACTAGATCGACACCGCCTGCGAGCAGAGCATCAGCCAGCATGTGTGCGTTATTAATGACCTGCTTCTGATATACGCTGAACTCTGGCTGCAGGGCTTCCTGGAAACAAACAGCCTTGGCAGCGATCACATGCATAAGGGGACCACCCTGAGTGCATGGAAAAACAGCTTTATCTACTGCTTTTGCATGCTCAGCTTTGCAGAGGATCATTCCTCCGCGAGGACCACGCAGTGTCTTGTGCGTGGTAGTGGTAACAATATCGGCATAAGGAACGGGATTCATGTGAAGACCTGCTGCGACCAGCCCTGCGATATGGGCCATATCGACCATCAGATAAGCACCGACTTCGTCGCAGATATCACGAAAAATAGAAAAATCAATAACGCGCGGGTAAGCAGAAGCGCCGGCGACGATCATGCGCGGATGCAGCGCTTTTGCCTGTGCCCGGAGATCGTCATAATCTATCCTGCCATCAGAATTGGTGCCGTAACCAGAGAAACGATATAGCTTGCCGCTGAAATTGACTGGCGACCCATGTGTGAGATGTCCGCCGCTGTTGAGAGTCATTCCGAGCACGACATCACCGGGCTGCAGGAGCGCCATGTAGGCTGCCATATTAGCCTGGCTTCCAGCATGGGGCTGTACATTAACGTGTTCGGCACCAAACAGCAGCTTTGCGCGTTCGATCGCCAGCTCTTCGACTGCATCTACATATTCGCACCCGCCGTAATAACGGCGATGCGGATAGCCTTCAGCATATTTGTTTGTCAGGCAGCTTGCCATGACAGCACGTACATTGGCACTGGCATAGTTTTCGGATGCAATCAGTTCCAAATGCTCCATCTGCCGTCGCTGTTCGCTTTCTATAGCTGCCTGAAGGATAGAGTCGATTGGCACAGCAACCACCTCCTAGAGGATAAACAGTTCTGATTACGCGTTTTCGATAAACTGGAGAAGTATCCTCAAAGCGCTTTCCATATCACGCATATCGATGACTTCTACAGGAGAATGTACATAACGGCAGGGAATGGACAGGCAGCCTGCAGGTACACCCGCACGGGTATGCTGCAGAGAAGCACCATCCTGGCCACCGAATGGAAGCACTTCACGCTGCGCAGGCACTCCGGCATCTTCGGCTGCCTTGAGTAATGCATCGCGTACAGAAGGAGAAGCGATCATACTGCGGTCAATGAACTTCACAGCTGCACCTTTACCGAGCTGTACTGAGGGCAGCTTGACCTCGGGTGTATCTCCCCATGCGGTTACATCCAGACCAACGCCGATGTCTGGTGCAACAGAATAGGCTGCGACATGTGAACCGCGAAGGCCGACTTCTTCCTGAGTGGAGAAGATGCCGATGACAGTATTCTTTGGTTCATCCAGGTACATGAGGAGCTCACATAGCAATGCACAGGCACAACGGTCATCCATTGCGGGAGAAGCAATCCGGTTTGCACCGATCTCGAAACAGTCGGGAGCATATACGGCCATATCACCAATCTGTACGTTCTGCTCTGCATCTGTACGGCTTTCAGCACCAATATCAATAAAAAGGTGCTTCATTGCGGGTGTCTCACCTTTCGCGGGCTGGCAGTAAAGCACACCTTCTGTACCATTTTCGAACAGGACATGACGTGCGTTTGAGATACTCTGGTTAATGCCGCCCACATTATTGACGCGCAGGAAACCGTTTTCATCGATATCTGTAACAACAAAGCCTATATGGTCCATGTGCGCGGAAAAAGCAATGCGCTTTCCGTTTTCATCACTGCCGTACTTCTGAACGATCAGGTTACCCAACGCATCAACATGCATATCGTCCACATGCGGAGCGACCAGAGCTTTGATTGCTTCTGCTACTGCATGCTCGTTTCCAGACGGACCCCAGGCAGACAAGAGGGTTTTTAGTGTATCACGAAGCATAATTCAATTCCTCCTTACACGTTGTTCAAAAATGCGCGGGTCAGCTGGATTTGCGCATCTACATCGCTGAGACAGCATACGGATGCCCCACTGTGAATATAACGGCAGGGTACGGATAATACGCATGTAAGTGCGCCGGATGCTGCACGCTGGTAATTGGCGGCGTCATTGCTTCCTGTCACGCCGCGTTTGACCTGATGTGGAACATCGTTTTCACGTGCAATAGCCAGCATTTTTTGGAACAATCTGCGCTGGGAAATGCTGCTTTTGTCCATGAAGCTGACAGCAACACCCTGCCCCGGGCAGCATACCTGGAATTGGGAATCAACATTGCCAAGATCATTGGCCGCGGTACCTTCAAGATTGATGGCGATATCCGGCTGAATGGCAAATGCTGCACCTTGTGAACCTCGCATGCCACCTTCTTCCAGTGTAACAAAAGCGAATGTGACATCGCAGGGATAACTGTCTTTCAGAAGCTCAAGGATAGTATAGCAGCCAACCCTGTCATCAAGAGCTTTAGCACACACGAAACCATCGCCAAAGGTCATATACGGGGTGTCGAAATAGGCATATGTTCCTGCAGGACACTTGCCGAGCGCTTCGTCCTTGCTCTTTGCTCCAATATCGATAAACAACCCATCATAATCAAGGACACGTTCACGGTCAGCCGCACTCTGCAAATGGATAGCCATAGCGCCGATTACACCGGGGACCAGATCTTCACCGACAAGTATCCGCTTGGAAACAACTACGCGCGGATCGATACTGCCAATGGGACGAAAACGGAGGAGCCCGTCCTCCGTGGCTCCCATAATAATGAAGCCCACTTCATCCATATGAGCGGAAACACATACATGGGGCTTGCCGGGCTCGCGGCCTTTCTTGAAGCATAGCACATTGCCCATACGATCAATGCGCACATTCTCTTCACCGCAAAGACTGCGGGCTTCTGCAAGCAGTGCCTTGCGGATGCGCTTTTCTTCACCGGCAGGCGCATGTATTTCACAAAGCTGTTTCAGATCCATATCTCATCCCTCCAGCGATCTTCTATAGCAGCGCAGAACGCCGCAAGCAGGCGGGCACTCTCTTCGAGAGCGTGCAGATCAAGCAGTTCAACAGAGGTATGCATGTATTTGACGGGAAGCTCGATCAGAACCGTCGGAACGCCACAGCGCGAAATCGTGATATCATCGGCGTCGGTGGAAGTATAGCGCGGTACGATCTCATCCTGAAGCGTGACATTGATCTCTTTTGCAACTTCAGCCAGACGGTCGCGCAAATATGGATTCAGATAGGGCCCTTTTGCTGCGACAGGGGCAGTCAGATCAAACACTTCAAGGTCAGGAGCGCCGGGAGTTTTGGCATGCGTGACATCCAGCACGACGGCAAAATCAGGATCGATGCCATATGCGCTTGTCATGGCACCATAACCACCGATCTCTTCCTGGCAGGAAGCAACAAAATACAGATCGGCAGTAGTATCCATTTTCTTCAGCCGTTCCATGGCTCGCAGAAGAATGGCGACGCAGGAGCGGTCATCCATCGTTTTTCCGGCCAGACGGCCGTTAAGCAGGCTTGTTACACCGACTTCGAGAGAAATAAGGTCTCCAACTTGAACAAGCGATTTTACACGTTCAGGCGACATTCCCAGGTCAATAAAAAGATCTTCTCGGCGATAATTCTTTTTTTTCTCTTTGTCGGTCAGCAGGTGCGGTGCCTTGGCGCCGACAACGCCCATGAGCGTTTCTTTTGCGTACACGGTAACGCGCATTCCCGGCAGAATCCGGGGATCGACACCGCCAACATTACTGAAGCGGACAGCACCGTCCTTTTCTATGTCTGCAACAATCAGGCCGATCTCATCCAAATGCGCACAAAGCATTACCTTTGGCCCACTGCCTTGAATATGGCCAATCACGCTATTCAGTGCATCAATACGCACTTCATCACAGCATGGGCGGAAAGCATCGGCGATTGCATGCGCAACAGCAGCTTCGTTGCCGGAAAGCCCGGGAACAGCTGTTATTTCGCGCAGGAAATTTTCCGTCTGCATGAAAACCATCCTTTCTGTAATACTGATAAACTGATTGTATCGCATAATGAATGTGCAGAAAAGATAGATGGTCAGCGAATACGGTTTATTTTCCGTATTTCTGCTTCATTGACTGATATCAAATAGGTGGTCTGATGTGTAAAAGTGACGAAGCCTGCTGGCGTTCCGGAAGGTTTCTTGACATAACGGCGTTCAACGGCATCTACTGGCACTGAAACCCCATGAGCATTGCTGTACCAGGCAGCCAGCTGCAGTGCGCAGCGGAGAGCTTCTTCACTGACGGGCTTGCCTTCCGTATGTACGATCACGTGCGAGCCCGGCATATCCTTGGCATGAACCCAGAGGTCATCCCCCTTGGCGGCTTGTGTCAGACGCTCATTTTGAAGAGCGTTTTTGCCTACAGATATCTGTGCGCCGTCGTCAGTTTCAAAACGCATGGGTTGAGAGGGCTGACGGTCTATATTACCTTTCTTTTTCGAGGGAGCAGACTTAAGCAGTCCGGCAGCGGTCAGTGCTGAGCGTACATCCGAAAGGTCTGCTTCAGTCTCACAACTGTCGAGATCGCATAATGCTTCTTCTAACAGTGTTATTTCGCGAAGTGAACGTTTTTTCTGCTCTCCAGCTAGACGTGCAGCTGCTCGTGCTTTCTGATAACGTTTGAAATACCGCTGCGCGTTCTGGGCAGGGGAAAGACGGACATCCAGCGGAATGTCCATTTGCTTTCCATCATAATAATTTTCTAAAGTTACTTTTTCTGCTCCGCGGGGTACCAGATGGAGCTGTGAAGTGAGCAGTTCACCCATCACTCGGTATTCTTCACTGTGAGAGGCATTCTGAAGTTCTTCTTCCTGGAGAGTTAGTTTTTTCTCGCTGCGTTCCAGATAATTCCTGATTGTTCGTCTTAGGCCGGCAGTGCGTTGCTGGATACGTTCACGTCGATCTCGGCTGTCAAAGCACTGCTCAAGGGCTAATGAGAGCGATGAAACCGGTAGCTGAAATTCAGACGGAAAGCTGAGAAAACGGAATGGAAGTGCCTCTAAAGGCAGACCATCCTTGTCTGTCAGGATTGTTGGCGCAGAAGCAGAGGGAAGAGCGTGCAGAAGAATATCAAGCTGCTTACAAAGTTCATATAGAGAAACGGGATCGATCTCTGCATCTTCAGAAGCACAAAGACGAAGTGTTATTTCCCTTGCGGATATATTGGATAATCCGGCTATATGCTGAGCAAGAGCCTTGTCCATTCTGCCGCTGCAGGAAGAAAGCCTTGCATACAGGGCATCGACATCTGTATTCATCGGGTTCAGCTTGTCCTGCATCGGCGGGGGTATAAAGTTGAGCCCGGGAAGTGCCTGACGCACACGGCTCATGTTGTCAGTCACATGACGGATGGCATCTATGATGCGTCCGTCACGTACCAGTGTCAGGTTACTGTAGCGTCCCATTGCTTCCAAATACAATTCATATGGATGCAAGACACCAAGCTCATCCTGTGCTTCCAATGAAAAAAGCAAAACCCTGTCACCACCAAGCTGGGCAATGGAGAGAATCCGGCCGCCTGTCAGGTGCTTCCTAAGCAGCATGCAGAAAACAGGGGGTTCGGCAGGATTTACAAACTGTGCCTCCGTCAGATGTGCACGCGCCATTCCTGGTGCAGCGGAAAGCAGCAGCTTACAGCTTTTTCCATTGCTGCGTAAGGTTAACAGAAGCATATCCTTTTCAGGCTGGCTGACACGTTCTATACGTGAACCTGCTAGCATGATATTCAACTCACGCGCGACAAAGCCGAGCGTCAGACCATCTAATGGCATTTTATAATCACCCATTTAATATATTATCACAAAAAATGCACCACGGAAAGTGATGCAAAATGGATTATTGCGGATGATTCCTTGATAATCAACATTGTAGGGAAACAATTAAAATAAAAAAGCGGGAAGAGCGATCTTCCCGCAAAGAAAAGATAAAAGATTAATACTCGGGTTCCAGCAGACCAAGGTTGCCATCCTTGCGCAGGTACAGGACATTGGTCTGGTCGGTCTCGATGTTGATAAAAACATAGAAGCTGTGGCCCAACAGTTCCATCTGCAGAATGGCATCTTCCACATGCATCGGGCGCGTAGTGTAAGTCTTGGTACGTACCACCTTACGCTCTTCCTGGGCGGGAGCTTCTTCGATGAATTCAGGGATACTGGTGGGAATATCGCTGCGCAGGCGCTTTTCGAGCTTGGTGCGGTGACGAAGGATCTGCTTTTCAAGCTTGGCCAGTGCGCGGTCAATACTCATGAACAGATTGTCTTCACTGCTGGCTTCTGCACGGAGCGTAACACCGTCAATCGGGACGGTAATCTCTACAATGCGCATATTGCGTTCCTTGCGCATACGAACGTACATTTCTGTATCGGGCCGCAGATAACGCTCCATGGTGGCGGTCTTTTTCATAATGCGGTCGCTGATGGCCTGGCTGACGACCATGTTCTTAGCGGTGATGGTAGTCTTCATAGGTATGCTCCTTTCGTGCTATCGGGCACGCCGTTGTGACGGCCCTTGCCTCTCTGATTTTATATTTCGACAGAACTATGTGATTTTCCTGCATCGCTGGAAAAAATATCCAGAAACAGTTTATGCTTTTTTCTTGTGCGATTCTTATACGATTATGAAAAATTAGTCATTGACAAATGCTCTTTCAGACGCTATAATACTCGTTGCTGTTACAGCAATGCGGTCGTGGCGGAATCGGCATACGCGCACGTTTGAGGGGCGTGTGGGGCGACCCGTACGGGTTCAAGTCCCGTCGACCGCACCAATGCCGAAGCCCCATGAATAATGGGGCTTTGTTTGTTGTTATGACAAGCGGAGGATAATCTGATGTTCGAGAATGAGCTGAGACTCTATATCGTCCGGCATGGACACAGCGTGGCAAATTATTCACACGCTTATAGCGGACAGAGTAATGTTCCGCTTGCGCCGGATGGTTTTGATGATGCCCGTAGTGCAGGCAGATTACTCTGCAATGTTGCGTTTGCAAAAGTATACTGCAGTGAGCTTCTGCGCGCACGGCAGACCTGTGAAACAACCATGCCAAACGTAGCATATGAAACCGATGCACGCCTGAATGAAGTCTCGGTAGGCGATCTTGCAGGAGTTATGCCGGAAGACGCACAGGCGAAATACGGTGAAGTTCATGCATGGGCGCGGGCACATCGTGATTTTACTGCCTTTGGAGGTGAGAATCATGAGATTCACTTATCGCGAACGGCTTCTTTCATGCGTGAAATGGAGCATAGCGGAGTAAAAGGGAATATCGCTGTCTTCTGCCATGATGGAACAATCCGGACCATGCTTGATTATGCGCTTGGAACACTGATCAGCCTTACCAAAGTCAGAATTGACAATGGCAGCATTAGCGTGCTGGTGTGGAAGGATGGTCGATGGATGCTCGAAAGATGGAACGTAACTGAAAAGCTTATCTGAAAAATGATGTCTGGCGCCGTGGTGATTCCACGGTGTTTTTTTGCTTTTCGCAGGGAAAGGGTTGTTGACAAACAAGCGATGTTTCTCATATAATAACTTCGACAAATATGGAAAACAGAAAAACGAAAGCAATACTCTCCTTATTTTGAATCGGGGGCATTTCTATGAGTGTATTTGCAAACCAGATCTCTCCTGTGAAAAAAGGGACAGGAACGGAAAACGGACATAAGCAGCTGTCAATTATATTTTATATAGTTGGTGCGCTGATTACTCTTTATGGCGTTTTCTGCTATCTGATCGGCGATCTGCAATGGGGGGCTTTCGCCGAGCGTGTAGCCGTCTATAAGGATGCCTATAACCGGTTCCTGGAAACTGGTAAGGCAATGACATTCGCTGAGGGCTTTGGGTATTACACGATCAAGTTCTCTGTGGTCATCATTCTTCTTGGACTGCTGCTGATATTGAATGGCAACATGATGCACGGACAGCGCTGGGCACGCTACAAAGATTTCATCTGCGTGATGCCTGCCTTATTCTGCCTTGCCTTGTTTGTTTATTATCCGCTGCTGGACCTGGTCCGTATTTCCTTTACGAACTGGAATCTCCTGAAGGATGATTATAAGTTCGTAGGTATAAAGAACTATAAATGGCTGTTTGACGGGTCCGGTTGGAAGAACCTGAAAAATACTCTGATCGTAACCCTCCGCTATACTTTCTGGGAAGTACTTTTCTCTCTGGCTGGCGGTCTTCTGCTGGCGCTGCTGTTTAATCGCATGACCAGATACTTCAACGCTTTGCGTGCGCTGACGTTTATGCCTAAGTACATTGCTACAGCAACAAGCGCCATCATCTTTGTCTGGATGCTGAATGGCCCGCATGGGTTTATAAACTGGGTCCTGAGTCTTTTCAAGATTGCTGGTCCTGACTGGCTGGCAGATGCAAAGTATGCTTTGTCAGGAGTGCTTATGCTAACATTCTGGCGATCAGTCGGTTATGCAATGATGATATATCTTTCCGCGATGAAAGGTATACCGCAAGATTATTATGAGGCGGCTTCTATTGATGGTGCGGATGGTGTTCACTGCTTCCGTTATATCACACTGCCGATGCTCGCCCCGACTACATTGTTCTTGCTGGTTACTACATTTATATCCAGTATGAAAGTGTTCCAGTCCGTTGACGTTATGACTTCCGGCGGGCCGCACGATGCAACAATGGTAATGGTACAGTGGGTATATAATCTTTCATTTAAGGACTTCCGTATCGATAGAGCCGCTTCTGCATCACTGGTGTTCTTTGTCATCTTGCTGGGCTTTACTGTGCTGACAATGCGCTATTCCAACAAGAGTGTCAATTATGATCAGTAAGGAGGTGCAGAAACGATGACACAGAAAACAGGAACGCTTCATAGAATGCGCACGTCTGGTTGGTTTGATATTCTGATTGCAGTTCTGGTGCTCGCACTTGTTATCGGGACTGCAGCACTGATCGGACAGATCAGCTATCTGGTCGCAGCAAAAGGCTATACGGAAGATATGGGTCAGTATGAACGCACACAGGCACTGAACTGGTTCGCGCGTTCTCGAAGCTCCTTTGGCGTTATCGCTGGAATTTTGGGACTCTTCAGCTTGATTGGACTGCTGCTTCTGTGGAAAGTTTCGCCGTTTATTCACGCGGATATCCGCAGACAGTTATTCATGCGCAAGGTACGTAAATGGGCGCAGATCATCTGTGCGACGATTGTTGCTGCGATCATGCTGTTCCCTATTTACTGGATGCTGATCTCATCATTCAAATCAACAGATGAATTGCTTCTTCCCACTCCTACGCTGTGGCCGGAGACATGGGACTTCAGCAGTTATCCCAATGTACTCAAGCGCGCACCAATCGGTCTGTATTTCTACAACACAATGGTAAGTACTTTCTTTATCATGGTGTTTCAGCTTAGCATTGGCATTCTGGCTGCATACGGATTTTCCAAAGGTGAGTTTAAACATAAGAATACGCTGTTTATCATTGTTCTCGGTGCCTTGATGGTACCAATTCAGGTAACCTTTGTTCCAATTTATGTTCTCTGCGCTAAACTATCCTGGATCAATACCTTTGCCGGACTGATTGTTCCAAACCTTGTTTCAGCCTATTTCATATTCATGCTTAGGCAGACATTCATGTCGGTGGACAACAGTTATCTGGAAGCAGGTAAAATTGATGGTATGGGACGTATTGGGACAATCGTATATGTACTGTGCCCGATGTGCGCACCGACCCTTATTACGGTCACCATTATCACTTTCATCAATGGCTGGAACAGTTATTTCTGGCCTAAGATGGTCACGACGGGTAATGCTCGCCGCACATTGGCAGTAGGTATCCAGTATATCCGTCAGACCTTTGCAGGCCTTGAGGTTTCAAACTATAATGAGATCATGGCTGGTGCTGTGCTGGCAATTCTTCCAATCGTATTCCTTTTCCTGATCCTTCAGAAATACATTATGACCGGTTTGAGTAAGGCCTCCATGAAATAAGGACTTAAGGCGGAATGCCTTTATGTATCGTCACAAAAAAGAAAGGAGTATCCCCATGAAGAAACTGATCGCACTGTTCCTGGCACTGCTGATGGCGCTTACCGTGAGCGCCGCATTTGCGGATGATAATCCTTACGCAGTGACCGAACCCATCACCATCGAATGGTGGCACAGCAATGAAGACCAGTACACCGAATTTATTCAGGAACTGGCTGCCCAGTTCCATGAAGAGTATCCGTTGATTACCGTTGAACCCGTATATATCGGCAGTGGAACTGTTCTGGCCGAAAAGCTGATCGCCGCTATCCAGGGCGACGCTGTTCCTGCAGTATCCCAGGTGAATGTGAGCTACCTGGCTGAATACTTTGACTCCGGTGTGTGCACCGATCTGGAACCCTATTTCAAAGCTTATGGAATCGATAAAGATGACTTTGTGAAGGGTTACCGCAAGACAGCTACCCGCGAATCTGATGGCCATATGTACTCTCTGCCATTCCTGGCTTCTACGCAGGTCATCTACTACAATAAGACCGTTGTAAAGGACGAAGGTTTGACAATTCCCACTAAGTGGGAAGACATGGATGCCTTCATGAAGGCCGCCACAAAGTTTAACGATGACGGTACGACTGCTCGTTGGGCGTTTGTATTTGGTGGCTGGGGCACCAACTATTTTGAGACCCTCTTCACTAACTATGGTGTTGAAGTAATCAAAGAAGACGGCACTTGCGGTCTGGCTGATCCGATTTCTATCGAGATCACCAACCAGATCAAGGGGTGGTGCGATGCCGGTTATGCTTACTGGGCATATGGCAGCGGTTCTTCCGGCAATATGCGCCAGCACTTCTGGGATGGCGAAGCCGTTTGCGTAACGCATACCTGCTCGCTGATCACAACCTACCGTGATAAGATCGCCGGTGCATTCGAGTTTGATATTGCCGGCTTCCCGGCTGCCCCGACCGGCCTTGCCTATACGCTGCTGTCTGGTAACCACCTGGTCATCCCGAAGAAGGCTTCCCAGGCTCAGAAAAACGCCGGCTTTGTGTTTGCCAACTGGGTAACCAGCGGTGAAGGCAGCCTACGCTGGGCTGAAGTTTCCGGTTATATGCCGGGCCGTTATTCTGCAATGCAGGGCGAAGCCTATGAGGCTCTGATTGAGAAAACGCCTGCTTACGAAGGACTGTTCGCAAATGTCGACAACATTCAGCCGCAGGATGCCCGTACCTATTATGCTTCCTGCACGAACGAGTGGATGAAGTCCCTGGCCTTGATCTTCTGCGAAGGCGCTCCTGTTGAGGAGACCCTTCAGGATTGTGCTAACACCGTTAACGAGATACTTGAAGATCTGTAATTAACAGAGCTGCGCATATATCCAAGAACGCCGGAGCTTCTGCTCCGGCGTTCTGATTAAACATTTTGTCAGTTTAGCGGAATTTAATCTTCCCTGTTGCTGTACTTTGGCCCCAAGGGTGCATACCTGCGCGCGATCCACTTACAGATACCGTCAAGCCCAGGGTAGATCATGCGCTCTGAGATATTGATATAATCCAGTTTATCACGGATCTCAAGTTTCGCTTTCTTGCTGATAATGAGACGTGTAAATCGGTCGCTTTCAGGCAAATCGAGCAACGTAACGCTAGGGTCGGATACGACCGAGAAAAGAGCATACTGATTTGCAATGCGGTTCACTGTAGAAGCAGGCTCAAAAAAGAGTGCGAATGGTTCATCTGAATATGACTGGAGCGCATCAAATGTTGGTGCAAGATCATCCAGAATGTCGCGGGCAAAAATGACGCCCTTCTGTTCGTTCAGACACTCGCGGAAAGCTTTAGGCAACCTGGCGTTGATGACAGGGATGTCTATGCACCATATGACACCGTCGCGATCATAGGCGGAAACATCTTCTGTAGCAAAATGCGCTGCAACAAGTGGCGAATAGGTCCAGTCAAGCAGGCGTGTAGGCAGCCCGAATTGCTGGCCCATTGCGACTATCTCCCAGAAGGATGTGCAGTTCTGGAGCTCTGCATATCCATATTTCTGAAAAGAACGGAGGATCATTTTCTCCAAACCCAAGTTATGAGGACAGGAACGGTTCAGGGATGGGGTAAGCTCCCAAAGGCTATCTGACATGCCGCGGAATACACGGTCATTGCGATAGCGCAGAATGGAAGGATCCCATACATCCTCAAAAACAGCGGTGTGCAGATGATCCCAGCTCTCGATCAGTATATCACGCATTACGTTCCTCCTTAGCGAGTCAGAAGCTCCTGGGCTATTTCACGCAGGTACTGCGCTTTGTATTCGTCAAGCTTTTTCGGCGTGGACAGCATCAGCGGGCTGAGCCCACTCAGACGGCCAAAGAAGAGACAGGCTGCGAGATAGCTTCCCGCAAGGTTGGGATGGAAGGCATCAGGCATATACAGGCTGAACTCAGGCTTGCGCTGTCGGATCAGATGGAAACCGTCGCCAACAGGCACAAGCAGGCCATCAAATTCCCTGGCTGCCTTGGCATATGCGTCGCGGAGAGTGGCGTACATATCGTCATAGGAGATTTTTGCAGAAGCGAGCTTGGAGGTGTTTGCTTCATATGGCCAGGTCTGATAGAAGACTAAACGTCCTTCGGGCATTAGCGCACGAAGCGATTGAACGGAATCAAGGAAATCTTCAGGGTTGCCGGCAGGGTTGAAACTCTGGTCCTGAAGAACGATATAGTCCCACTGATGACGTGGGTAAACAGAACGCAGTTCTTTTCCCATATCATTTTCAGGATCTGCAAACTGGTTCAAATACCACCCGCCCTTGGTCACGCTGACTGCATGTACATCAAAGCCCGCATCATTGGAAAG
>JAFYDF010000158.1 GCA_017544935.1 Clostridia bacterium
ACTGTTCAGCCGCTGCTGCTGTGCCTGGATTGCTTCATCCGGAGCGTTATCCATCTGTGCCTGAATCAGGTCATTGACAACACCGCGCAGCGCAACAAGGCCTTTTACCCGTTCCTTTGCGGTATCGCTGAGATCAGGCTGTACCATAACAGAGTTCTGCCGATAGTATACTTCACCGTCCACAACCGTGAAAGAGTAGTTCTTGACAGACGGATCAGCAGGGATTGTCTTCTGTAACGGGCCATCATCCCCGATATCCGGCAGTTCAGCCTCCTGGTATTCTCCGATGATGTTCTTTACAGCCTCAGAAAGCTGATCCGCCAGGTTTGCGTCATCAAAGGGAATACATACAGATTCGAGACTCCCGTACATGCTTTCGTCCAGAATCATCTGACCGAGTACCATATCAGGGTGATCAACAAAATAGCTATTGATCGTGATCCCATCCGGATTCTTTCCGAGATGTACCCAGTCAGGCTCGATATCAATGACTCGATCCCGCTTCTGCAGGAAGATGATATCTGAGGTGACGTAGGTGTTCGCGTTTGCGCTGAAGGCCGTATTCGGAAGTCGAATTGCTCCGAGCAGCTCCGCCCGCTGTGCGATATACTTGCGAACATCCGGATTCTGCTTGTCCATGGTGCCCTTGGAGGTAATGAAAGCAATCATACCACCGGGACGCACCTGGTCAAGTGCCTTGGCAAAGAAATAATCATGGATCAGGAAGTTATAGCGGTCATAAGCCTTATCCGGAACCTTATAAGCGCCGAAAGGCACATTGCCGATCGCGACATCGAAGAAGTCCTTCCGATCCGTCGTTTCAAAGCCGGCAACCGTGATATCCGCCTTGGGATAAAGCAGGCTTGCGATGCGGCCAGTCACGCTGTCCAGTTCCACGCCATACAGGTTACTGTTTTGCATGGTCTCAGGCAGCATACCGAAGAAGTTGCCGACACCGCAGGAGGGTTCCAGGATGTTCCCGGTACGGAAACCCATCTGCTCCAGCGCTTGATACATCGCCCGAATCACAGTCGGCGAAGTATAGTGAGCATTCAGCGTGGAAGAGCGCGCCATATCGTACTCGTCAGGGGTCAGCAGCTCTTTCAGCTCGATATATTCATTGCCCCAGTTTTCGTTATCCTCATCAAAGGCCTGGGGAATACCGCCCCAGCCCACATACCGGGAAAGGACTTCCTGCTCTTCGGCGGTTGCTCCGCGGTTCTCGGCTTCAATGGTTTTCAAAGTCCGAATTGCGGCGACATTGTAGGCGTACTTGGCTTTCTGACCGCCTTCACCCAGATGATCATCCGTGATATGAAAGTTCTCTCCGCTGACCGGTACAGCAGGCGACACTTCAGGCACAATTTCCGGTGCAGTTTCCTGCGGCCAGAAACCGGGACGATATACATCATTCCGAACATCCAGTCCCAGCAAACGCTGAAGCATTTCCTTGCTTTCAGCACGAAGCACAGGATAGGTCTGTGACGGATCGCGCAGACTGACATCAAAGAGGCCGACGTTCTCCACAACAAACGCCTGGTCACCGAGATATACAGTATCCCCGGCGTGGAGATCATAGGAGAAGACAGGCGGTTCAGGCTCACGGGGAGTCAGGTCTACCACAATCTCTCGCATGGCAGGAATCCCATCATGTTCAGGAATTCTGCGTTCACCAGGACGAAGGGGCGGAATAATCGGCTCTTCGGCAGGCTCCTCAATAGTGGCTTCTTCAGCGGCAGACGCAGCATCAGCCTCTACCTGCTGGATAAACGGATTGTTTTCCAGTGCTTCGGCATCCACCACTTCACCGTTAACAATGCCGCTTTCTGCCAAATCTTCCCGGATAGCGACAGGATCAATATCATCCAGTCGTTCCTGCTCTTCCTCGGTATAAAACTCGTTATCCCATACCAGCCGGTTCAAGGCGTTGGCGGCATCTGTCCACGGGACTTCCCGCTGAACATCATTCACCATGACAGGAAGAGAAGGCAGATCACCGCCGAACTCTTCCCGGAGCTTTTCCGCGATCTCTTCGGTGGTATGCCCTTCCTTCACGAATCGGGTCATGGCATGCTTGCCTTCGATATGCCCATTCCATTCCCGAAGGGTACGCTCGATATCCATCTGGGTAATAATCCCATTGGTGGAG
>JAFYDF010000159.1 GCA_017544935.1 Clostridia bacterium
CACTGAGGAGCAGAGACAGCACGCAGTAGCCAACTGGAAGAAGATCATCGAGATCGCTGTCAACATGGGCGTTCCGGTCATCAACACCGAGTTCTCCGGCGATCCCAACCAGCAGGAGATCTGCAACGGAATGTTTTTCCGCTCCATGGAGGAACTGCTTCCGATCATAGAGCGGGAAGGCCTGCGCGTGGAGATCCAGTCTCATCCTTATGATTTTTGCGAGCTGAATGACGAAACCTGTGACCTTGTAAAGTCCTTCCGGTCCCCGAACCTGGGGTACGTTTACAGCGCGTCCCACGGTTTCTTCTATGATCAGGGCAAGGGCGATGTCCGCCACATGCTCAAGTATGCAGGCGACGAGCTGACCCACGTCCTCTTCGCGGATACCTGGAATCAGACCAAGGACTGCCGCTACATCCTCAACCCGCCGTGGCTCAATGCCCGCGGCAGAGCGGATGTCACCATCCACCAGCACACCGCCATGGGCGAGGGCGAAGTGGACTTTGCCGGCATCTTCGAGACACTGCGCGAGATGGATTTCGCAAACAAGCAGCTGAAGGCTGACGCTCCCAAGGTGGGCGGCGACAACATCGCATGCGTATCCTACTTCGGATTCCCGGAGAAGATGGACAAGCAGGCTCCCGAAGCCAGAGAGATCATCGAGAGAGAACTTCTCGGAAAGTGATTTCCTGATTTCCCGTTTTCCTGCCGCCAGACGGCGGGATGAACAATTGATGAATGAATTTGTTGTGGAGAAATCCCTTGATTCACAGCAATTCGTTACCTCCTATCCTGCCTGATCATCAGGCAAGACAGTTAAAGGGCGTTTTTCCTGATTGGAATCCCTGTACCAATGCTATGGGAAAAACGCCCGGGTTAACTGATCTGATAGAAGAGGCAAGACTGCAGCCGGAAGGTGGATGAACCGTAAATCGATGAAAAAAATGCGTGCGGATCGGGAAAAAGCTCCGATTGCTACGCATTCTGCACAAAGAGCAGCAGAAGACGGGAAGGCGGAAATGTGCACTTTGCTGATATGAAATTCAGGGTTTTTGCGAGTGAACGCGGTTCTTTTCTCTGAAAAGAATGTGCACGATCTGCCGTTCAAACGCTGCGCACGCGATAAGCGTGCAAATGTGCGTGCGAATTGCGGGAGAAACAGATATCGCACAGGATACCGGTAACTTTGAGTATAGACACCGGTATCGCAAACGAATTGAAGCGATATTTTTTTGGGTAATATGCACCAAAAAGGCTTGCGGATTATAGTAAAATTTACCTCTTGCGTGCACCTGCACGCAAGGGTATAATTTGAGATAACCAATCATTGGCAGGCTAAATAAGTCTGCCCAAAATCAAGGAGGGTACACTATGAAAAAGATGAAACTGTTTGCCACATTGGCTGTTACTGCAGCCATGGTGCTCGGCCTGGCAGCTTGCGGCGGCGGCAGCTCTGCTGCTCCTGCAGCTACTGATTCCGGCAGCACAGGCGGCGGCGCAGCTGCTGCAGGCGGCGAGAAGATCACCCTGATCATGTCTCAGCGTGATGAGTTCCTGAGCTCTCTCGAAGGCGGCGCGAAGAAGGCTGCTGCTGAGCTCGGTGTCAACCTGGTAACACAGGATGCCAACCAGGACGAGTCCAAGCAGATCCAGTATGTACAGGCTGCTGCAGCTGACGGCCAGAAGGCTATCATTGTTAACCCCATCAACCCTTCCGCATGCCAGTCCATCATCGACGCAGCAGGCGATATGAAGGTTGTCTTCGTTAACCGTGTTCCGGATGACACTTCCATCCTGAACGAGAACGCTGTCTATGTCGGATCCGACGAGCATACCTCCGGTAAGTTCCAGGGCGACTTCCTTGCTAAGTATTTGAAGGACAAAGGCCAGACTGACATCAAGTCCATCCTGCTCAGAGGTATTGAAGGCCAGACTTCCACAACTCTTCGTTCCGAGTCTGTTCTCAAGGCACTGGCTGACAACGGCATCAACGCAACCGAGACCTATGCAAAGAGCTGCCTGTACGATCGTACTGAGGCTCTGAACCAGATGGGTAACATTCTTGCAGATTCCTCCAAGGAATTCGACTGCATCATCTCCAACAACGACTCCATGGCTCTTGGCGCAATCGAGGCCTGCACACAGGCCGGCCGCACAATCGATTTCCCGATCGTCGGTATCGATGCTACAGCTGACGGCCGTCAGGCCATCAAGGACGGCACTCTTGCAATGTCCGTATTCCAGGATCCCAACGGCCAGGGCGGCGGCGCTGTCGCAGCAGCTCTGAACCTGATCAACGGCAAACCTCTGAACGAAGGCACAAACTTCGAAGTTGACGAGACCGGCTTCATCCTCTGGGTTCCTTTCGAAGAAGTTACTCCTGACAACGTAGCGGATTATGACAATCGGTAATATTTGCGTACATGCACTGCGGCAGAAGGCTAAATGCCTCCGAAAAGATAATTGATCCTTTAAGAAGTAAGTGATTCTATAAGAGGAAAATGATCCTGAAAAGGCAATTGATCCTTTTGCGGCAATACGATAAACGCAGATAAATCAGGCGGTTGACTCCAAAACCATACAAGGTGGGTATCGGGTCTGTCCATCCGGTACCCACATTTTTATAAACGGGGAGGTAAAACAAATTGGCTGATGAATATATTCTGGAAATGCACGGGATATGTAAGTACTTTCCAGGTGTAAAGGCTCTCGACGGTGTTGAGCTCCAGGTCCGTCCCGGAACAGTTCACACCCTGATGGGAGAGAACGGCGCCGGAAAATCCACTCTGATGAAATGCCTGATCGGCATGCAGCCGGTCACAGCAGGAACCATTATCCACAAGGGCAAGGAAGTTCACTTCAAGAGCGTCCAGGACTCCATCCATGCAGGTATCACCATGATCCAGCAGGAGCTGTCCCCCGTCCTTGAGCGTACAGTCGCGGACAACCTCTGGCTTGGCCGCGAGCCCATGAAGAACAAATTCATGTGCGACA
>JAFYDF010000160.1 GCA_017544935.1 Clostridia bacterium
ACATGCGAGTTATTAAACACAAGCACGCACAGCGGAGCGATCAGATAGGACAGGATCTTATAGAACCAGCGGCACCACGCGGGCTTGAAGGACCAGAAGTCCGTAAACGCATACTCTGACACTTCGTTATAATGCAGCATCTGCCCCGCGCACCAGATGCTGGCAGGCTGCGGAAAATACAGCTCGCTTATGATCGGCGAATGGATCTGGCAGTGATTGCCTGCCACAATGCATTCGCCGGCAGGCAGGTTTTCCAGGCCTACGATCTCAGGCCGCGGATACACGAGCATCAGCAACCGTTTTATGATCCTGTATGTCAGCGGCGGGCGCTTTTCTGTTTCATTCTTTATCTCACTCATGTAATTGACCTGCTGCTTTATTCAATGTTTCCAAATCCGATCATGCTGCTTATACTGCGTTTGCCCTTGCCGGTTGCATTCAGCTGCTCGCCCATGAAAAACAGCGCTGTGGTTCCGCCGCCGTCAAGATTGACAGCTTCCTGTACGCCCAGTTCCAGCATTCTCGCAGCCAGCCACTGCATGTATGCGCCCTTTGTTTTGCTCTTGTCTATGTTCCCGTTGGTCACGAGCAGGATGTAGTGATACGGTTCGATCATTCCCAGTGCACAGCGTGCTTCCCTGTAATGATAATAGGTATCATCGCTCATGTGCGGACCCAGGCTGCCTTCGCTGACCAGGATCGGCCCGAAAGCCAGCGTATGTACAGCGCCCATTTCCAGATACTCGGATGCCGTGTGGGCATCGCTCACGAACGCTTTCATGCTGCCATCATTAAATACTGCCAGCACTTCCAGGTTCGGATAGCTTCTGTGATCCGCCCTATAGGTTTTGTCCGCTAGGATCTTCCCGTTGCGAATAATGATCCCGACCTTTTGCTTTTGGGAAACACGATAACCGAAGAAATCGTCTGTAAATGCCAGTACATACTTACTCTGCGCAGCAGCATCCTTTGCCGGTACGAACCGGCGGCCATCGGTCAGGAACGCCTGCAGCGGCGAGGCATCGGATGCCTGAATGTCTGCTTCGAACCAGACCATCTGGGATACTGGTTCGCGCATACGCCGCACCGTGATATACAGATCTCCTGCACGGTAGATCCATAGGCCGTCGTTTGCGTCCGCGAAAACATAGGCTTCACCTTCCGGAATCTTTTCAGGCACATCCGGTGTTCCCTGTGGTACGATAGGAGTCGGCGGAGGTGTCGGCACAGCTGTGGGCTTGGGCGCACCTTTTGTGGGCACTGCCTGACCGGAAAAAACCAGTTCCTGCAGTGCGGCATCCGCTTCTCCCGTCTCTTCCAGCCCGTTCATGCGCTGAAGCTGGCGCACACGGTCCGCGGTAACTCCGTTATATAGATCCCCGAAGTTCAGTGAGGTGAAATACCCCAGGTAGTACATGGCGCGTTTGAGCGCAAGCACATCACTGCCCCTGTCTCCTTCGCGCAGTGTACGGTATTCCGTAGCCTGCGCTGCACCAAGCAGCAGAAGAAGGATCAGCAATAAAGAAAGAAGGCGCTTAGTCATACAAGAACTCCTGAATGTCCCTGCGGCAGCGTTCGAGCTTCGGGACGATGAAATAAGCTTTATTGATCATTCGACTGACATACGCACCATCCGCCGGGACACGCATTGTCGTCACTTTGATATCGTCAAAAGATAATGCGGTGGCCATCAGCGATACAGCCTGAGCGATCGTGACATTGGTAACCACCTTGCTCAGCTTTGCCGTAATGATCTGTGCGAGGGTTATCGTGTCCAGTGTCAGCAGCTGATGATAGATGGCGAGGATCACGCGCTGCTGGCGTTCCACGCGTGCGAAGTCGCTGTCAAGCTTACGGATGCGCGCATAGCTCATAGCCTGCAGTCCCGTCAGATGCTGAAGACCCGCTTCTTCCAAACGGCCTTCCTGCTCCGGCACGCCGCGCTGGTAGTTATAGTATTCGAGTATGCCGTTCAGCTTCTTGAGCTCAGCCTGTTCGACCTCGATATCGATCCCGCCGATCGCGTCCACAAGCTCGGTCATCAGCGCATAATTGACCGCTACATACCCGTCAACGTGTACGCCGAATTCCTTCTCCAGCGTCTCGATCAGCAGTTCCGGGCCACCGTATGCATAGGCTGCGTTCAGACGGTTGTGACCGTGGCGCGGGATCTTGACATAAGTATCGCGCATGAATGAGATAAGGCGCAGTTCGCCGGTCCGCGCGTTCAGCGAGGCCAGCAGCATGGTATCACTGCGGCCAGTGATCGCATCGCTCGGATTGTCTATGCCAAGCAGGAGCAGATGGTATATACCAGTCCTGCCTACTGCAGGCTCTTCGTAGTCATCCGGAAGAACGACATATTCGGCATCGCTGTTTTCAGTCTGATAGAGTTC
>JAFYDF010000161.1 GCA_017544935.1 Clostridia bacterium
ATGCCCATGTATTTCCCAAGAACGTAAGAGAAGACGGTACGGTGGATAATCTTCTGCACTATATGGATGGCCTGAACGTATCCAGGAGCGTCTGCTTTGCGACGCTTCCCAGATTTCTCGGCCCGGAGGATGAGGAAACGAACACATGGCTGCATAAAGAACTGAAGGGGAAAGACCGGCTAGTCGGCTTTGGCGTGATCGACTTTGAAAAAGGTGATCTTCGCGGCCAGGTGAACAGGATCTCCGATTTCGGATTCAAAGGTATCAAGATTCACCCGGCATTACAGCATATCTGTGTCGATGGCGAAAAAGCCTTCGAAGTATATGAGCAGGCTGAAAAGAACGGGCTGTTCCTCACATTCCATACAGGCGTGCACTGGTCGCGGGTTTCAGACTATCAGCCATGGCGCTTTGATGAAGTTGCGTATCATTTTCCGAAGCTTGCATTTTCGATGGAGCATATTGGCGGCTACTGCTATTTCAACGAAACGATGGCTGTGCTGATCAACAACGCGAGACCGGGCCAGGCTCCGCGTGTTTATGGCGGTTTCACGACGATCTTCTTCCATGAAGGTAAGCATAAGCTGTGGTACCTGAGCGAGCAGCAGCGGCATGATGTCATCTGGCTGCTGGGTGCCGAGTATGTGATCTATGGCATGGACTACCCGTATAATAGAATGGAAGAGAACAAAATGGCGATCGAGTCTATTATGAACATGGACATTACGGATGAGGAGAAGCAGCTGATCCTCGGCGGAAACCTGAAGCGGGCGCTGAATATCTGATCCCGAAAACCGGATTGGGATCCAGAAGACGCACTCTTGACGCTGAAAGACCAGAAGTCATCCGGAATGCCTGAAATTTGGCGATTATTTGGACAATATGGTCTGAAATAGACATATAAGTGCTGTTTTGTTCCATTGACAATAAAAAAGTCACAATGATATATTGAACCCAGAAAAATGAAGGGGGCGTCATCATGAAGCAGCTCAGCTATAAGACGCTTAAGGAATCCGGATATACAGGGTATGTGCTTGAATCAGCACCGGAAAAGGTGCTGCAGTTCGGCGAAGGTAATTTCCTGCGTGCATTTACAAACTACTGGTTCGATGTTTCCAATGAAAAAGCAGGCTTTAACGGGAAGTGCGTCCTGGTGCAGCCTATTGCTGCCGGCCTGGCGGATCTCATAAACGCTCAGGAGGGCTTGTATACTCTGTACCTGCGCGGCAGTGAAAACGGCCAGCGAGTCGACCGCAAGCGCGTTATTTCCTCTGTTTCACGCTGCCTGAATCCATATACGGAGGAAGGCTTTGCTGCCATGATGCAGGTGGCCGAGTCGGATGATCTGCAGTACGTCGTATCCAATACCACTGAAGCGGGTATCGTGTATGATCCGGCCTGCGGCCCGGACGATGTACCGTGCAGTTCCTTCCCCGGAAAGCTGACCCAGGTTCTCTATCGCCGCTGGAAAGCGGGAAAGGGCAGGCTGGTGATCCTTTCCTGCGAACTGATCGACAACAATGGCAAGGAACTGCTGCGCTGTGTGAACAGCTACATTGACCAGTGGCAGCTGGAGGAAGGCTTTAAGGCCTATGTCAACAATGACTGCCTCTTCTGCTCCACGCTGGTGGACCGCATCGTGCCCGGCCGCATCCGTGACGAAAAGGAAGTAGCCCGCCTGGAAGCCGAGAACGGCTACCATGATGTGCTGATCGATGTGGGCGAGGTCTTCGGCGTGTGGAACATTGAAGGCCCGGAATGGCTCGACAAGCAGCTTCCCTTCCGTGCGGCGGGCCTCAACTGCCCCGTGGTTCCGGATGTCACGCCTTATAAGAAGCGCAAGGTGCGCATCCTGAACGGAGCGCATACCGGATTTGTTCTGGGCGCATATCTGGCCGGCTTCAATATCGTGCGCGACGCCGTGCAGAACGATACCGTCCTGAACTTCATGAACAAGATGCTGTATGATGAAGTCATCCCGACCCTGCCACTGGACCGTGATGACCTGATGAACTTTGCTGCCGCTGTACAGGATCGCTTCAATAACCCCTTTGTCAATCATGAGCTGATGAGCATCTCGCTCAACTCCACGTCAAAGTGGCGTGCCCGCAATCTCCCGAGCTTCACGGAGTACGTGAACCTGACCGGCAAACTGCCTGCATGTCTGGCAATGAGCTTTGCGGCATATATCGCGTTCTACAGCAATGACATTCAGGCATTGACGGACAAAGGTCTGGTCTGCCGCCGCCCGAACGGTGATGAGTACACGGTAAGCGATGACCGCTGGGCGCTTGAGTTCTACTGGGCGCATCGTGCGGATAAGGCTGAAGAGCTGGTGCATGCGGTCATGACAAACAAGGATATGTGGGGCGAAGACCTGACGCAGATCCCCGGCTTTGAGAAACAGACTGTGCTGAACCTGAATAAGATCCGCAGCGAAGGCGCGCTGGCAGCATATCAAAGCTGCCTGTAAGAAAGCCTGCCTGCTTGATGCATGAGGAGGACGACAGATGGACAAGCTGATCCGCATTCATGAAATGGACAATGTGGCTGTTGCCACACAGCCGGTCGCTGCCGGCGAAGCGATCACGGTAGGCGCATTCTCGCTGACCGCGGCACAGGAGATCCCTGCGGGACATAAGATCGCGCTGATGCCTATCGCCGAAGGCGAGAACATTATCAAATACGGCTTCCCGATCGGCCATGCCAAACGCGATATCGCCGCCGGTGAGTGGGTGCATACGCATAATACGGCATCCAACCTGAGCGGTCTGCGCGAATACAGCTATCAGCCGGTCGAATGCCCGGAGGGTACTGAAACGCCCGCGACATTTATGGGCTATGTGCGCTCGGACGGAAGCGTCGGCGTGCGCAATGAAGTCTGGATCATACCTACAGTTGGCTGCGTGAATGGCATTGCTGAGGCGATCGAGGACAATGCAAATGCGGGTAGACCGGCGGACGCACCGAAAGCGTATGCATATACGCATCCCTATGGCTGCTCACAGCTGGGCGGTGACCTGGTCATGACGCAGAAGGCACTGTGCGGCCTGATCCGTCATCCCAATGCTGCGGGTGTGCTGGTCCTTGGACTGGGCTGCGAGAATAACCAGATCGACGATATGCTCAAAGAGCTGGGGGATTATGATCCAGAGCGTGTACGCTTCCTGATCTGCCAGCAGGTCGAGGATGAGATCGCCGAAGGCACGCGCATCGTGAATGAACTGCTTGAGGCGGCTGCACAGTGCAAGCGCCAGCCGGTCCCGGCATCCAAACTGATCATCGGCCTCAAGTGCGGCGGTTCAGACGGCTTTTCCGGAATCACGGCAAACCCGCTGCTGGGTGCCTTTGCCGAAAAACTGTCTGCCCAGGGCGGCAGTGTCATGCTGACAGAAGTCCCTGAGATGTTCGGTGCGGAAACCATCCTCATGAACCGCTGCGAGAACGAGGCGCTGTTTGAGAAGACGGTTGACCTGATCAATGATTTCAAATCCTACTTCATGCGCTACGGCGAGAAGATCAACGAGAACCCGTCTCCGGGCAACAAAAAGGGCGGCATAACGACGCTCGAGGAAAAGAGCCTGGGCTGTGTGCAGAAGGGCGGACGCGTCGTAGTGCGCGATGTGCTCAAGTATGGCGAAACTGTCAAGACCGGCGGACTCTCGCTTCTGCAGGCTCCGGGCAATGACCTGGTTGCCGCCACGGGACTGGCGATCAGCGGCGCGCAGATCGTACTGTTCACTACCGGCCGCGGAACGCCTTTTGGGTGTCCCGTACCGACGGCGAAGATCGCTACCCAGGACGATATCGCCACGCGCAAGGCGAACTGGATCGACTTCAGCGCGGGTCCGCTACTGGCGGGCGTGCCCATGGCAGAGGAAGCACAGATCCTGTTTGATTACGTACTTCGTGTGGCGTCCGGTGAAGCGACAAAGAGCGAAAAACTCAGCAAGCGCAACCTGGCCATTTTCAAAGACGGCGTAACGCTGTAAAAAGGGAGAAGACGATATGAAGAACTTTATGGACCGCGATTTCCTGCTCGAGACCGAGACCGCGAAAAAACTGTACCATGATTATGCAGAGCAGATGCCCATCATTGACTATCACTGCCATATTCCGGCAGAGGATATCGCCAAGAACGTCCGCTTTGAGAACGTGACCCGCGCGCTGCTGGGCGGCGGCCATTTCGGCGACCATTATATCTGGCGCCTGCTCCGTGCCTGCGGATACCCCGAAGAAGAGGTGACCGGTGAAGCCGGTGACCGCGTACGCTTCCAGCGCCTGGCTGAGACCATGCCCCGCTGCGTGGGCAGCCCCGTATATCAGTGGCTGCATCTGGAACTGCGCCGTTACTTCG
>JAFYDF010000162.1 GCA_017544935.1 Clostridia bacterium
GAAGAGCATGATCATGGACAGGGACAGCACGAACGGCGGCGAGACCACCGGCAGCATCGAAACCACCTTGAAAAGCCCGCCGGATATCCTGTGCATATGCACATAGACCTCGACATAGGCGAACAGCAGCCCGATCAGCGTAGACATGATGCCCACCAGAAAGCCTACCTTCAGCGTGTTGGTAATGGATACCCTGAAGGAACGCATATGGAAAATACGGCTGAACGTATCAAGAGATAGGCCTTTGCTGCCATAAATACTGTCCACCAGCAGGATCGCCAGCGGATAGAGGATAAACAGTGTCAGGAAGGCGATCAGTACCACGATGGTCGTCATCATGATTGGATCGGCCATCAGCTTTTTGCGGTCCAGTGACGCGCTCTGGCTTTTAGCCATCGGCAACCGCTCCTCTCTTTGTAAATATCCCCCGCCCCGAGCGGGGCGGGGGAAAGTATGCTTTTTGTGTCAGGGATTATTCAGTCTTGAAACGGCCGTCAGCAGCATCGCCCAGGGCGTTCATTACGTCGATTCTGTTCTGGTCAGATTCGGCGGCAGCTTTGATAAAGTCATAGCCATCCCATACAGCATCCAGGGAGAGGCCGAACTGCGTAGCAGCTTCGTGCTGCTTGGCATTGTCCAGTACCAGGAACTGATAGGATTCATTCTGCGCAGCCAGTTCCACGCACTCGGGAGACAGGGCGAATTCAACGAACAGACGGGCAGCATTCAGATGCTCGGCACCCTTGAAGATCGCCACGGGGCCGATCTCACAGGCAGTGACATCAGAAGGAACGATCAGGCCAACGTTATCGTAGCCGTTGTTCAGGATCTGGGTGATGCCATCATGCAGGAAGCCGATGCCGATCACGCACTCGCCGGTGCCCACGTTCTTGCTGGGGCCAGAACCGGACTTGGTGTAGATCTTGACGTTCTTGTCGAGCTCAACCAGGTACTTGAGGCCATCATCATGACCCTTGTACTGCAGCATCAGGTTGGCAACCAGAAGAGGAGTGCCGGCGGTCATGTAGTTGGAGAACCAGATCAGGCCGCTGTACTCGGGCTTGAGCAGATCGTCCCAGGTCTGGGGCGCTTCCAGATTCAGGCGCTTGAGCTCATCCTTGTTTACCATGAAGCCCAGGATGCCAGTATAGATGCCGTACCAGTAGCCGTTAGGATCCTTGTACAGATCGCTCAGCAGGTGCTCGGCGTTCTTGGGTACATAGCTGTTATCCAGGAAGCCCTTGGCAGCCAGAGAATCATAGGGATTGTTGGTGCCGCCGAACCATACGTCGGCAGAGGGCTTGCCGTTTTCTTCCTCGATCTTGGTGGGAACCTGGTTGGTGGACAGGCGCTGAGATTCCACCTTGATGCCGAACATCTTTTCGAACTGGTTGCAGGCGGCTTTCATATAGAGTTCCTCGCAGGAACCGTAAACTACCAGCTTGCCTTCGGCCTTAGCGGCAGCGACCAGCTCGGGGTCAAACTCGGTATCGGCACTGGCAAAGCTTACGCAGCCGAGCACGAAAATAGCGGCCAACAGAACGGACAGGATCTTTTTCATTAACTTTTCCTCCTTTAAACGATCTTTCTGTATCGTTTATTCCATTATAGCGATATTTCCCTGTCAGTCAAGATGAATATTTATTATTATGCTGAATATCGACCATATAGAACATATAATATCAATAAACAGCTTATATGAAAGCCCTTTTGCAAAAGCGCTGCATGCCTATTTGTGATGCTTTGGATACGGAAAAAGCAGGCACAAAACGATGCCTGCCGTAATAGACCATGATTGCCCGGGAAGAAACAGGGCGTACAGGATACTAATGCCGATCGGTGAAGGTTACTGATTACTATTATCTCCGCAGGCCTTCAGAAAGGCAGAGCTAATAAGAGCAAAGATCAGATACGTGATCAGTGTTCCAAAGCACACATCCGACAGAAAATGGTTTGTCATATGGATGCGGTTGTAACCATATAGTGCGACAAAGACGCACGCAAGGGCAAATGCAGTCCAGTTCTTTTTTATGCTTTGCTTTTTGAGCACATCTGCCAACAGGGGCAGGCTGAACATCATGGCGGCGATCGTCATGTTCCCGCTTGGCCAGGATTTGAAATCATCATTGCTGCCTGCAAGGTTCGGGACCATCTGCCACCAGGAACGGAATTCGCTGAGCGGGTCATCCAGGGTGATCAGATACTTATAGCGCGGTCGGGAGGCGACCTGTTTCAGCCACAGGTTCACATTATCGGCAAGCACACCGGCAATGAGAATGGCAGCGCCGACTGCGATCAGTTTTCCGGCATCCTTATCATCCAGGACTCTGTAGCAGACAAAGGGCACCCATAGATACAGGACTGCCCAGAACAGCCAGCTGCATACGGACAGGAGAGCAGAAGAACTGCCTGCCGTATAGCCCATCATTTCACGGACCTTGCTGCCGTTATAGCTGTTGCTGTAGTAAACAGCTAGAAAATACGCGATCGTAAGGAGGAGCACTGCGAGCAAGTCATACTGCTTGCCCTTTTTCCTCAGACCCTTATACAGGCACATCCCTGCTGCGGGATAGAGACAGTAGGAGAAATATGAACCGTATGTCGCAAAGAAACTGCCGATCTGTGTCTTGTTTGCCAGAGCGACATTGATGTCGAAGTCATAGAATGAGCCTATCACAATTCCCGCGATACAGAAACAGACAACGGCAATGAATGCGCCGAACGGTACGCCCAGAATCTTTTTTCTCATATTGTAAACTGGTCTTCTCCTTTCAGCCCGAGGAGTTTAACGATCTCCGGTGCGCGCTCCGGGATGCGGTCCAGCGCATCCGGATGATGCGCGTCGCTCGCCAGATAGAACTTGCAGCCTTCGTCCTTCGCCATGCGGTATAGGCGCAGCGCGTCATCTTCATGGTCGTGCCAGCTGGGGCCGAAACTGCTCACATTGATCTCGATCCCCGCACCGAGCGCGGCAAACTTCCGCATAACGGCGCGGTAGCGTTTCTCATCCACCAGGCGGTATACGAGCCATTGATCGCCTTCCCTGAAGATCAGCCCGCATGTAATATGTGCGATACCCACCTTACGCCAGGGGAGGGGAAGACGGCTGATTCCTTCCAGACGCTCAACAAACAGCTCTGCAGCCTTTTCCTCTGTATCATATTCTGCCGGGCACGTCATGTGAAAATGATTAGGCGGAATTACAATAAAATCAAACTGGTCGTAATTGGCAGGATCAAGCCCCAGCCTTGTTCCGCCGAAGAACTCTGTTTCGCAGCCGAACACCATGCGGACCTGGTCATCCTTTGGCAGCGGCAGGAGCTGCCTTACATGCGCGATATTCTGTGATTCATAAAAGCTGTTGGGACCGGGCACCGCAGCATCCCACAGATGATCTGTGATGCACTGTACTGTGTATCCGTTTCTTTTTGCGTGCCGCAGGATGTTTTCTGCTGTTTGTTCGGGATCATTGGAACACTTGGAAAGCATACTGTGACAATGCAGGTCATGATCAATGGGGAATTCCATAGTGTTCGTCTCCTTCTGTTTTCTGCTTTCACGGGTAATTATTAATCGATTCCCCGGATCTTGCCGAAGGGGAAGAGTACCGTGCGCACATGCCCGATGATCATGTCCCTTTTGATCGGGCCCTGGGAACGGCTGTCATTGGAATTGTTGCGGTGATCACCCATGACAAAGTATTCGCCCTCAGGAACGGTATAGGGGCCGAATGTGTTCAGCCAGCCGGTCCGGTAAGAGTCATCTATATACGGCTCTTCATACAGTTCACCGTTGACATACAGATATCCGTTTCTGAGCTCGACCGTGTCTCCGGGGAGGCCCACGATGCGCTTCACAAAATTGGTATCCCCGCGTCCGGGATACCTGCATATAACGACATCGAAACGCTCAGGTTCCCCGCCGGTCGTGATGCGTTTGGCCTGTTCCTTGGCTTCCGCATCCTGCCAGGGCAGGCAGAGCCATGTGGATGCATAATCAAACTTTGTAACGAACATGATCTCGCCGTTTGCAAGCGTATTATCCATGGATCCGCCGTCCACTCTGACGAGTTCAAAGACGAATGCGCGGATCGGGAGCGCAATGAGGACTGCAGCTACGAGCGTGAGGATCCACTCCAGAATCTCCCGCTTGATGGATTTCTTTTTCTTTTCTTTTTTCTTGAACATGTTTCTCTGACCTTTCTATCAAATCATGTGAAGGAAGACCTGTGCTGTACAGGCCGAGGGGATCAGGGTAAGCAGTGCACCGAAGGCAGCTGCCACGATCCAACGGACTGAGGTGCTTTTCCTGGGCAAAGCCAAAGCGGCCTGTTCCAGCAACCCCAGTTCATTGCCGCGCTGAACGACCTTATTCAGATATTCATTGCTCATCCTTGTTCATTCCTTTCAGCTTTCTCCGGATCCTGTACAGCCTGACCCGGACCAGTCCTTCGGGCAAGCACATTTCCTTTGCTATCTGCCTGGCGGTTTTGTCTTCTATAGAGAACGCGAGCAGAAGCTCCCTGTCCGCTTTGTTCAAGGATGCCAGAAGATGAATGTGGTTCAGACGTTCCCAGCGGCTGAGGTACTCCTCTTCGGCGGATTGAACTGGCATGTCGGGAAGTTCTCCTGGCAGGTCTGGCGTGTGCTTTTGCTTCCGAAGCTCGTCTATGCAGATCCGCCTGACAATCGTGAACAGGTAAGCCGAGAAGGAACAGTTCTCGTTGAGCCCGGTCCGGAGCGCATAAATCCTGGCAAATGCCTCCTGCACAGCATCTTCGGCAGCCTGGGAATCATGGAGGATACTGAATGCGTATGCTTCAGCGCGGGACCGCCAGCGCAGGATCAGCTGCTCAAGCGCGTCGGTGTTCCCTGCCTTTAGCAATGCAGCCAGTTCCCTGTCCTCCGTCATCCGTTTCACCTGCCTTTTCTCAGGACTATACGTATAAAAACCAAAAGTGTTACACTCAGGATCACTTTTTTATGACATAAACGGGGCTGCCGCCTGAAGTGACACCCCTGAAAGATAAGCTGATCAGTTTCTGGCCGTGTATTATTGGAAAGCCTGTAGATCATGGGGCATTCAATGGATTCATTTGTTATGTCTGCTATTATACAAAGATTGTGCAGATTCCGCAACCCGGAGAGGGCAGCACATGCTGTTTTACAGATTTTGCATATTCAAATCGCATAGCATGTGGTATACTGATAGTACGTTTGAAATCAGACATTGCCGGATAGAACAGCGGCACTGCCTGAAGGAGGATAATGAATGATCCATTGGGCACTGATCGGTTACGGCGGTATGGGCGGATGGCATGTGCGCAAACTGCAGACCATGCCGGAAGAGTTCCATATCTGCGGCGTTTATGATATTGATCCCGTGCGGAACGCACTGGCGCGTGAAAGGGGACTGCGCGCATACGATACCCTGGAAGAACTGCTGGAAGATAAAGAGATCCAGCTGGTGACAATCGCTGTGCCGAACGATGCGCATCTGCCGCTGGCGGAAGCATGCATGCGTTCCGGTAAGCATGTGATCTCCGAAAAGCCTGTCACCCCGACACTGGAGGAACTGTATCGGGCAATCGCCGTTTCGCGTGAGACGGGACGGTTGTTTACCGTGCATCAGAACAGACGCTGGGACGAGGATTTCCTGAGCGCAAAAAAGATTTTTGATGAAAAGATGCTGGGCCGTGTTTTTAATATTGAGTCGCGTGTGCACGGGTCGCGGGGCATTCCCAGTGACTGGCGCAACCAGTATACACATGGCGGTGGAATGATTTTGGACTGGGGCGTGCATCTGATTGACCAGATACTGAAATTAGTGCCGCAGGATGTGATCTCTGTCTTTTGTACAGTGACCAATGTGACTAATGAAGAGGTCGATGACGGCTTCTCCAGCGTACTGACATTTGCCGATGGCCTGACAGCGCGGGTCGAGGTAGGCACGAGCAATTTCATCAACCTTCCGCGCTGGTATATTCAGGGACAGAACGGGACTGCAGTGATCGAAGACTTTAAAATGAATGGTGAGATTGTTAAGGTATCAGATTGGGAAAATCGGGATGCGGTACCAGTGGTGACGGCAGCAGGACTGACGAAGACAATGGCTCCGCGTACAGAGGAGACCATCCAGCATTATCCGCTTCCGCGTGTTGAGAGCGATGTACGTGATTACTACCGCAACA
Source organism: Clostridia bacterium (assembly GCA_017544935.1). Taxonomy (GTDB): domain Bacteria; phylum Bacillota; class Clostridia; order Christensenellales; family Aristaeellaceae; genus SFMI01. The sequence continues at coordinate 6,191 of JAFYDF010000162.1, forward strand.
TTGCTGATGCCATAAATGGAGAGGCCTCGCAGATCGTAACGCACAAGGAAATGCTGCGTGTGATGCGTGTGATTGAAGCCATGCTATGGTCATCAAAGAACAATGAGGTATTCCACGGCAGGATCTGATTTAAGGAGGAAAAATGGAAAAGCTGACAATGGCGGAAGCTACCCGGCTTAACGCAACAATGATCAGTGGTGAACAGCTGCTGCTGCATGCAAAAAACGTCTGTTATGCAATGGGTTCTATGGCACGCCATTTTGGCGAAGACGAAGAGCACTGGATGGCAGTCGGCTTGCTGCATGATTATGACTATGAGAAATATCCGGAAGAGCATCTGCAACACACAGAACAGCCGCTGCTGGATGCGGGAGTACCGGCGGAAGATGTCCGCGCTATTCTCAGCCATGGCTGGACAATCTGTTCTGATGTAGAGCCGAGAACAAATCTGGAAAAAAGTCTGTTTGCTGTCGATGAACTGACTGGTATTATCCAGGCTTGTGCTCGCATGCGTCCCAATGGCATTGAGGATCTGGAGCTCAAGAGTTTTATGAAGAAGTTCAAGGATAAGCGCTTTGCTGCAAAGTGTGACCGTGCTTTGATTGAAAAAGGCTGCGAGTTGCTGGGAATGCCCGTGAGCGAAGTGGCGGCGCTGTGCATTGAGGGAATGCGTCCGCACGCACAGGAACTAGGGCTGTCTGGCACAGGTGCAGTATAAATAGAGCCACAAAAAATAAACAAAGGGGGACGGATATGCAGAAACGGGCAGTCATTATCAGCTGCTTCCATTATTATTCCTATCGTGTCCGTCCTGTATTGGAAGAGCTGCGCAGCAGAGAATATGCCTGCACTTATCTGACGTCTGATTTTGATCATTGGAAGAAACAGCCGTTCAATGTGAAGCTTCCTGACTGTGAGCAACTGCATACACTTCCGTACCAACGCAACCTTTCGCTGGCGCGCATTCGTTCGCATATGCATTTTGCGCGAGATGCTTTTCAGCGCATTACGGAACTGAAGCCGGATTTGATTTATGTGATTGTGCCGCCTAACAGCCTGTGCAGACAAGCAGCACAATATAAAAAGGAGCACCCGAAAGTGCGCCTTGTGTTTGATCTGTATGATCTGTGGCCGGAGACTTTTCCCAGTGGAATAGGGAAACGTTTGCTTGCGGGACCATTTGCCATATGGGGACGCTTACGTGACCGTGCACTGCCCAGCGCAGATCTGATCTATTCGGAGTGTGAACTTTATCAAAAGACGCTGGGGGACAGATTGCAAGGGCTGAACGTACAGACGCTGCCGCTATGCCGCCCGGAAACGACAGCAAAGAAGATTGCTGCACCAGATGGTGGGGAACTGGCACTGTGCTGGCTGGGATCAATCAACAATATTATCGATATCGATTTGCTGCAGGCGTTATTCAGTCGCATTATCAAACTTCGCCCGCTGACGCTGCATGTAATAGGTGATGGTGAGGCAAAAGAGCGCTTGCTGGCAGCTGCAGAGGCTGCAAGCGCAGAAGTAGTATACCATGGTGCAGTCTATGATGCGGAAGCACGGCAAAATATATTCGATAGATGCCACTTTGGTCTCAATGTGATGAAACGCAGTGTCTGCATCGGTCTGACCATGAAGTCATTGGATTACTTGGCAGGCGGACTGCCAATGCTGAACACGGTCGCGGGAGATACGCGGTCAATGATTGCGCGGTACGGAATAGGTGTGGAGATCGATCGCGCCGATCTGAGCGGAACGGCAGAGCGTATCTGTTCAGCGACACCAGAAGAGAACACAGCAATGCGTATGAACGCATTGCGGCTGTTCGAAGAACGTTTTTCAGAAAGAGCTGTACGGGAGATCCTGCACGGCGTGACAGGAGAGAAACAATGAAGGGACTCTACCATAAGTTCCGGGATTTCATCCTACCTTTATTCCGCAAGTATAGCGAGTATATCCTTTATGTATTCTTCGGCGGCGTGACTACCGTGATTAATATCGTTGCCTACTGGATATGCACACGCTGGCTGGGCATGGACACGGACTGGGCCACGACCATAGCATGGATCCTGGCGGTGATCGTAGCCTATGTAACGAATAGGATTTGGGTATTTCGGAGCAAGGAAAACTCGTTTGCCGGTATTGTACGGGAAGTCGTCAGCTTCTTTGGTGCGCGAATCGCGACCGGACTAATGGACCTTGGAATCATGCACTTATTCGTCGAAGTGCTGCACTGGCCGGACATGCCGGTCAAGATCGCTTCGAACGTATTGGTGATTATCCTGAATTATATATTCAGCAAGTTGTTTATTTTCAGAAAGAAGAAGGGTGAAGAAGATGCGGGATGAGCGTACGCTTTATATCGTGGTGCCCTGCTATAATGAGGAGGCTGTACTGCCAGAGACCTCAAAGCGCCTTAGGGAAAAACTGCAGGACCTGACCGCGCAGGGGAAGATTTCCACCCGCAGCCGTGTGCTGTTCGTAAATGACGGTTCCAAGGACCGAACCTGGGAAATCATTGCGGGTCTGCATGCTGAGAACCCGATCTTTTCGGGTGTTGATCTTTCACGTAACCGTGGGCATCAAAACGCTCTGCTGGCCGGGCTGATGACTGCGGTCAATTTTGCAGACATGATTATTTCAATGGATGCAGACCTTCAGGATGACGTGAATGCTGTGGACGCTATGGTGGACGCATATCATCATGGGTATGAAGTCGTATACGGCGTGCGTTCTTCACGCCAAACGGATACGTTTTTCAAGCGTTTTACGGCAGAGAGTTTTTATAAGCTAATGAAAGCACTGGGCGTAGACATTGTTTTCAACCATGCTGATTATCGTCTCATGAGCCGCCGTGCAGTAGAGGGATTGGCTGAGTTCGGTGAAGTCAATCTGTTCTTGCGCGGGATCGTGCCACAGATTGGTTATAAATGGACGACCGTGGAGTATGCGCGCGGTGAGCGCTTTGCAGGCGAGAGCAAGTACCCGCTTAAGAAGATGCTGGCATTTGCATTTGACGGGATCACTTCCTTTAGTGTTAAACCCATGCGTATGATTCTCAATGTAGGCGCAATCGTTTTTGCTATTAGCCTGATCATGCTCCTGTGGGCGTTGATTGCAAAACTGACTGGTCATGCAGACAGTGGCTGGACATCACTGATGGGATCCATTTGGCTGATCGGCGGAATCCAACTGCTCAGTCTTGGCGTCGTGGGTGAGTATATCGGAAAGGTCTATGCCGAGACCAAACATCGTCCGCGTTATCTGATCCGCGAGGTCCTGAATACTCAGGATGAAGTGAAGGAGAAGGAAGCATGAAGCGCATAGACACTGTACTGCCCGGCGTGTGCATTATTGAACCACAGGTGTTTGGTGATCAGCGTGGATATTTCATGGAAACATATAATCAGAAAGCATTCCATGATCTCGGGATTGATACGGTTTTTGTTCAGGACAACCAATCTTACTCAGCTCGGAAAGGCATCCTGCGCGGCATACATTTTCAGAATGCGCCTTATGCGCAGGCAAAGCTGGTGCGTGCGACCAGAGGTGCAATCGTCGATGTAGTGGTTGATCTTCGCAAAGGCAGCCCGACATATTTGCAATGGATCAAGGTAGAACTGAGCGCAGAAAATAAACGCATGCTGTATATCCCTCGTGGCTTTGGCCATGGCTTCAGAACGCAGACAGATGATGTCGAGTTCTGCTATAAGGTAGATAACCTGTACAGTCCGGAATGTGACCGTGGTATCCGTTTTGACGACCCAAGCATTGGGGTTGACTGGGGAGAAGTCCGCGAGGATCTGCTGTCAGCCAAGGACTTGAACGCGCCTCTGCTTGCAGACAGCGACTGTAATTTCATATATGGTCAGGTATAAGGAGGAGCATATGACGATCATTGTAACCGGCGGGGCAGGGTTTATTGGGAGCAATTTCATTTTTTACATGATGGAGAAGCATCCCGAAGACCGTATCGTGTGTCTTGATAAACTGACTTATGCGGGCAATCTATCTACCTTGGCTCCGGTCATGGCAAATCCTGGATTCCGTTTTGTGCGTGCGGATATTTGTGACCGTGAAGCGGTGTTCAGATTATTCGAAGAGGAGCATCCCGATATCGTTGTCAACTTTGCTGCAGAAAGTCATGTTGACCGTTCCATCGAGGACCCTGGCGTGTTCCTGCAGACCAATATTCTGGGAACGCAGACTATGATGGATGCCTGCCGGAAGTATGGGATAAAGCGTTATCATCAGGTAGGTACAGATGAGGTATATGGAGACCTTCCTCTGGACAGACCGGATCTCTTCTTTACGGAAAAGACACCATTGCGCACCAGCAGCCCTTACAGCGCATCAAAGGCTTCAGCAGACTTGCTCGTACAAGCTTATCACCGTACGTTTGGCCTGCCGGTAACAATCAGCCGGTGTAGCAACAATTACGGACCGTACCAGTTTCCCGAGAAACTGATTCCGTTGATGATTGCGAACTGCTTGAATGATAAGCCATTGCCGGTATATGGCGAAGGCTTGAATGTCCGCGACTGGCTGTACGTGGAAGACCATTGTCGAGCGATCGATCTGATTATCCGTGAAGGTAAGACTGGAGAGGTTTATAACATTGGCGGACACAATGAGATGCGAAATATCGACATCGTGAAACTTATCTGCAAAGAACTTGGCAAACCTGAGAGCTTGATTACTTATGTAACGGATCGAAAAGGACACGATATGCGGTACGCGATCGATCCGGAAAAAATCCATAGTGAACTGGGCTGGCTACCGGAAACGAAATTTGCGGATGGGATCGTAAGGACAATCAGATGGTATCTTGACAACCGTGGATGGTGGGAAAAAATCATCAGCGGCGAATACCAGAACTATTATGAGAAAATGTACGGGAATAGATAGGGGGCAGAGATATGCAGATCGGTGTAAGCAGCTATAGCTTTTCGCGTGAGCTGAAACGCGGCATGACATACTTCGAAGCTTGCGATCAGGCTGCCCAAATGGGGTATAAGGGCATAGAATTTATTGATCTTGAGCCGCAGTATGGCGCCGGTATCGAAGACATTAAGGAACTGGCTGTCTGCCTTCGGGAACACTGCGAACGACTGGGCCTGGCGATTCCAGCTTACACGATCTCGGCAGACTTCCTGAACGGACGCGGATGCACGCCTGAGGAAGAACCTGCCCGTGTACAGGGCTGTGTGGATATTGCTGCGCTCCTGGGTGCGAAGGTCATGCGGCATGATGCGTTCTGGCGCATGGATAAGATCCGCGATTGGCGTGAAGCAGTCGAAAAGATTGCACCTGCCATTGCCCAAGTGGCGCGTTATGCTGCCACGCGCGGTATTGTAACGTGCAGCGAGAATCACGGCCTGATTATGCAGGACAGCAACCGCGTTGAGACGCTGATCCGCCGCGTGAATGATCCGAACTATGGATGGCTCGTAGATATTGGCAATTTTCTCTGTGCAGACGAGGATCCACGGCATGCAGTAGGTATCGCAGCACGTTATGCCGTACATGCGCATATTAAAGATTTTCTGTTCCGTTCGGGTCAGGAGGAAAAGCCGGGAGGGGATTGGCTGACCACACGCGGAGGCAATTATCTGCGTGGTACTGTTGTCGGACACGGTGTGGTGCCGGTGCGTTCGTGTATCCGGCAGTTGCGTGCAGCCGGGTATGCGGGCTGGCTGTCAGTAGAGTTTGAAGGAGCTGAAGAAACACTTCCTGCTCTTCGGAATGCGATTGAATACCTGCACCGGATCGGTGCGGAAGGAGAAGACTAATGATCAAAGTCGGTGTTATCGGCTGCGGCACGATTGCCAATGCAGCGCATATTCCTTCATACATGAAGAATCCGCAGGTAGAAATCAAGTATTTCTGCGATATTATCCCTGAACGTGCTCAGGCTGCAGTGGAGAAATATGGCTGCGGCATACCGGTTGTGGACTATCATGATGTGATCAATGATCCGGAAGTTACAGCTATCTCTGTGTGCACACCCAATAACGTGCATGCATCTATTACCATTGATGCATTGCATGCCGGAAAGCATGTACTGTGCGAAAAGCCTGCAGCACGCACATATGCCGAAGTCGAGACTATGATGGCGGCGCAGCGTGAAACAGGGAATATCCTGGTGATTGGTGTCGTCAATCGCTTTAATGATGCGGTGCGCCGTATCAAGACTTATATTGATGAAGGCCGACTTGGCACGGTGCATCATGTTTATGTCAGCTTCCGCCAGCACCGCAGTATTCCTGGACTGGGCGGTGCCTTTACGACGAAGGAGATTGCAGGCGGCGGTGTGCTGATCGACTGGGGTGTGCACTATCTGGACATTGTCATGTACTGCTGTGGCGACCCCGCTCCTCGTACTGTCAGCGGCGAATCATTTAGCAAGCTTGGCTGTGATATTCCCGGCTATGTATATAAGGATATGTGGGCCGGCCCTCCCAAACTGGATGGTGTATACGATGTGGAAGAATCCATTACTGGCCTTGTGCGTACGGAAGGCCCCGTGATTAGTTTCAACGGTGCCTGGGCACAGAATATTGGTGAAAAAGAATGTTATATTGACTTTATGGGGGATAAGGCAGGCATCCGTCTGCAGTACGGTAAGGGCTTCACTCTGTACACGACAGAGAAAGGCGCTCTGGTGCAGTATGCTCCCGAATTCCATATGAGCGATATGTTCCAGAATGAGATCGATGCGTTCGTCGACTATGTGCGTCAGGGAACGGTTATGCCCAGCACGATCGGCACTGTATCAATCACGGCGCGCCTGATGCAGGCAATCTACGATTCGGCTGAACAGCACCGCGAGATCATACTGTAATAAACTGCTGCAGGAACAAAGCCGTTTTACATACGGCCGAATTTATTGGCAGCAAAGGAAAAACGATATATAAAACAGACGGATCGTCATGATCCGTCTGCTTGTTTTGGTCGGTGATTATCCCTTCAAGATACCTTCGCAAAGAGGGCCCTTGAGAAGAGTGTCATCAGATGTGGCAGATGTAGCCGCCATCAACGATGATCGAGGTACCGGAGACATAGCTGGAGTCATCGGAAGCCAGGAACACGACCGGACCGGAAACTTCCTCGGGCTCAGCACGGCGGCCCAGCGGAATACCCTTTTCCATCTGTTTGAGGAACTCAATCAGGGCGGGATCTGCGTCTGCCTCAGACATCGGGGTCTTGATGATGCCAGGGTTGATACAGTTCACACGGATATTCTCTTTGCCGTACTCGACAGCAGCGGACTTGGTCAGGCCTTCTACAGCGTGCTTGGCACCACAGTAAGCGGAACCGGTGGAAGCACCACGCACACCGTCGACGGAGGAGATGTTGATAATGGAACCATTGCCTGCCTTACGCATGGAAGGAATGACAGCTTTCATGCCATTGACGATACCTATGTAGTTGATTTTGATGTGACGTTCGAAATCTGCACTGGTAAGCATATCCATGGGCAGGAATTTGCCGTAGCCGGCGTTGTTGACCAAGGTGGTTACGGGCCCGAAAACCTCTTCCGTCTTGGCTACAACAGCTGCCCACTGTTCTTCACTGGTTACATCCAGGTGCATATAGATTGCATTCGGACCCAGCTTGTCTGCCAGAGCCTGGCCAGGCTCATCCTTGATGTCGGTCACAACGACCTTCGCGCCTTCCTTCACGAAGCGGATGGCATGCTTTTCACCCATGCCCTGTGCAGCGCCGGTAATAATAGCAACTTTTCCTTCAAGCATACCCATAAAAAACGGAACCTCCTTATCGATATGAAATTACCGATTAACATCGATAATGATTTTAGCACTACAGGAAGAGAATGTCAACATGTTTTTTGCAAAAAAAGGTACAGTTCCGCCGAATTTTGTACATTTAAATGCAATTGCGTGGGCAATGATTCGGGTGTATAATTGAATGTACCACTTTTAGGGGGTGTTTCCTTGCTGAAGCGTGTGCTTTGTTTGTTGATCGTCCTGATACTGCCGTGCGTGGCGCTGGCGGATTATGTAATGGCGGGATGTGATCCTGAGGGTACTTCTCGCACATGGAGCAGCAATCAGTTTTTCCAGCGCATGGAAGAGCGTACCGGTGTAAAATTCGTCTACAACCAGTATAAAAAGGAAGAAGATTGGACACAGGCAAAACAGCAAATGAAGGCCAGTGATCCCAGCCTGCCGGATGTACTGTTCAAAGCGCAGCTGACGCCGGCTGAATGTATTGATCTATTGGACCGTGGCGTTCTGATCGATTTGGCGCCATACCTGGAAGAAGACTGTCCCAATCTGTCAGCGCTGCTAGCAGCGAATCCGGAGTATCTTGAAGCAATTTCGCTGCCTGACGGACGCATTGCGGCTTTGCCCTCGATCAGCGAACAGCCGTTGCAGAACTGTGTATGGCTGAACCAGGACTGGCTGAACACGCTGAAATTGGAAATGCCCACCACAGCGGAAGAACTGACTGACGTACTGCGCGCCTTCCGTGATGGTGATCCTAACCGTAACGGCAAAAAGGATGAGATCCCGCTGGCATTTATCGGATCATTCGATCTTAAATTTCTGGGCCATGCTTTTGGACTGATGGCGAATGATTATAATATCCGCGCGGTGAATGGCGAAGCACAGTTTATACCGTTGGAGGAGAACTTCCGTCCTTTTGTAGAATGGCTGCGTGAACTCTATACTGAAAAGTTGATTGATCCAAGCGGTTTTTCTACATCTGATATGATCCGTAAGATCGATGATGAAAAGAAGACGAATATCTATGGTGGTGCTATCACTACCATGGTGAGCAATTTTCTTCCGGCTGCGTGGCTTTCCTCCTATGTTGTTATGCCGCCTCTTACCTATGAAGGAGAGGCGATGTACCGCAGCTTTGTAGGCCCGGTCATTTCCGGAACGTTTGCTGTAACAAGTGCCTGCAAGGATGTGCATGAAGTTCTGCGGTGGGTAGATGAGTTTTATACCGAAGAGGTATATATTCTTGGCAGTGCCGGTATGGAGAATGTTGACTACGTGATCGACGGCGACGGTACCTGGCGTATGACTGCTGCTGCACAGAACAATACTTATTTCAGCGGTGATGTGCTGATCTCATCTGGCCCGGCTGTGCCGGGACTTGCTTCAGAAGCGTTCCAGCGCAGGTATTATGACACAACGGTCAATTTTATTTCCGATCAGTTGGGAATAATCAATGCGGTTGCTGAGCGGCCTTTCCCGTATTATTCGCTGACTTTTGCACAGGAAGCGGAGATTGCCCCATTGCAGATGAAGATCGGCCGTCTGGTGGATGAATCAATTGGCCGCTGGATCACGGGAGAGACACTTATTGATGATGAGAGCTTTTCAAATTTTGAAAAAGAATTAAAGGAAGCGGGTCTGGAAGATTTCATGGCCTTCTGGCAGAATATCCTTGATGGGAGGACGAGCAAGTGAAAAGCAGGAGCGATTTGCTTCGAATTCTTAAATCAGACGAAGGGATTGCACGTATTTCTGCACTGTATGGAAATCGTAGCGGTGTAGCTGCCCGCCAGCTGGAACGCTATATGCTTCTGGTCAAGAAACATGAAGACCTCTTCGGAAACGAGGCGGTACCGCGCATTATCAGCGCACCCGGACGTACCGAACTATGCGGCAATCATACAGACCATAACAACGGACTGGTAATGGCAGCGGCTGTTGATCTCGATACTGTTGCCGCGGTTTCACCGCGGGATGACTTCAAGGTAAACCTGCATAGTGAAGGATTTGCTCCTGTTAGCCTGGATCTTGAAGAGATAGGTCCCATTGCCGGCGAACAGGGCACGCCTGCATCGCTGATCCGGGGAATCGCTCGCCGCATGCGCGAAAAGGGAATTCAGATCCGCGGCTTTGACGCCTGTGCTACATCCGATGTTCGAACCGGAAGCGGACTCTCTTCTTCCGCGGCTTTTGAAGTGCTGATTGTAACGGTCTTTGATGCCCTGTATGGGGAAGACAATATCAATCCTATGGAACGTGCGGTCATTTCTCAGTATGCTGAGAATGAATACTTTGGAAAGCCATGCGGACTTATGGACCAGATGGCCTGCTCCGTCGGTGGACTTGTGGCGATCGATTTCAAGGATGAGCCGAAAGTTACACCGCTGCAGATGGATTTGAGCGGGTATTCCCTGATTGTAGTCAATACCGGCGGCAGCCATGATGACCTGACGGCGGAATATGCGTCCATCCGGCAGGAAATGAATGCCGTGGCGGCTTGCTTCGGCGAGAAGACACTGCGTGGGGTACGGCCGGAGCAGCTTTGGCATGAACTGCCAATGATCCGTGAGAAGGCGGGTGATCGTGCTGCTTTGCGTGCTATGCATTATTATGCTGAAAACGAACGAGTAAAACGGCTTGTCAAAGCTGTGCAGGCAGGGGATACACAGGAGTTCCGGCGGATTCTGATTGAGTCTGGACGAAGCAGCTGGATGTACTTGCAGAATGTGTATGCACATAATGATACACAGCCGCTCTGCATAGCACTGGGCATAGCTGAGCATTTGCTGTCTGAATGCGGCGCATGGCGTGTACACGGTGGTGGGTTTGCCGGCACAACGCTCAATCTGGTCCCGCATGATCAGGAAGAGCGCTTCCTGCGCCATATGCGGCGCGCATTTGGTGAAGATGCATGCAGTGTGCTGTCTGTACGTTCTAACGGCGCGGTTGCCGTGTTCTGATTTTGTACGAGTTTCCGTGCTTTATTGACACTGGATTCCCGCAGTGATATACTTCCTCTCAGGATCGTAAGATCCGCATTCTTCGGGGCAGGGTGAGCTGCGCGCTGCAGCAATTCCCGACCGGCGGTACAGCCCGCGAGCCGAAAGGCAGATACGGTGAAACTCCGTGGCCGACAGTATAGTCTGGATGAAAGAAGAAGCATGCAGTAATGCTTGCGCTGCCCCCGATTTGCGCGTCGGGGGCGTTTTGTTTTTTGAGGAGGCTGCTCTAATGAAAAAGTATGACACCAAACGCCTTGTTACTCTTGCTATGATGGCAGCGATTGCGTATGCTGCGGTTGCACTCATCCGTATCCCTGCTGTATCTTTTCTGAAGTATGAACCTAAAGATGTTATCCTGGTTATCACTGGTTTCCTATTTGGACCGCTTGATGCCATGATCGTGACCTTGGTCGTTTCGCTTGTAGAGATGGTTACAATCTCAGAGACCGGGCCTATCGGGCTTCTAATGAACGTGATCTCTTCTGCATCTTTTGTCTGTGTTGCTGCGGCGATCTATCACAAGAACCGTACGCTGAAAGGCGCGTTGGTTGGCTTGGGAATCGGCGTTGTGCTGATGACGGTGGTCATGCTGCTTTGGAACTACCTGATCACACCGATCTATCAAGGTGTTCCGCGCTCTGTAGTGGCAGGTATGCTGATGCCTGTTTTCCTGCCTTTCAATCTCGTAAAAGGTGCACTCAATGCGGGTATCACGTTGCTGCTGTATAAACCCGTGGTGCAGAGCCTGCGCAAAGCAAAACTTGTGCCTGCGGGCAGTGGAAAGGGCACAGGAGATAAAAAAACATCGATCTATGTGACAGTAATCGCATTGTTCGTTATTGCCACAAGCGTTCTTGTAATTCTTGCTATGTCAGGAAAGATCTGAAATGATATCAGTTAATCTAAAAGGTACTGTCGTACATGGCCATGGAAAGGGCAGGACGGCAGGATTTCCAACAGCCAATCTCGCCTGCGAACAGGAGACCGTACTGCCTCCATTCGGCGTCTATGCTGCCTGTGTCACAATCGAAGGTAAACAATACGTTGGAGTGACGAATGTCGGCACACGGCCTACAGCAGATGACAGTGCTCTGAACACTGTTGAGACATGGATCCTGGATTGTAGCGGTGATTTCTATGGCAAGGAAATAAAACTGAAACTGCTGTCTTACTTGCGTGGAATTCGCAAATTCGACTCGATGGAACACCTGAAGGAACAAATCAATCTGGATGCGCAGAAGGCGAAGAAGCTGCTGGCAGAAGCCCCGACGTCGGCAGCCGTGATCACTTGCAGCGCATTTGAGACACGAGAAGCAGCAGCTGAAATTGCTGGTTTTCTGCAAAACGGAGATGTGCTAGTCCTGCGGGGAGACCTGGGCGCCGGAAAGAGCGAGTTTGCCCGAGGAATTGCACGGGGGATTGGCGTGACAGGCGCTGTTCCCAGCCCTACGTTTACGATCATGAACATGTATGAAAGCGGTTCGCTTCCGCTGTATCATTTTGACTGGTATCGTGTGGAAGATGCTGAAGAACTCTATGAAATCGGTGCTCAGGAGCAGCTGCCAGGTGAAGGCATAACACTTGTTGAATGGGCAGAACGCGCTGAAGAGCTGCTCCCGGAGACACGTCTTGAGATTGTTGTTGAAACGCTGAATGAGGAAATGCGCCTGCTTCGGTTTTGCCCGAAGGGTGATTTCCGAGCACTGGATTGGGAGAGAATTCTGAAATGCTAATTCTGGCTTTGGATACTTCGGGACCTGTGGCAGGTGTGGCTATCTGGGAGGACGGACGCATCCGGTATGAAGGCGCGGCTGTCAATAAGCTGACGCACAGCGCCAGCATTATGCCTATGGTGGATGAGGCGCTTTGCCGTGCTGACGTAAAAAAGGAACAGCTGACGCATCTGGCCGTGACGGTCGGGCCGGGCAGCTTTACGGGGGTACGTATTGGTGTGACGGCCGTCAAGGCAATGGCACATGCGCTTGGCCTTCCCTGTATTGCAGTAGATACTCTGGAAGCTACGGCGACCGGTATTGAGCAGGCAGAAGCTGTTGTGTGCCCTATTCAGGACGCGCGCGTACAGCAGGTATATGGTGCTGCATTCCGTAATGGCGAACGGCTCATGCAGGACTGTGCACTGAAACTGGAGGAATACCTGGAGGCACTGTCTGCTTTTGAAGGACCATACCTCTTTACTGGAGATGGGATAATCCCTTACCGCGAGCATATTGCGCAGACGCTGGGAGAGAAGGCGCGGTTTGCCGCTGCACATAACGCATATCTGCGCCCTGCAGCAGTGGCGGCTCTGGCAGCGCGGGATGTGGACCGGGCCGTGGATTACCTGACACTTCAGCCTATGTATTTGCGCGCGCCGCAGGCCGAACGCGCACGCGCGTTGCGGGAGGCCGGACATGAGTAATGTGAACCTTCGCCGTATGACGGTGGAGGATGTGGACGGCGTTCATGCGATCGAAGAAGCGACCTTTGCAAAACCATGGAGCCGCCAGAGCTTTTATGAGGAGATGACCCGCAATGTCTGTGCTCGTTACCTGGTAGCGGAGACGGAATCGGGGGAGATCATAGGCTTTGCCGGCGTGTGGATCGTGATGGACGAAGGACATATCACAAACATTGCAGTACGGCAGGACTGGCGCGGACAGGGTATAGGCAAAAGGCTGACAGCGGCGCTCGTGCAGTATGCCTCCAATCTGGGCGTTTCCTATATGACCCTGGAGGTGCGGCGCAGCAATGAAACAGCGCAGCATATCTACCGTTCGCTGGGCTTTCAGCAGGTAGGAGTCCGAAAACGCTATTATGAAGATAACGGAGAGGATGCGTTGTTCATGGTGTGTGACCAGATGCCTCCCGTGGATCCTGAATTTACCGAAGAAAACCCATAATCAACAGAACACCATCCGTTGCAAACTGCAGTAGATGGTGTTTTTGCTTCTTATCCGTTGCCGTCTATCATACCGGACGTCCGATTGACAAAGATGGCTTGCATCGCTACAATATATACGGGAATTTGTACGCATGTCGCACATTGGAGGATCAGTATGCAGCGGGGATGGAAAACCTATACAACGTTACGAGCAGCGTTGATATGCTGTCTGCTGTGCGTTGCGCTGCTTGCGCTTGCGTCGGTTGGCGGTGCTTTTCCCGGCCTGGGAGCAGGCACGGTTGTGCTGTTTGTTGGCCCGATGTGGCTGTTGATCTCTACCTTGACTGCAGGGCTTGTTCCGGCATTGATCTGCCTTGTAATGATGCTGATATCCCTGGCCGTGAGCGGCGGCATGCTGATTTGCGCGTTTGGGGCGGGATATCTGCTGCCCATGATGGCTGCCTGGCTGTGGTGCCTGACGGAGAAAAAACGCTTCTGGACATCATGCGGGGCAGTAATGGCTGCACTAGTGGTTTCCCTGGCAGCAATATATATGATCCTTCAGGGTATGACAAAGGGGATGCTTTACGATGCGGCGGGTGGTGCAGCTGCAGCTGCTGTCAATGTGTTGCCGGCAAGAGACTCTCTGCTGTACATGCTGGCTTCCAACGGCTTGCTAGGACTTCCCTCATCTATGCAGGACACAGCACTGGTAGCAGTACCGGGTGGATACATACTGTCTGCTGAGGCAGTAAGTGAACTGCTTCTTCAGATACGCAGCATGGTCAGTTCACTTCTGCAGGGACTGATCCCGAGCATGTTGATTTCGGGGAGTGCCCAGAATGCCGTAGCAGGCATCGCACTGAGCATATATTTCGGACGCAGGGCAGCACAACGTCGGGCCTATAAGTACAATGAAGAGGAGCAGGAGATCCCTGACTTGTCCATGCCGCCTCTGCGGACATGGCATATCCCGCGGCCATGGGGACTGCGTATCGGCCTGCTGGCATCCGGTTATCTCCTTATACGTTCGGGAAGCAACGGGATGCTGGTCATGCTTGGAACAATGATGTGGCAGACATTTTGCTTCTGTTATATCGTACAGGGTCTGGCAACACTCAACCATTCGCAGCACCGCCGCGGTACAGCCAAAGGTTGGCGCGTGGCAGTGATTGTACTGGCGTTTGTATTTCGTTTTATGCAGGTTGCGCTGGCGGTTGTCGGCGTAGTCGATCAGATTTCAGATTCTCGCGGCCTGCGCAAACCGCTGCTGCCGCATAACGAGGAGGAATAAGCATGAAAGTCATTTTACTGCAGGATGTCAAGGATATCGGCAAGAAGGACGATATTGTCAACGTAAGCGATGGCTATGCCCGCAATTATCTTTTCCCGCGCAAGTGGGCAATGGAAGCTACTGAGAATGCAATCCGCGTAGTAGAGCGCAAGCGTGAAGCTGAGCGCAAACGCGAAGCCGAAGCACGTGCTGCCGCGGAGCAGACGGCTGCTAAGCTCAAGAACAAAGTGGTTATTCTTAAAGCCAAGTGTGGTGAGAAAGGCCGGCTGTATGGAAGCGTGACTTCGCAGGAAGTTGCTGATGCAATCCAGGCAGGCTATGAGGTAGAGATCGACAAGCGTAAGGTCGAGATCAAGGAACCTGTCCGTCAGCTGGGTGACTATGAGGTGATTGTGCATCTGTATCCCAATGTCAGCACCAGAATGCTGCTTAGGGTTAAAAACATAGCGGAGGGCTGATCATCTGTGAGCGAACAGCGACCTGCCTATATGGACGCCTTTGCTTCTGTTCCGCCTCAGAACATTGAGGCAGAAAGAAGTGTTCTTGGCGCGCTCCTGCAGGACGGGCGTGCGGTATCTCTTGCAATGGAGATGCTGAACGAGGAAGACTTTTATACGCCTGCGCATAAAGCAATTTATGAAGCGATCCGCTCTTTGGCAGCAGCCGGTACTGCTGTTGACCTGGTGACAGTGGATGCCGAACTTACACGCCGCGGTACACTTGAGGGTGTGGGCGGAACAGCGTATCTGACCGGGCTGATAATCGGTGTGCCTAGTACAGTCAATGTACAGGAGCATATTGAAATCATTCTTGAGAAATCGACTCTGCGTCAGCTGATTCGTGCTGCTTCAACGATTACTCGCAACAGCTATGCGAATCAGATGGAGCTCAAGGATATCCTCGGCGCGGCTGAAAAGGATATTTTTGATATCGTAATGCGCCGTACGGGCGGCGCGCAGCTGATTCCGATACGTGAGGTGCTGTATAATACTTATGCACAGATCGAGGAACTTGCTCGTCTGCAGGGCAAGGTGGCTGGCGTAACGACCGGTTTTTCAAAGCTGGACAAGAATCTGACCGGTATGCATGGCGGTGAACTGCTGCTGCTTGGCGCTCGTCCCAGCATGGGTAAGACGAGTATTGCGCTGAACATCGCTGCTTCTGCCGCCAGAAAAGGTTACAGCGTTGCAATCTTCAGCCTGGAGATGCCCCGTGAACAGATCGCAATGCGTCTGCTGTGCAGTGAAGCACGCGTAAACATGCAGAGCGTGCGAAGTGGTACCTTACGTGACAAAGAATGGATGAAGCTTGCTCAGACGGTCAATCCGCTGAGCAATGAGAAGATCTACATTGACGATACTGCCGGACTTACTCCGCTGCAGATGCGTTCGCGTGCGCGGCGTATCATGGTGGAGAAGGGACTGGATCTGATTGTTATCGATTACCTGCAACTGATGGGTGCCGATGGACGCAGTGAAAACCGTCAGCAGGAAGTCAGCGAGATCAGTCGCCGTCTGAAGAGTATAGCGCTTGAACTGAAAATTCCGATCCTTGCATGTGCACAGCTGAGCCGTGCGAATACACAGCGTACGGTCAAGCGTCCCATGCTGAGTGACTTGCGTGATTCAGGTTCGATCGAGCAGGATGCCGATGTGGTCATGTTTCTGCATCGCGATGCTTATTATGATGCTGCCAGCGAAGAGACAAACTCAGCTACGTTGATTATTGCGAAGCAGCGCAACGGCCCGCTGGCCGATATAAAGCTGAACTGGCTGGCAGAATATACTCTCTTTGAGGATGCATATTACGGAGACGCGGAAGCCTGACCGCGCCGGATGGGAGCAGAACATGGATCAGATTGCCGTGGCGGCATTTGAAAAGGACTTGAAATTTGAAGGCTTTCTGTTGGTGCGCACCAGTGAGCAACGCGCGTCTTCCAATGGCAGCCGTTATCTGGATATGACGCTCAGCGACCGTACGGGCGATATGAATGCCAAAATGTGGGATGGCACTGTCACACCGCCCCCGGTGGGCGGCGTGATCAAGCTGCGCGCACAAGTAACCGAGTATAATGGGCGGCTGCAGCTGCGTGTGAACAAGCTGCGTGAAGCAGAGGAAGGCGAATATGACATGGCGCAGCTGGTGCCCTGTGCGCCTTATCCGCCACAGCAGATGCTTTCTGAAATCAATGATACTTTGAATGGTATGAAAAATGAAACACTGCGGGTGCTGGTCAGAGAATTGCTCAATATGGCAGGGGATAAACTGATGTATTATCCCGCAGCACAGAGACTGCATCATGCTGAACGCAGCGGGCTTCTGCATCATACGACATCTATGCTGCATACAGCGAAAGCTATGCTTAAGATCTATCCGTGGCTGGACGGAGACCTGCTGTGTGCAGGAGTGATTGCACATGATCTGAGTAAGATCAGTGAAATGCAGTCAGATGAATGCGGCAATGTAAATGATTATACGGTTGATGGATTGCTCCTGGGACATCTGGTCCGCGGAGTAACGCAGGTGCGTGAGGCGGCACGCCGCACGGGTCTGGCCGATGATGATGAATACGTACTGCTCATGGAGCATATGGTGATCAGTCACCATGGTGAAGCTGAGTACGGAAGCCCCCGTCCGCCTATGTTTCCCGAAGCGGAAATGCTGCATTGGATTGACCTCGTGGATGCGCGCATGAATGAAATGAACGGTATCGTGCAGCGTACGCCCGCAGGCGCATTCAGCGAAAAGGTCTGGTCACTAGACCGGCGCATTTACCATCCCCACTATATGGCAGAAGCCGCTTTCGCAGCGGAAAGAGACGGCGAGAAAAAAACGACGCGTCCAGATGCGGATGCAGCTTACCAGGGGCTACTGTAAATGTCTGGACTGTACGAGGAAGATACGATTGCGGCACTGGCCACTCCGCCTGGACAGGGTGGCATTGCTATTGTGCGCGTCAGCGGCTGTGCTGCGCGCGCTTATTTTGAAAAACTGTTCCTTCCTGCTGGTCAACAGAAGGTGGAATCACACCGTATGCTGTATGGGCATCTGCATGATGAAAAGGGAGAGCTGATCGACGAATGCATGGCTGTTCTGATGCTTGCTCCCCGCAGCTATACGCGTGAGGATGTAGCTGAATTTCATCTGCATGGCGGTCACCAGACGGCGCGTCAGGCACTTCGTGCTCTATATGCTATTGGTGCTCGGCCGGCTGAGCCCGGTGAATTCACACGTCGTGCATTTCTGAACGGGCGCATCGATCTAAGCCGTGCGGAAGCTGTTATGCGGCTGATCAGTGCGGAAGGCGAACAGGCTGCAAAAGCAGCACTGCGCCAGCTGGATGGCGGGACGAGTGCTTTTGTACATGATATTCAGAAACAGGGAATCGCGATTACTGCCGGCGTGGCAGCGGCGCTTGATTACCCCGAAGAGATTGATGAGAGAGAAGCAGCTGCGGACACAGCATCTCAAGCCAGAGCCTTAGCCAAACGTCTGACGGATGCTTGTGACGAACGTGCAGCACGTTTGCTGGAAAGTGGGTTTGAGGTCGCACTTTGCGGATTACCCAATGCGGGAAAAAGTTCATTGCTCAATGCACTTCTGGGTGAAGAACGGGCTATTGTTACCGACATTCCCGGTACGACACGGGATGTGGTGCGGGGGACGATCCTGCTGAATGGACTAGCTGTGCACCTGAGTGATACGGCAGGAATCCGTACACAAGCCGATACGGTAGAAGCTATTGGGGTAGAACGTGCTCGGGCGGCTATGAGATCGGCTGATTTAGTGCTGCTTCTCATGGATGGGTCGATGCCAATGACAAAGGAAGATGAGGAACTGCTTCATGAAGCAGAGGTGTATCCGCATCTGGTACTGCTTAGCAAGGCAGATCTTCCACATGCCTTTGAATACCCTGGGGCGCTTCGAATCTCAGTACGCACAGGAGAGGGATTGAAGGAACTGCGCGAAGAGCTTGCTGTGCGTGCGGGAGAGATAGGCGAGATGCCGCTTACTGATGCGCGTCATATGCGTCTTGCACGGCGATCGGCATCATTGCTGGCGGAAGCTGCACAGGCTCTGGAAAACGGCGAACCGCTGGACCTGGCTGCCGTATCGCTGTATGAGGCACTGGATACGCTGGGTGGAATTACGGGCGACCGGGTGGATGAAAAACTGCTTGATGATATCTTTTCCCGCTTCTGTGTGGGAAAATAACGGGAGAACATACTGTGGCAAAAAGAATGGGCGTTGTTAATAAGCAGCTAGACCGATTTCTGGCACATACGTTTGTGTATGCGGCATTGGTTTTTGTTCTGCTGCGCGTGCATAAGGCAGCGCACTTTGAGCAGGTGTTGTATTCTGCATTGGGCATTGAAAGCAGTTTTCCATTGCTTCGCGTCTTAGTCTATACTGTTTGCGCCGGCGTATATGCGATGTGGATTTTCCGTTGGTGGACCGGGCAACTGAAAAATGCGAACCCGATGATACTTACTATCGGGGCGATGTTTGTTATTCTCTGGATATCGACTGCTCTGCACCTGGGCAATTCTGGATATCACATTGACTGGCATGCCAGTTTTGCGCTCATGCTTCTGCTGGATATGGGACTACAGCGAGAACGCAAAAGTGTGCTGAGTGGATTCAGCTGGGCACTGCTGGTATGGGTATTACTGCATCTGCTTTCTATGGCGATTTATCCAAATGGTTATTCGGGTCTTAAGTTGGAAGAAAATCCGCTTTATGTGCCCGAATGGCTGCTTGGAACGCGCACGATGTACTTCCGCATCACACTTTCCGCACTGGGATTTGAGGCGGTCTGTGCACATGCCTACCGTGGACGCTGGACTTTACGTACGGTATTCGTAGCGCTGATCGTACTGGTAACGGTAGTACTTCAACGCGGTGTTACGGCAATGTTAGGTCTGGCTTTTTTGCTCCTTACACTTGCTGTACTGCGCGGGTACGCACTCCCCAAATGGCTGAATCCTGTGACGATGGCGGCTCTATCTGTATTGCTGACGGCTGTTCTGCTGATTCCACGCAATGAAGCAGGCACTGTGACACAGGCGCTGGGCAAGGATGTAACCATGCTCGCACGCACTGATGCATGGCGTGCTGCATTGAATGAGATCCGAGATAAATGGCTGTTGGGTATTGGTCAGCATCCGATTGCTGAAAACGAGATCCTGCTAGGTGCAGCGCATACACATAACCAGATGATCGAAGTGCTGCTGCACGGCGGAGTTGCCGCGCTATTAGCCTATCTCGTTATGATCGTGCTCGCAGGTCGTTCTGTATTGCAGTATCGGCGCTGCGCGGCAGTCAAGACAGCAGCCTTGCTGCTCATGGCTTTCCTGCTTATGGGTACTGCTGAGATTTTTCATAACGAGCCAATCTTTTATCCGCTGTTTATCCTGGTCTCACGTGCGGACTGCCTCAGTACAGGAAGCACCGAGCTTCCGGATCTGATGCTGTTCCGCAAATAGATTTACAGTCAGAGCATTGTGATAAACTCTTGACAGATGGTATACTGAACAGGACAGAAAGGACTCCTTTATGCGTGATACGTTTCTTATCGTAGACGGAAACAGCCTGCTGTACCGGGCGTTTCATGCTTTGCCGCTGATGGATTACAACGGCGTGTATACCAATGCCGTGCACGGATTTCTGAACATGCTCTTGCGTTGTATACGCGAACGCACCCCGCGCTGGTGTGCAGTAGCCTTTGACGAACATGGACCAACTTTCCGACACACTGCTTATGATGCCTACAAGGCAGGGCGTGCAGCCACCCCCGATGAGCTGCGCCCGCAGTTTGCTGTGCTGAAAGAGATTCTCTCTGATATGGGACTGGGTGTGCTGAGCCTGAGCGGCTATGAGGCAGATGATATTCTGGGTACGCTGTCTCTGCAGTGCAGGGAACGCGGAATCAATGCCCTGCTGCTGACCGGTGACCGTGATGCGCTGCAGCTGGTTGATGATGAGACGACGTTGCTTCTGACACGCAAAGGTATTTCAGAAATCGAGGAATGCACCCCGGCACGTGTTCAGGAACTGTTTGGAGTTACTCCGGCGCAGATCATTGATCTGAAAGGCCTGATGGGTGACAGTAGTGACAATATCCCGGGCGTTCCCGGGGTGGGTGAAAAGACAGCGGTAAAGTTGCTTGCGGAATACGGCACTTTGGAAAATGTGCTGGCACACGGTAATGAAATCAAGGGCAAACTTGGCGAAAAGGTACGAGACAATGCCGAGCAGGCGCGTTTCTCGCAATGGTTGGCTACTATCCGCCGCGATATTCCATTGACAGTACGCTATGATGACTGCGAGTGCCATCATCTGACAGACGGCGTCGAGACAATGCGCAAATATGGCCTAATGTCAATAGCCAACCGCCTGGCTGCCGAGACAGGAAAAACAGTTGACACGGCAGCAGTCGAAGAAGAGAACTTTGATGACTGGCAGACGTTGACGCCTGAAACAGTATCCGGACTTTGCAATAAGAAAGAATATCCTGCAGTCTACCTGGGCGAAGAAGAACTTTCGCTGTGCAATGGGAAATCACGCCTTCGCGCGGCACTTGGCGGACAGACGGATCTGTTCGCGGCTGCGTCAACGAGCGATCCTTTAGCGGATGCTGCAGAGGTGTGGAAGCACCCGGTAGTGACGCATGACGGCAAACGTCTGCTCCATATGTTGGCAGGAATCGGACAACAGCTGCCGGAGATAGCCGGGGACACAATGCTTGCAGCATATATTCTCGATCCGCAGGCAAAGACCTATCATCTGTCGGCATTTGCTGAAGCAAATGCTTCAGGAGTATGGTTGCTGGCACGGCGGCAGCGCGCGGAAATGAAGAGCCTGGGCGTAGAACGGGTGTATGATGAACTGGAACTGCCGTTGCTGCGTGTGCTTTTTGATATGGAGCAGGAAGGCTTTGCAGTAGATGCTGAGGTGCTGCGCGAGATTGGAACACGACTGTCTGAACGCGAAAACGTCCTGCGCGATGAGATTTATCGGCTTTGCGGAGTAGGCGAATTCAATATCAACAGCCCTAAGCAATTGGGTGAGATCCTGTTTGAACGTCTTGGCCTACGTACGGGCCGAAAGACGTCACGGGGGTATTCTACGGATGCCGACACGCTGGAAGCGCTGCGGGATGAACATCCTGCCATCGCACCGATTCTGGAATACCGGCAGGTAAGCAAACTGCACGGTACATATATCGATGCGCTGATTCGCAAGGTAGGGCCGGACGGTCGTATCCATACGTTCTTTGATCAGACCGGTACGGCAACAGGCCGTATTTCCAGCGCTGAACCTAATTTGCAGAACATTCCCGTGCGTAGTGATATGGGACGCGAGATACGTCGTGCATTTGTAGCGCGGAAAGGCTGGAAACTGGTAGATGCCGACTATTCACAGATCGAATTGCGTATTCTGGCACACCTCTCCGGGGATGCTGCCATGATCGATGCTTTCCGCAAAGGACAGGATATCCATGCGCGCACCGCGGCAGAAGTCAATGGTGTCGCATTGTCGGAAGTGACACCGCAGATGCGTGCACACGCAAAGGCTGTCAACTTTGGACTGGTGTATGGGATCAGCGACTTTGGACTGGCGCGTAATACAGGTATGTCTCGGCGTGAAGCGGCAGACTTCATTCAGCGGTATTTTGCCGCCTATCCAGGTGTTCAGGCATACATGAAGCGTGCAGTAGCTGAAGGATACGATACTGGCGCGGCGCGTACGCTGTTCGGACGCGTGCGCAAACTGCCTGAACTGCGTTCGCCGAATGTCAACCTGCGCAACTTTGGAGAACGCGTAGCCATGAATGCCCCGGTTCAGGGGACGGCAGCGGATATCATCAAACTGGCAATGGTACGCGTGCACGACGCTCTGCGGGCCAAGGGATTGGCCAGCCGGCTGATCTTGCAGGTGCACGATGAGCTGATCGTGGAGGCGCCTGCTGAAGAGAGCGAACAGGTTGCTGCACTGCTGCGCGATTGCATGGAGAATGTAGCCGAGCTTTCGGTACCGCTGACGGTTGAAGTAAAGACGGGGAGCAGTTGGTATGAGACCAAATGAGCCCTTTGTGCTGGGCCTTACAGGCGGTATTGCCTGCGGGAAAACGACTGTAGCGCGCTATCTGCATGACCTTGGAGTGCCTGTGCTGGATGCGGATGCCATTTCCCGCAGCCTGACAGCAAAAGATGGTGAAGCACTTCCTGCAGTTCGGAAGGCCTTTGGTGACGACGTATTTAATGGCGACCAGCTGGACCGCCGAGCACTGGGAAGAATCGTTTTTTCGGATGAGGAGAAGCGCCGCGTCCTTGAAGAAATCCTGCATCCGATGGTTATCGGACGGATGAAAAGGGAAACCGATGCGCTGGAGACACCTATTGTAGTCTGGGACGTGCCACTTCTTTATGAAGCTGGCATGGACGCACAGTGTGGCGAAGTCTGGTGCTGCTATGTGAGCGAAGCTGAACAGGTGAGCAGGGTAATGCGACGGGACAGCCTGTCACGTGAAGAGGCGCAGGCACGCGTGAACAGTCAAATGCCCATGACAGAGAAGCGCCAACGGGCGACACATACCATTCATACAGCCGGCAGCCTTGCGGATACACGCCGCCGCGTGCGCGGGTTGCTAGGCGAATTGCGGAGGAGAAACGGGCTTGAGTGAGAAAAAGCCGGCAGAGCGGAAACCGCGCAGCCAGAAGCATGGAAAAATCGGCAGCGGTGTAAAAGCAAGGCCTACTCGCACAAAAAAGAAGAGCGGCATAATCCCCTGGCGAGTCATGACTGTACTGGGGTTGGTTTTCCTAATCGCTGTGTTGGGATTGGTAATCAGCCGCAGCCATCTGACTCGGCTCGAGCGTGAGCGGGAAGAGGCACAGGCAGCGTACGAGCGCGAAGTAGCGAGACATACGGTGGCCTATCGCGGATGGATCGAAAAATATGCGAACGAGAATGGCATTGAACCAGCATATGTTGCGGCGATTATTCTGCGTGAGAGCAGTTATGATCCGCGTGCTATCAGCAGTGTCGGTGCACGTGGCCTGATGCAGCTGATGCCCAACACGTTTGAGCAAGTACGCAATGCTCTGAAGGAAAACACCACCTTCGAAGATATGTATGATGCTGAGACCAATATACGATACGGTTGCTGGTATCTGGGCTATCTGAGCCGGATCTTCAACGGGGATCCGATCGAGATGGCATGTGCATACCATGCTGGGCCTAACAACGTAAAATTATGGATCATGAATTATGCTGCTGACGGTGAGAACCTGCAGCTGGACGAAATTCCTATGGAGGATACCCGTTATTATGCCGGAAAGGTGCTTAATGCATATGCGATCTATTTTCAGCATTATTACCCGGATCCCGCTTAAGCGTGCGGTAGCATTGGTTCTCTTTCTGACCATGTTGCTTGGAGTGTCAAGTGCGGAGTATTTCAACAGAGATGGTATTCATTTGGGTATCATTTCGGTTGCGACTGTGCGTACGAATCCGTTGACTCCGGTTGAGAGAGAATTCATGTCGCTTACCAATATGGTTTATGAGGGACTGATGTATCTGAATGATGACTATCAGCCTCAGCCCTGTCTTGCAGAACGCTACAGCAGCACAACGGATGGCAGGACATGGTATTTCTACCTGCGTACAGATGTGACTTTTCATGATGGTACACAGTTGACTGCATATGATGTGGCTGCTACTGCTGAAGAGATTCTGCGGCTGGCCAAGGATGGAGAAGGACGATATGCGTCATTGAAATACTTCATCAATTCCATCTCGGCAAGCGACAGTCATACGGTCGTAGTGAAGACGAACCGCGCTAATTATGGCTTTCTCTATGCTATGACCTTCCCGATCCTGAAAGCAAGTGAAGTCCAGGCGGATAATCCCGTAGGCACAGGACCGTATTATCTGGATCTTTTTGAGCCGGGCACTTACATGCTTCTGAGCGCATATACCGGTTGGTGGAAGAATCTGCCTGATTATCGTCAGATCCTGATTAATTTCTTTGCAACGAACCGCGAACTGATCTCCGCTTATGAATACGGCAATGTAGATGGCGTACTGACACGCGCAATCACCGCGGCTCAGTACCGCGGTGCTGCCACGGCATATAACATCGATTACCGTACCACGCAGCTTGAAACGCTGTTGCTGAACAACAATGTCCGTGAACTGAGCGATGTGCGCGTGCGTCAGGCCATCCGCTATATGATTGACATGGATGACCTGGTTAATAACGTGTATTATGGCATGGTAACCCGTACGGATACTCCGCTGATTCCGGGTACATGGACTTACTGGAATGACGGGAATAAGCAAGAGTATAATCGTCAGCGTGCCATGGAGCTGCTGGACGAAGCGGGCTGGAGCACATACAACGATGATGGCGTGCGCACTAAGGTGATCGACGGCAAGATTGCCAATTTGCATCTGCGGTTCTATGTGTACGAAGAACAGGACAATTCCGTTCGCGTGGAAGTAGCAAACCGTATTGCTGACCAACTGATGACAGTAGGCGTGGAATGCCGCGTGGAGACCATTACATACAAGACTGCGGCAGAACGCCTGAAGGCCAGCAATTTCGACCTGTGCCTTGCTGCTTTCAATGTGGATTTTACACCCGATCCCGGATACCTGCTGATCTCGGGCAATACCTGCAATTATGTGCGTTATAAAAACACAGAAATGGATGACCTCATTCAGAAAACATTGCGTTCTGCCCAGGAATTCAGCGATTACTCCGCTGCACTGCAGAGAATCCAGGCAATGTATTGGGAGGATTGCCCATTCGTATGCTTATATTACCGCAATGGCGCAATCCTGACACGTGAAATGTTCACGGATGCCCGTGATGTACGCGAGCCGGAAGTTCTGCGCGGAATCGAAAGCATAAAAAGACGCTGATACATATATTTTCTCCAGAGAAGAAACTGCATATAAGCATTAAAGGGAATTGGCAGAGCAGGCGTACCTGTTCATCCAATTCCCTTTGATCTTTGATTACGCATGGGGTAAAAGAATACTACGCACCGGGCGCTCCTGCGGCACACGTCAGCGGACGCTTATTGCTGCTTCCTTCCGGACCTGACAAGGTTCGCGCGGCGACGTCGCACAGGACTCGATGCGTAGCTCGATTATTATAGCAGACGATAATGCGCTTGGCAAGCCCTTTATTTGCCCTGTGATGCTTTGAGAATAAGGTATTCGTCCATAAATCGTTCGCGAAAATCAGGTGCAGGCTCATCTTTGGCATTCCATACCGCATCCAGGGCGCTGCCAAGAATGGGTGGTACATTTGCACGAATCATGTGCGCACGTTTTGAGGCGCGCTCAGTGACGGCCTGGGCATATTCCGGATAATTGAGCATGATGCCACCACTCA
The DNA here is from genome assembly GCA_017544935.1 of Clostridia bacterium. Classification (GTDB taxonomy): domain Bacteria; phylum Bacillota; class Clostridia; order Christensenellales; family Aristaeellaceae; genus SFMI01. The sequence goes on from JAFYDF010000162.1 coordinate 32,532, forward strand.
TGACAACATCAAAATCACTGTCAAAATAAGGCTCCGCAGCATAAGTATAGCGTGCGATGGCTTCAGCACCGCGCAGCATGATGCTCTTGCTGACGGCGTCTCCGGCTCGGACTCCTTCAAACACTGTGCGTGCAAAAGAAGCGATATAGGCACGCCCGCCGCTGTAAATGGCAGGGATGTTCTCCTCAGGTGCTTTTCCCATCTGCATGCGAATCAAATCATACAGAACAGTTTTTTCTCCACGCCCGTCGAGTGCGGCAAAAGCCGCGCGCAATGCGTCCTGCCCCAGAATATAACCGCTGCCAACGGTATCAACAAGATAGCCGTAGCCACCTATGTGATGGATCCTTCCGCCTACGCGTGCGAACAGGCAGCTGCCTGTGCCTGCTACAGCGCAGCAGCCGTCTTTACGCCCGATCATTGAAGTGATGATTGCCAAACCGCCATCCTCCCAGCGGATGTTCCATCCAGCGAATACACGGTTCAGTTCAGGCAGCATCAGGGCACCGTAATAGCGCATGGAACTCTGGGCAACATAAACGGATCGAGGAATTCCTCCCGGGATACTCTCTGATGTGCGGTGCAGAACGTCAGTCAGATGCGCGACGGTGCGCTCAGGGCCAACATCCATGGCCACACAGCCACGGGTGACATCCCGCAGAAAAATATGGCCTGTTTCATCGAAAACAACGGCTTCAGTTTTTGTTCCGCCGCCGTCCAGACCGATATAGAAAGACATCGGATGCATCTCCTTTCGATGGGAACGATACCCCCGGATACCTGTATTATATCAGACGATTTCACAGCCTGCAAACGAGCCTGAAAGCAGGCGAGAACCAATTGTAAAAACAGTGGATTTATTGTAATTCTTCCTTATATGTGCTATACTGAAAATGGTGAAGTATCTTCAAGGAGAAGTGTATGAATTTCCCTGCTATTATTACGGAGAAAAAACTTGGGCATCCGCTTTCTGATGAGGCGATTGCAACCTTTGTTCGCGGAGCAGCGGACGGCAGTGTGCCCGATTATCAGCTGGCTGCACTGCTTATGGCGATCCGCCTCAACGGTATGGATGCGCGGGAAACCACGACGCTGACTATGGAAATGGCACGATCGGGCGATATGCTGCATCCCGATCTGGGCGGCATGGTAGTGGATAAGCATTCCACAGGCGGTGTCGGTGACACGACTACATTGGTACTGGTACCTCTGTGCGCGGCCTGCGGAGCGAAGATTGCAAAAATGAGCGGCCGCGGTCTGGGGCATACAGGCGGTACCGTGGACAAGATGGAATCGATCGGCATGCGTACAGATCTGCCGGAAGATGAATTCCTGCGCCAAGTACGTGAGATCGGATGTGCGGTGGTCGGGCAGAGTGCTGAACTGGCTCCTGCAGACAAAACGCTTTATGCGCTGCGCGATACTACTTCAACTGTGGACAGCCTGCCGCTGATCGCTTCCAGCATCATGAGCAAGAAACTGGCTGCCGGAGCCGAAGGCATCGTGCTGGATGTTAAGGTCGGCTCAGGCGCCATTATGCCCACATATGAGGGCAGCCTGATGCTGGCACAGACGATGGTGGAGATCGGCACGCGTGCCGGCCGCCATGTATCGGCACTGCTTACGGGCATGAACGAACCGCTGGGATCGCATGTCGGTAATCGTCTGGAAGTCAAGGAAGCGATCGAGATCCTGCGCGGGGAAAGCGCCGGACCACTGCTGACAGTATCCCTTCGCCTTGGTGCGCAGTTGCTGATTGCATCGGGACTGGCTAATACTGCGGCGCAGGGCGAAAAAATGCTGCGTGCCGCACTGGAAGAGGGACGAGGCCTTGAGAAACTTCGTCAGCTGATCCGTGCACAGGGCGGCGATGAGAGCGTCTGCGATCATCCGCAGGTGCTGGCTGATGCCCCTGTGATCCGGGAGATCATATCGGACGCGGATGGGTATATCGCAGCTATGGATACGATGCAGATCGGCTATGCATCACTGGAACTCGGAGCCGGGCGCAAGAAAAAGAGCGATATAATCGATCCGCGCGTGGGCTTTATTGTGAATGCGCGGATAGGCGATCATGTTGCCTGTGGGCAACCGTTGTATACACTGTATGCGGCAGATACAGACAGCGCTGTACGTGCGGAGCATATGCTGCGCATAGCAATCCATCTGTCCGATCATTCCGTTCCCCCGGAAAAACTGTTATATGCTCTTGTCACGCCTGAAGGTGTACAGACGTTATAAAAGAAAGGAAACTGCCATGAAAAAGCTGTTGTTCGTACTCGTTATTGCCATGCTGCTCTGCCTGACTGCTCTTGCAGATGAAGCCGCGCCCCTGACCGTAGATGAATTGATGGGTTTCTGTGATGCGGCGGTTGAAGACGTGCTTGCCCGTGCTCCTGTCGCGGGGCAGGAAGCTGAGGATGGCGGATATGTATTTGACTATGGTGATCTGCGCATCTATACTCTTGATTCATCCTTTACCGCGGAAAGCCGTGTGACCGGCGTAGAACTGCTTGGCGAAAACGAAGATTTGGACGCTCCCCGCGGTGTTGCTCTCGGAAGCACGCTTTATGAACTGCTGCCCGCGTATCCGCTGGATAACGAGAATTTGGCCGGCGACTATGACGGGGCTGTGCTCTATATCAGCGGGCTTCTTCCCGGCACGGTCAATGCCGGTTATGCTGTCCGTGACGGTGCCCGTGTCAGCCTGGTGGTGTATGAAACTTACACACCTGATGGTGAACGTGCGGAAGTGTGCGGTGTACAGTATTCTTTGGAAGACAATACTGTCACGAGTGTGCGCGTACTGCTGAATGCCCGCGAACTGTCTCTGGATGATGCACAGGAAGAACTGGACGCCCTGGCAGCTCTGCAGGAAAAAGATGAGTACCGTGTTTATCGCTCTGACGATCCCGCTCCGCTGGCCCGGGAGGATCTGACTTTCGGACCTATCGATTTCATCAGTGCGACAGCTGATTCGATGACTGCCGTACTGGGTATTGCTGAGAGCGATACCTGGGAAAACGACAGCGAAGGCTTCCTGCGTATTCTGCAGTGGGAAGGCGTTCAGGCCATCTTCCATTATGACGCTCAGCGCAGCGATGAACAGCTGGCATTGCTTGATATCTATGGCGAGAAGCTCGAAGGACCGCGGAATCTGCATATGGACGATGACATTGAAAGCGTCCTTGAACGTTTCCCGCAGGAGAACCCGATCGGCGTGCTGTACGGAGATGGAGAGAATGCACCCTATGGCCTGCTCGAACTGAATGACGGCGGTGCCTCCATCGTGTATGCAGTCGAGGTTGAGGAAGGCTCTGTACTGCTCTCACTTACGTTTGTAGGAGACCGTCTTGCAGATATGACCTGTTCCGTCCTCTGATGTTTCAATTGAGTGGATGCTGAACGCATCAGTATCCTTTCTGTATAATTCTGTTTTGAAAAGCGGCGCTGTTGCCGTATTATCTGGAGGCCGTTTGTATGAAGATCGACCTGACCTGCCCTGTGGAGCTGTGGCACTATGCATTGCCTACAGAACAATATCCGGTCTGTCGGTTGCAGCTGTTTAATCTGACCGAGAAGACAGTTGTCAGCGTACAGGCAATATTTTCCTGCTATGATCAGACGGGGACACTATCCTCCCGCCAGGTTGAGCGCGTACAGGGACTGTCCGGCCCCTCCCGCAGTGCTTTTGAATTGGCTGTGGTTGTGGAAAACGGGGCACATGCTGCAGGCATGGATTTCTCAATCGAGAAGGTTTGGTTTGACGATGGAACGGTCTGGCGGCACAGTGCTGAGCATATTAGCGAGTTCACTCCGAACCCGCTGTATGATGCACATCGTCTGGAAGTGCTCCGTTCACTTGCAGGTGCGGATGCTGCCGGCTATCCGACCGATCAGGGAGCTGTCTGGACCTGCGTATGCGGACGTCCTAATGCTGCTGCTTCTGATACCTGCCGTCGCTGCGGACGTTCCAAGCAGGAAGTGTTCAAGCGCTTTAATGAGGCCACAGTAGAAACGGTGATCTTCGAGCGGGAGAACGCCGCCGAAGAAGCGGATCGCCAGGCGCGCGAGTCAGCAAGAAGACAGGCCGAAGAAGAAGATATGGTTCGCCGCAAGAAGCGCCGTGCTCGTCGCCGTGTTGTGGGAACGATTATCGGGCTGCTGCTGGTAGCAGTGCTTGCATTCGGCGTTTATTTCCATGGAATCCCATTCTATAAATTCTATACAGCTGAGCGTCAGCTGGAGAACGGCGTATACACCACGGCACGTACGACATTTGAAGAATTGGCTGCCCAGCGCGGTGTGCGTAGCCTGCCGGTCAAGATTGAAACCATTGGTCTGGATGTTGACCTGATGGATATGCAGCTTTATTACCGTAGTGCTGAACTGGCTCAGGAATGCACTTACCGCCAAGCCGGAGAGACCATGGCGGTAGGCACGATCCCTGCTCTGCGCACCGCGCAGGATGCCTTTGAGACATTGGGAGATTACCGCGACAGTGCAACTCAGGCGAAGGAGACGCGCTACCGCCGCGCAGGCCTGCTGGCAGCTTCAAAACAGTATGAAAGTGCAGTTGCTCTCTACGGTGAAATCACCAGTTACCGAGATTCGGCCGCTCAGCGCAGCATGGTAATATACCAGTGGGCATCGCAGTTGATGGAAGCATTCGATTATGCAGGTGCCCGGGAAAAATTCCTGACTCTTGGCAATTACAGCGATTCCGCACGCCGTGCACAGCTGTGCCTGTATCAGCCGGCACTGGATGCTATTGAGACTGGAGATTACCTTCGTGCAATCGAATTGCTGACTCAGCTGGACGCGGGGTTTGAAAGCACTGCTGTGCGTTTGCAGGAAGCATATTACGGCGCTGCCGGGGACTTCTTTGCCGCACAAGACTACGAGACGGCTGCTGAATACTATCTTCTGGCCGGAGATTATCTGGATGCCTATCTGCAGGCTGCTGCTTGCCTGTACGAACCGGCAGTGGCTCTCTTCGAAGAGGGAAATTATATAGAGGCAAAGGCGGCATTTGATAAGATCCCCGCATACAAGGATGCACTGACTTATTCATGGCGCTGCTGTGCCGCACTGGGCGAAGCCGCTATGGATGCGGGCGATTATGAAACCGCACGTGCTTATCTGGGTGAGGCGCTGGATTACGAACCCGCGCAGGCACTGTTCCTTGAAGCAACATATCTGCCTGCTGCTGCGCTGCAGGAGGCAGGTGATCCGAATGGCGCTTTGGAACTCTTTGAAACCATTCTTGGCTATCGTGATGCAGATGAGCGGATTCGCAGCATACGTTATGCGCAGGCTATTGAACTGATGAATTCCCGTGACTATGCGGCAGCAGCCGAAGCTTTTGAGGCATTGGGTGATTACCGCGAGAGTGCGGAAGAGGCTTTGAACGCACGTTACGGTTACGCAATGCAGCTGCTGGATAATGGTGAATACACTGAGGCTATTGCCGCTTTTGAGGCACTGGATGGATATCTGTCCAGCGCGAATGCCATTCAGCGCGCACAGTATGGGCTAGGTACTGACGCGCTGGCAGAAGGTGATACGGCAGCCGCTGCAGAGTATTTCCGCCTGGCCGGAGATTACGAGGATGCTCCTGAACTGTTTGAAAGCAGTATTTACAAAATGGCGCTCGAAGCGCTGGACGCAGGAGAAAGCGAAAAGGCAGCGGCCCTGCTCGAGCAGATTCCGGATTATGCAGATGCGGATATGCTCCGTCGCGAGAGCGTTTACCGTACGGCGGAAAACCTGCAGGAAGCCGGCGATCTCAGCCAGGCGGCGAAACTGTTTGCATCTATCAGTGGACACGAGGATGCTGCAGAGCGCGCAGCAGCCTGCTATGACGCCTATTATGCCGAAGCCTATAACACTGCAAAAGCAGCCATGGAGCGCAAGGATTATTCCACTGCAATCGCTGCCCTGGAAAGTGTTTCTCGCGAGAATGCTGGCATGGCATATGCCGATATCGAGCATATGTACAAAGAAGCCAATTACCAATATGCCAACCGCCTGTTTGAGGATAAGAAGCCATACGAGGCACTGGTGTATTACCGCCATATTCCGGATTACCGTGATGTGGCGCAGAAACTGGACCGTGTTTGCTACCGGATTCTGGGCAGATGGGAAAGCGTGACCGGGGTGCATATGGAATTCCGTGAAGACGGCACCTGTACTATTAACGGGCGCGATTATTACTTCCGTGCGACGACCTATGCATTTTATGCAGGAGACAGGCCTGACGAAATGGTCAATGAATGGACAATTTATTCCTGCACGGAAAAAGCTCTTTCCATCATGAACAACCGCACCAAAGCGCAGTATAAGCTGACGCGCATTACAGAATGAGCGGCATTGTACAGCGTTATCTGGCATATACAGAAACAGAGCGCGATAAACGTCTTCCGGCACTGGACGGGGCTCGCGTGCTGTTTGTGTTGTTTGTAGGTGCCTATCATATCTGGCAACAAAGCTGGCTTACGCCTGTAATCAGAATCTCAGGACATATAATTTCGTTGGATCCGTTGCTGCGCTCAGGCTATCTGTGGGTAGATGCTATGTTGCTTCTCAGCGGTTTTCTGCTTTACTGGCCCTGTGCCGAAGCTGTGGAAGACGGACGGCCTCTACCGGCGATCGGTGCCTTTTATAAACGCAGGCTGCTGCGTATCGTACCGTCATACTATCTGTGTGTGCTGCTGATGCTTTTCCTGGTCGCACTTCCTAATGGAAGTTATCGGCTGCAGGATGGCACGCTGAATACTGGCCGTATGCTGCGTGATCTGGCTGCGCATGCTACCTTTACACATAATCTGTTTGCCTTCAGTTACACGGGTTCACCGCTGAATGGGGCGTTGTGGACACTGGGCGTGGAAATGCAGTTTTACCTGTTGTTTCCATTTGTTGCGCGCCTGTTCCGGCGCTGGCCGGCCTTTACTTGGCTGCTCATGACTGCTGCAGCTTTCATGTACCGCGGATGGGTCAAAACATTGCCAGACACAACACTGTACTTCAACCAGCTTCCTGCTATGCTGGATGTTTATGCAAACGGAATGGCAGCCGCTGCCATATATTCTGCGCTGAAACGCCGGATGAAACAGGACAGATGGACAGCTGCGCTTTTTACCGTGATACTGTGTATAGCAGTATGCGGGCTGCGGTTACTTGTAAAGACGCAGGCCAGCATAACCGGTTATGAAAACATCCGCATGGGTCAGATGACGCATCGTTTTCCCTTGTCTGTTCTGGCAGCACTCAGCCTGCTGGGCGTTCTGTTTGGTATACGTCCGCTGCGTCTGCTGCTTGGTAACCGTGTGACAGCTGTGCTGGCAGCAGTTTCCTATCAGTTTTATATGTATCACCAGCCTTTGGCAGTACAACTGAAAGCGTGGGGGATTCCCGCCTCGGTTAATCCTTCACCGTGGATGAGCGGCGAGAGATCGTGGCAGATTCTCTATACTGTGTTGTGCTTTGCCGGAGCGCTGGCGATTTCTGCATTGATCACCTATGCATTTGAGCGGCCCATTGTCCGCCTGGGACGTGGAAAGAAGCCGCGGAGGAGGAAAGCATGAAAGCGTTGATGCGCAGAGGCTTTGCCCTGCTGCTGGTCCTATGCCTGCTGCCGCTGGCTGGCAGTACTGCGGAAGATCGTGTATTGAATGGCGTGGTGCGCGTCTGGCTGTCCTCCATGGGGCAGATCAGTCAGGTGGATATGACTGTCTCTGGCAGCTATTCATTGGATGGAACAGTCGCAACTGCCCTGCCTTCCGGCACTAGCCTGCGTGTGACGATGAATACGTCAAACGGGCATTTAACGCTGACACGCAGCGGTGTTTCATCTGACATGGGCACTGATTTTCGTCTCCTGCGGCATGGCGAGGAAGAGTCCTGTGGCGTAGTGATTTCACAGGCGCGTACTTCTAACCGCTATCCGGGCGATATCCGCTTTCTGTCAGTACAGAGCGGCGGTGCATACCGGCTGTATGTGATTGCGCATGTATTCATGGAGGATTATCTCCGCGGTGTACTTCCTTATGAGATGGGCAGCAGTGCACCTTTGGAAGCTCTTAAGGCACAGTGCATCTCAGCTCGTACCTATACGCTCAGAGCGATGCAGGCAGCCAGTGCCCGCACCTATGATGTGGTCGATACCACAAGCGATCAGGTATACAATGGGACGCCTTCCGGAAATGCGGCATGTGTTACTGCCGTACAGGAAACGCGTGGAATAGTACTGCTGAATGGGACTGCTTTTGCCGCTACATATTACACGGCTTCCAATGGCGGGCAAAGTGAATCAGTGCATAATATATGGGGCTCGAACGGATACCCGTACCTGCGTGTCAAGGACGATCCTTATGATCTTGGCAATACAGCCTCTCAGACCCGCAGTTTCTTTGTTTCCGCCTCCGGCGCACAGACCGCTGCTCTTGCGGAACTGCTGAACGCTAAAGCGAAAACTGTATTCTCAGCTTCAAACGCTGTTGTAACGGCGGTTACGAATGTGCTTCTGCATACGCCGCGATACGCGGAGCCCAGCCGCCTGTATACCAAGATGGACTTTGATGTGACTGCAACATGTGATGGTATTTCCCGTACGGGGCGCCTGACATTTGACATCTTCAGCGAACTGGAAAGTCCGCTGTCCATGAGCATAAACAGTGACAATAACGAACTGTGGAGCGTGACGCCTTCTGCCGGCGGTTTCACGGTCACGGCAAGACGATTTGGACATGGCGCAGGGCTGAGCCAGCGTGGTGCCATGAGAATGGCAGCGCTCGGATACAATTGCGAACAAATCCTTGCCTTCTATTATGAGGGATGTACCTGCGCAGGCTATACGCTGGTACGCACACTGCGCGGTGCACTGGGAAGCGGTTCGTCTGCAGAAACAACACGTACCGAAGCACCTGCAGCAATCACGAACAGCGGCGCGACTGCTGCGATTGTACAGGTCTCTTCCATGCAGGCATCCTTGCCTTTGCGTGTTGCGGCATCCAGTACTGCAAGCATTATTGCGGGGATACCTCATGGTGCTGTCGTCACTTTGCATGCGGCTGTTGGCAACTGGTATTTGGCGACTTACGGAGAACTGACAGGATATGTCTCCACAGATGGCTTGCGTCTGCTGGGATTGCCGGATGGGCAACAACCAGCTGTAACCACACTGACGGCTTATGGAACGGCACAGGGAGACCAGCTGAATCTGCGTCAGGGTGCAGGCACTTCCTATGCCTCACTGATACAGATCCCTGCAGGTGCGGAACTCCCGCTGCTTTCGGTCAGCAATGGCTGGGCAAAGACCCAGTATGGTGCACTGACGGGTTATGTCAGCATGAATTATATTAAGCGTACTGACCGCTATGCCGGAACAGCTGCTGAGCCTTCTGCATCCGGTGCACAGCTGACAGCGGACAGTCCACTGTATATGTCACCGTCGCGCAGCGCACATCAGGCGATGCAGCTGCAGGCGGGAGATCAGGTCATCATTAAGTATGATGACGGATCATGGAGCACTGTATGGACTAACGGGTTGACCGGCTACGTGCCCAGCGCACTGCTGAATCTGACAGGGACAACTGCTCCTGAGACCGCGGATACACTGCAGAACGGCGAACAGTATGCGACAGTACACTCCACGTCTTCTTCTCTGAACCTGCGTGCACAGGCCAGCATGAACAGTGAAATCCTGGCAGAGATCCCCTATGGAGAAAAGGTCATCGTATCGTCGTTGGGCGATACCTGGTGCCGTGTTCGCTGGCATGGCGTAGAAGGCTGGTGCATGCGTACGTATCTGCAGCTGAGCAGCGAACAACAGGAACAGACGAACCTTACCGCTATTGTGACGACTGCTTCTGGCAGCCTGAACCTGCGTAAGTCTGACTCCACGAATTCCTCGATCCTGACCACGATCCCACGCAATGCGACCATTTCTGTACTTGAACGTGGTACGACATGGAGCAAGGTGACTTACGGCGGGTTTATCGGGTATGTGATGAGCAAGTTTCTGACCTTTGGCAACACGTCCGCAACGCCAGTCCCTACTGCTGTTCCTGTCGTAACACCAGTACCGACGACTGTAACTAATTCTGGAACGGCGCGTGTCACGACTGCTTCGGGCAGCCTGAATCTGCGCAAGGAACCGGCCAGTGGGAATAATATTATTGCACGCATCCCGCGGAATGCGATCGTACAGGTGCTAAGTATCAGCGGAACATGGACGCGAGTCAGCTATAACGGCCATACCGGTTATGTAATGAGCACATTCCTGACATATATCAATAATGCTGGCGCGACGGCTACACCGGCACCGGCAGTCACAGCTGCACCGACAATACCGTCCACAGCAGCCTATGCGCGAGTGACGACTGCTTCTGGCAGCCTGAACCTGCGCAAAGCGGCACGTTCCTCGGCAAGCATTCTTACCCAGATTCCGCAGTATACTGTTGTAGCGGTTGAGGAACGTCTGGGCACCTGGACACGTGTTACATATAATGGACGCACCGGTTATGTAATGACGACCTTCCTGACATTCGTGGATGTGGAAGCTACATCGACACCACGCCCGACAGAAAACGTAAGCGGTACCATAATGACCGCCCGTGTGACAACGGAACGCGGCAGCCTGAATCTCCGCGAACGCGCGGCAAGCGGTGCAAAGATCCTGACTACGATCCCACAGTATGCAACAGTGACTGTACTGACTCGCGGGAACACCTGGTCGCATGTGACCTATGGCAGCCACACCGGCTATGTGATGAGCAGTTTCCTGACGTTTACTGTGACAGATACGCCTGCGACACCGGCGCCTGTCAGTGGTGCATCGGAACCTTATGCGCGAGTTACTACGCAGGAGGGCAGCCTTAATCTGCGTGCGCGAGCGACCTTGACTGCCGAGATTCTGACACGCATTCCACAGAATGCAGTAGTCACTGTTCTCGAAAAAGGTGCTGTATGGACACAGGTCACCTATGGCAGCCGTACGGGTTATGTCAAGACACAATTCCTGACATTCTTCGCTTCGGCGACGAATGAAACGGCGGTTCTGCCTGTTGCACAGACAGCTAAGATCACCTCCGGTGCCGGGGCGGTGACGCTGCACACCGCTGCGGACGAGTCATCTGCTTCACTTGCGACGATTGCCCGAGGAGAGTATGTGCTGATTACTGCGCGCGGCAGCGTATGGTGCCAGGTCAGTTATGAAGGCAGTACGGGGTATCTGCTAACTGCCGAACTGGAGCTGCCCTGATGGAACTGCTTCATAACGAGCGCGTAGATGATCTGCAGCGCGGCGGGCTGAGACTGATCCAGCGTACGGACGGGTTCCGTTTCGGTACGGATGCTGTTTTGCTCAGTGATTTCGCTTCTCCGCGCCGTCATGACTGTGTATGCGATCTGGGTACGGGTACGGGTGTGATTCCGTTGCTGCTCTATGGACGCGAGCCAACGATTACAGCTGATGCTGTTGAGATACAGCCAGATATGGCGGAAATGGCGTCGCGATCCATGACGATGAACGCGCTGGAAGACAGGATCCGTGTAAAGACGGGTGATCTTCGGCAGATCCGAGAACTGCTTCCTGCTGCGCGTTATGATCTGGTGGTATGCAACCCGCCTTACGGCAAGGCTGGCGGTACATTGCTCAATCCGGACGAGAGCAAGCGCCTTGCCCGCCATGAGGAGACCTGCGGGATTTCTGATGTCATGGCTGCGGCAGCCTGGCTGCTGCATACAGGCGGACGGTTCTGTTGTGTGTTTCCTGCACCGCGGCTTCTGGAACTGACGGATTCCGCGCGTGCATGCAAGCTCGAGCCCAAACGTCTGCGGATGGTGCATTCCTTTTCCGGCCGTGCTGCGCACCTATGCCTGTTGGAGACGATGCGTGATGCACGCCCTGGACTGACTGTGGAACCACCGCTGGTCATTTATGATGCGGAAGGTGTTTACAGCACCGAGATGCGGCATATCTACGGCATGGAATAAGAATTCACAAAGCCCGGCATTTGTGGTATAATTTTCTGTAACTCATTCCGAGAGGAGCGATTGTATGTTTAGCAAGCTGATGAACAGCTATTATTACGGAAAAAGCGGAAAAGGCGATTACCGTCGTGAGGATCTGCCTAAGAACCGCTGGCAGCTTTTCTGGGAAATGCTGCGTATCCGTTTTTCCGGGATCTGCCGCATTAATCTCATGACCTGCGTAGCATGGATTCCGACCATGATCGTGTTGGTCATTCTTGCGAATGCTGTTCTGACGTGCAGTGATATCACCACGATGACAGATGAAAACGGCCGTGCTTATACAGCACTTGTATATGCCGCTCAGACCGATGAAGCAGGGAATGTGATTAGCGAAGAAACCAGTGTTGCCTTGCAGGGGGTGCTTCAGATTTCCCTGCTGATGCTGATTCCCTGCCAACTGATCCTGGGACCTATCCAGGCCGGTCTTGCTTATGTAACGCGTAACTGGGCGCGCGATGAGCACGCATTCCCGTGGGGGGACTTCAAGGATGCGGTGAAAGACAACTGGAAACAGGCACTGGGCGTATCTGCTATTACAGCCATCCTGCCGTTCGTGCTTTATATCTGTTATATCTTTTATAATCAGATGCAGTTGCAGAGCAGATTCTACCTTCTGCCGCAGATGCTGACGCTTGTCCTGGGCCTGCTGTGGTATCTGGGTCTCGTCTTCATGTATCCGCTGCTGATCACCTATAAGATGACCTTCCGTGAACTGATCAGGAACGGCATCATGCTTGCCGTAGCCCGCCTGCCCATGACGATCGGTGTGCGCCTGGCGACGCTTATGCCAGCAATCATCGTTCTTGCTGTGATCTTCTTTACCGGTTCCTGGCTGCTCCCGCTGATGCTGCTTGCACTGTATTACATCGTCCTGGGCAATGCCCTGGCACGCTTTGTGTATGCTTCCTTTACAAACGGTGTATTCGATCGCTTTATTAACAGCAAGATCGAAGGTGTAGAGATCAACCGCGGCCTGGCCAAGGAAGAGGATGAAGACTTTACCGAGGAAGACGAGCCGCAGGATGAACCGCCGGCTGCTCCGCAGGCGTAAGAAGCGTGTATACGGATTTTGCAGCGGTATATGACCGCCTGATGCAGGATGTTGACTATGATGCCTGGGCAGGTTATTATGCTGCACTGTTGCATAAGAACGGTGTACCTCAGGGAGGAACAGTCTGCGAATGCGCCTGCGGAACTGGCAGCCTGACCATTCGTCTTCAGGCAGCCGGATACCGCATGACAGGTATCGATCTCAGCCGCGAGATGCTGTCGGTTGCCCAGCAAAAGGCGCGCGGGAACGGTCAGATGATTCCCTTCGTTCAGCAGGATATGACGGGGCTGCATCTGCATAAACGGCAGAATGCGGTGCTCTGCACCTGCGATGGCCTCAATTATCTGCTTACACCCGAACGGGTGCGCAGGTTTTTCCGTGCAGCGTATGCAGCACTGAAACCGGGAGGATTATTGGCGTTTGATCTGTCGACGCCGGATAAGCTGCGGGGAACATTGGGCAATCATACATTGGGCAGCCGCGATGAAGATATCGCTTATGTATGGCAGAATACATGGAACGAGCGCAGCCATACGGTCTCGATGGCTTTATCTATTTTCGTACGCGAACAGAATGGGCGCTATCTGCGTCTGGAAGAAGAGCAGACACAGCGTGCACATACTATGGAGGAACTGAAAATATACATGGAAGATGCCGGCTTTGCGCATATACGCTTTTATGGTGACCGTACAATGCGTGCACCTGCTGCCGGAACCTCTCGCTGGCATGGGACGGCTGTCCGTCCCAAGGAGTAAACGATAATGCAGAATCAAGCTTTTGATGAACAGGATGCCCTGCTGCGCATGACCATATGTGGTGGAGAAGCGCGCGTAGCGCTGCTGCGGACCACACATACCACACAACGCGCGGGAGATATTCATAATGCCTCCGATACCGCGATTGCGGCTATGGGGCGTATGCTGACAGGCACAGCAATGCTCAGCGCTATGATGAAAGAACAGCAGGCGCATATCACTACTGTTGTTGACGGCGGCGGACCTGCCGGACGCATTACATGCGTTGCGAACGGCGGCGACCTGAAGATATCCATGACAAACCCGCATGCGGCGATGCCGCAGCGTGCAGACGGTGCGCCGGATGTAGCCGGCCTTGTTGGAAAGGACGGCGAACTGACTGTGATCCGTGATTTCGGTGTCGGCCAGCCGTATATCGGCAAGACGTCACTGGTTTCCGGTGAACTTGGTGAGGATTTCGCGGCATATTATACACAAAGTGAACAGACGCCCTCTATCGTATCTCTGGGTGCAATCGTTAAAGATGGCATAGTATTGTCAGCAGGCGGTGTTTTGGTGCAGGCAATGCCCGGATGCAGCCGTGAGACACTGGAGACACTAGATCTGCGCGCAATGCTGTTCTCGGGTATCAGCCGTGATCTGTTTGAGGATACACTGGATGAACTGGCTGGACGGTGGTTTCATGACCTATCACCTGTTATGCTTGGTCGTCAGCCGCTGCGCTATTACTGCGGCTGCAGCCGTGAAAAGGCATTGCAAATGCTGCGTGCCGTTGGTCGTGACCAGTTAATTGAAATGCTGGAACAGGACCATGGCGCAGAAATGACATGCCATTTCTGCCATTCGCGTCATGTTTTTGATGAAAATGACCTGCGTGCGCTGATTGGCAAAGGAATGAATTGAGGATACTGTTGTGCCAGATGTGATTCCTATGCAAATGACGGCCGCCTTCTGGCGCGGCAAGGCACAGCGGGCTCAGCGCAGCGGTGATCTGCCTGAGGCGATCCGTCTTTATCGCGCTGCACTTCGGGTACAGGAGAGCTGCGGTGTGCGGCGTGAACTGGCTCAGGTGTATGCCGATGCGCATTGCTTTTCCGCAAGCGAACGCCTATATCTGGAAAATCTGGCGGCAGACGCTGAGGATACGGACAGCCTGTATGGACTGGCACGAACCCGTTCGATGGCAGGCGACCGCCAGGAAATGGCAGACCTGCTGGACCTGTATTTGCGAATTTCTCCTTGCGGTGAGCAGGCGGATCATGCGCGTGATATATTATGGGATATGCCGCGTTCATCACGCCCAAAGAAGCGCATGCGGCGTGCGGAAACGCTGCTTTATCAGGCGGAGAAAAGAAGAGGCGATCCCCAGACATGTCAGAAATTGTTGCGCAGATCCTGGCGGCGCGGACATACACCTATGGCAGCACAGATGCTATGCCGCTTTTCATTGCAGTCGGGCAATGCTGAAGCAGCACTCCGCTATGCACAAGATGCAGCTGCAATGGAGCCGGATAATATGGAGGCTCGCTTGCTGCTGGCAGCATCACTGCGGCAGATGAAAATGCTGCATGCCTGTGCCTCGACGCTGCGACTGGCAGCCGAGCTTTGTACTGAGCCGGTGCAAATGCCTGTTTTCTGCCAGTATGCATTGGCTATAGGCGGTGCGCAAACCGCGGTTGAAATGCTGGAAAAAGCATTGCAGAAATCACCTGCTTCGGCAGATTGTATGCTTTTGCTGGCCATGACACTGCGTGTGTCGGAAATAAACAAAGAACGCGCGGAAGAGTTGCTGCAATGTGCCGCAGCAATCGATCCTGACCATCCTATGTTGCAGATGCTGCATAATATGCCGCCTGAAGATCAACCGGATCCCGCCGAGCAATTCAAACAGAGCCTGGAAGTGTTGCAACGCCTGGGGACTGAAGGGTCAGATCCACAGAGGCTGCGCGATGAGATTTTTCTTATGATGCAGATGCCTCTGCCGGGCATGACCTCGCTGGCTGCGGCGCTTTTTCTGCAGATGGGGGATGCATATGGATTGCGTTCTGTACTGCTGCGAGGAAATCTGCCTCCGCAACAGACAGGGATGATACTTGGTGCGCTCGCATCCCTTGGTTCACCACTGCCATGTCTGGCACGTGTTGACGGACATATGATGCTGTTACCCCAGCAGCAGCGGCCGCCTTATGACGCAGATCTGCATGACCTGCTTCGTCACTTGCTGCGGGAACTGAAAGACAGTGTTCCGCTGGATCTGGTAGTACGGGAAACACCGGCAGCTTGGTATGCACTTCCTGAGAGTATACGCAGGCACTGCGCGCAGGGGCGTGGAGCATGGGATACGGTGCTGTCCGCATACCTGCTTTACCGTGCTGGTGAAGCAAATGAAGCAGAGAAAATCCAAAAAGAGAGCAGCTGCCCGCGCTGTGTGCGGCGAGGATTACGGCGGCTGAATAACAGAAGGGAGAATGCACGGTGAAATGCATTGATTTCGATAAAGCTTTTGCGCGTTATGCCACACAGTGGTTTCGCGAGCATGCCAAGGAATACAGGAATTATGATGCCATGGAAGCGGCTGTTCCTGATGTATATGAGCGCTTTCTGGACGAGCCTGCCGATTTCCTCGCACATGCCAAGCCTGGTGAATACTTCCGACAATGGGATGATGCCAAGCTGCTGATCGATTGGATGGAAGATTATTACAAGCAGAATGTACCGGTCCCGGACATGCTGCTCAACCGCATTACCGAACTGGGAGAAGCAGCCGAAAAACGGCTGTATGCATTGCTGCAGAAGGAACGCACACCGCAGGAAGCACGCATGACAGCGGTCTCCCTGTTGGGTGAACTGGAAAGCACACTGCCTATGCAGCTGTATATCAGCTGGCAGCTGCATCGCGAGCGTGACGATGAACTGGCTGACGCCGCTTGCGAACGTCTTACCCAGATGGGAGAGGAAGCTGTGGCACCTATGCGCGCTTTCCTGGATGATGCAAATGATGCAGGCAAGGAAGCACTGTGCTCTGTCCTGTCTCATTATGACGATGAAGACGGGAAAGTGTTGAATGAGCTACTGCGTCTGATTCGTTTGCCTGAGGCAAACGTAGCCACGTTGGCCGGATACCTGGGCAGACTGGGTGATGAGCGAGCTTTGGAAACACTGATCGACTTGGCGTTGGATGAGGATCGGGGATACCTGGATTATATCGAGTTGCGTTCAGCAATCGAACAACTGGGCGGTGATGCACCAGAACGCACCTTTGATGAGCGAGATCCTGAATACGAAGCAATGGCACGCCTGCAATTGCCTGATCGCAAGCAGGATGGAGCAGAAGAAGAACCAAACGGCGGGGACTATCTGCAATGATGATTTGTTCGCACTGCGGAACGCAGGCGGAAAATGGCGCACGTATCTGCCCAGTCTGTGGTGGAACGCTGAGCCCATACAGTGGCAAGGACGGGGCAATGACCATACGGCAGGGGCGTATGCGTGCAATGCCTCCTGCGTATATGCCCGCTTCTGAAAACGGGCAGTACAGACAGGACGCAGGACGTCCAGGTGATCGGCGCAAGCTGGAAGCAGAGACAATCCGGGCACCGCAGCGCCGAAGGTCTGAAGGCGCCAAGCTGCATGGCATACAGCGACGTGGTGTTAACCATGCGCTGCTGATTGCGATACTTGCAGTTGTGGCAGTACTGATTGCGATCGGCCTGCTGGTCCTCGCTTTCCGTCTGCCGCAGGGGCATCTGTTGCTTTTGCGTGCGACGCGGGAGAAACCCGAACGTCAGGAACAGGTAATAGGCCTGATTGGAGAAGAAGCGGCAGCTGAAGCGCTGTGGCAGATCGGCCATGAAGAACTGGATGAGGGTATGGTGACGCGTGCAATCTCAACTTATCTGCAGGCATATACGCTATATCCACAGATCAATGGTCTATACGATCATCTTCTCAGCCTGGCGGATGCTTATGAGGCGATTGGCAATCTGAATGACGCGGAGCAGGTGTACCGGCAGCTGTTTGAACAGGTCGATCCGGCAAATCCGTTGGCATATCGTTACCTTATCGACGTGATGCTGGATCAGAACCGCTTGTTTGAAGCGACTGACCTGATGCGTATAGCATACGAGAAGACAAACGAGCTGAGCTTCAAGTCTCAGCGCGAACAGCGTGTGCCGCTTGCACCGGTCTCTGATCCCAGTACAGGGCGATATATGCTCGAGCGCTCTGTCGCTCTTTCATCACCGCAGGATTACGATGTGTACTATCTGCTGGATGATGCCGAGGGCGAGCTCCCTGAGAACGGTATTCTGTATACGACACCGATTCCGCTTGGCGAGGGTACGCATGAGATTCGTGCCGTGTGCGTTTCTTCCGAACTGCTTAGTGACGAGGTCACACTGCGCTATACAATCTGGTATCCTACTCCCAGCGCACCGCGTTCTCGCATTCTGACCGGCGTGTATGACAAACCTATCCGTGTGCGCTTCTATATGCCAAACGAGGATGCGGATACACCAGATCAGGAACTGACTATTTACTATACAATCGACGGTACGACGCCGAACAGCGATTCGCCTATCTATGATCTGAAGTCTGACGAAGGCTTCCGCTTGACACTTGGCAAGTACACCGTCCGTGCAGTGGCTGTGAACCAGTATGGCAAGATCAGCAACGAGTATGTGGGCACTTATACCATCAGCGGACGTGTAACGCCGACATATTTCCGTGATACCGACGACCAGTTCAAATCATTCACACTGGGTAAGTCCACATATGAGGACTTCAAGCGTCTGTACGGCCCCGGACGCGAAGAGTACATTGATACACCTGAGACCTATTCAGGGAAAACGCTGCGTGTTGTATATGATTGGGGCGAAGCGCTCTTCAGCGATGTTGGTAAGACGCTGTATGCTGTCAGCACCAATTACGCGTCCATGACCGGCCCGCGTAATACCAAGGTCGGAATGAAACCAGAGGAGATTATCTCCGTATTCCGTGATGTAGGTCAAGTGGCGAATGCAAAGGGTGACCGCAGCCTCTATTATGATGTTGCAGTCGGCTATGGACGGTATTATCAGGAAAGCGCGACCGCTGCACGGCTGGAGTATGTCTATTGGCGTGAAGACGACGCAACCACGACCCTGCTGTATACGTTTACCAATGGTGTTGTCAGCCGCATCAGAATGTCGATTCGCGGCTTGATGATGGAGTAAGGAGTTGCAAGATGATCAGACATGCGGAAGAAAGGGATATACCCCGTGTGCTTGCACTGCTTCGTCAGGTGAACATGGTGCATCATTTGGGCCGTCCGGATCTGTTCCATGGACCGGCGACAAAATATAATGCCGATGAGCTGCGCAGTATATTCTCTGATACGGAGCGGCCTGTCTTTGTATACACAGATGCTCAAGATATAGTGCAGGGATATGCCTTCTGCATTCTTCAGCATCCGGGCAGCGCACTCATGACAGATATCCTCACACTGTATATTGATGATCTGTGCGTGGAAGAAGATTGCCGTGGGCAGGGTATAGGCCGGGCATTGTATGAGTATGTGCGGGAATATGCAAGGCAGATCGGATGCTATAACCTGACGCTTAACGTGTGGGCGCTCAACGAAAGCGCGCTGAGGTTTTATCAGAAATGCGGACTTGTACCGCAGAAGTATGGTATGGAGACTATTTTGTGAATGAAACAAAAATCAGTATCCTGCCCATGATGGCGAAAGACGCGCCTGCTGTGCTGGATATGATGCGTGTATTCTATGCTTCGCCTGCCGTGCTCAGCGATGGTTCGGAAGAGATATTCCGCAATGATATCGAAGCATGTGTATCAGATAATCCCTATGCATCGGGCTATGTGCTGCGATCGGGGGAACAGATGGCCGGGTATGTGATGTTGGCGCACAGCTTTTCCACTGAGTCAGGTGCTCCTTGTGTGTGGGTTGAAGATCTCTATCTGCTTCCGGAATTCCGCGGACAGGGCATCGGCAGTGCGTTTCTGAAGTATGTGCGTGAGCAATGGCCGCAGGCTGTACTGCGCTTGGAAGCGGAACGAGGCAATGCTCGTGCAATCTCCGCATATGAGAAGAATGGTTACAAGGAACTGCCCTATATGGAACTTATGAGTCTGCCAGACGAGGACTGAAGAATGGAAACGATGGAAACGAAAGCCGCTGTGCTACAGGAGCTGAATGCTTATAAAGGCTCTGTATACCAGATCATACCGGACCCCGGCATGCCGGACCTTAAAAAGATAAACGATCTGTTCGGTGCAGCGGATGCCATCAGCCTGCAGTGTGCGGCAAGATACCGCCGCCAGCTGTGGATAATGGCTTTTGTCGGAACACTCCTGACAGCGTTTTTTCTGCTGTACTCCGAGATCAACCTGTATGTGATGATCCTGCTTTGCGGGGCAGTGCTTCTGGTCATGCAGCTGCTTGCCAGACAGGCGAAGAAAAGCGGATGCCACAAGAAATACCTGCAGTACCGCGTGCTGGCGGAAACGTTGCGCGTACAGTGCTTTCTCAGAATGTCGGGCACGAAACGGGATGCGGGAGAACTCCTGCCCTGGCCACTTCGGATCGGTATACCCTGGCTTGAAGATGTCCTGGCCGAGATTCCGCCGCGTCAGGCCTCAAAGCAATCTGTACTGGATGTATGGATCCGAGATCAGCATGCTTACCATGCGAGAGCATTGAAACGCACAGAAAAAAAAGAAGGCCGCGATGAACGGGTCTCCCGAATCGTGCGCCTGGTGACCCTGACAGTCTATTTCGCAGCCGTAGTGCTTGAATTGAGCGTATTCAGCCATCTTGCCGCAAGCGATGCGGTCGGGATCGCACGCGGCGTGCTTAAGTTCCTTCTGGGAACGATGTCTGCGGTCACGCTCTTTACTGGTACGTATTATGGGCGTATGTCACTGTCCAATGTGATCGATGACCATAAACGCATGCTGGCATTGTATGAGCATGCGGAGAAAGAGATCCTGGAAAAGGGAGAGAACGAAGAGCTTCTGCTCTCCCTGGCACGTGAATGCCTGAACGAGAACGCGTCATGGTATGCTTACCAGAGTAAGAATGAACCGACTCTCGCACTATAGAAAAATCATATTGTGAAAAGACCGACGGACTTAGCTGTATTGTGATCCGTCGGTCTTTACTTAAGGTTTTTTATTCCAGGCAGGCACCATCCTGGCACAGCCATGTTCTGAGTTCATCTGTGTTGACATGGGCAGGAGTCACATTGTCGCGGATGCATAAGGCGGCCGCGGTACCTGCTCCTTGTCCCATGGCAAAGCATGGCGGGATCACACGGATTGCAGCCAGACATTCCTGATCACCGGATGCGCAGCGGCCCGCTACCAGCAGGTTGCTGATCTTTTGCGGCAGCAGGATACGGTAGGGCACACCGTAGGGATCATCGCCCCGAGTGCTTTCATATACGACCTTACTGCCAATATGAGTATCAAATCTGTTGCCTGACAGAAAAATATCATCGTCATGGCGGGTGCTCAGTTTCATTTCAGCACCTGTCAGAACAAAATCACCGACGATACGCCGTGATTCCCGTACCCCCAGCATAGGCGCTGAACCCAGCAGACGGATATTAGCGCATCCGGGTATATATTTCTTCAGGAAGTCGATAATAATATGCACCTGCTTCCGGCCTTCAATCTGAGCATGCGTCAGGTCTTCGGGATTGCAGTAATCATAATGGTCAATGCGTGACATATTGACGCGCCAGACGCCGTCCAGACTCTCATATAATGCAACTTTTTCGCGCGGGATGGGGAACTCGCCCTTTTCCCGTGCTTCGCGCACCTTGTCCATGAACCACATTTCACTGATGTCTGAGCAGGTCGCACGATAGGCCTCAAGCTTCTCTTTATCTACTCCATTGATCAGGAAGAAAAGACTCGCTGGCTGGGGCTGTCCATTGTTGTTTTTTCCAACTTCGAATGGTGCGCCTGCTTCATATGCAACATCTGCGTCACCGGTGCAGTCGATTATGACTTTTGCACGAATTGCCCTGGGTCCGCCCTTGGCGGCAAACACAGCGGCATCAATCTGTCCGTCATGCGTTATTGTACGTTGGAACATCATGTTGAAAAGCAGGGTCACACCTGCCTCCGAACATATTTCTTCTGCGACAGATTTAAAAACCTCGCTGTCAAAGGGCGTGATATGCGCATGACCGCGCACACGCCAGGCACTGTAACTGCTGCCTGCTTCCATCTGAGAGGGATGTATTGCACCGCCGGCCTTTATCATGCGTTGAACAAATTCTTCAAAAAAACCCTGGATGACTTGCCGCTTCATGGGTGGGTCATAACAGGTCATGAAAGGACCGACCAGGCCGCCCGTTGGTAATCCGCCCAGATAGCCGTTTTGTTCGCATAGAATGACGTGGGCTCCATGTCGTGCTGCACAGACAGCGGCAGCAATACCAGCCGGGCCGCCTCCAATAACCAGAACATCGGCCTCTTTCCATATAGGTAGATCGTATTCAATATGGACGCTATCATGCACTGCCATAATGGGACCTCCCTCATATATATCCTTGCGGTTTCTTGATTTTTCGTTTCTCCGACAGTATACTATTTGCAGAAAAACGTGTCAAGGAAACGCTTTCTCGGGAGGAAGACTGCCATGGATAATAAGAACGGCTGCCTGATCGCAGTGGATGCCGGTGGGACCAAAACGGAAGCCGTGCTGTTTACACCGGAAGGAAAGCTGCTGCATCGCCTGCATGTGGGCGGGATCAATCCGTTTGTCAGCAGCTTTGACACCGCGTGCAGCGACTGCCTGAATCTGCTTGGGAAACTGCGTGAAGAAGCGCCAGCTCCGATCATTGCGGCATATGCAGGAATCCCAGCGATGCAGTACTTTGGCGGAAGGATCGAAAAGCACCTGAAGGAGCATGCAGGCATCCCGATCCGTGCTGAGGCGGATGGATTCATGCTGATTTCCGCTATGCTCGGACATAATGACGGTGCGGCCATCGTATGTGGTACTGGCTCGGGCGTGTATATTCGCAATGGTGAAAACCAGTATGAGGTCGGCGGCTGGGGCTATATTCTGGACGGGTGCGGCAGCGGCTTTGTTCTGGGCCGGCGTGCGCTTCGAGCTGTTGTGCGCCAGGCGGACGGCCGTGGCGAAAAAACACTCCTGACCGAGCTTGCCGATGCTCAGATAGGCGGAGTCACGATTGACCATCTCCCAGAGATCTATGCGGGCGGACGGCCATGCTTTGCTTCTTTTGCACATATTATATTTGAAGCGCGCAAAGCGGGGGATGCAGTAGCATCACGGATATTTGATGACTGTGTGGCAGATCTGGCTGAAATGGTCCAAACAGCCCATCGTATCACAGCACTGAAGACATTGGTACTCAACGGCGGTATATTCCGCCATTTTCCCGAGTATGCGGAGGCCATGTGCCGGATGATCCCGCAGGAGATAGAGTGCGTAATGTCAGACGTACCGCCGCTGTATGGTGCAGTAGTTGAAGCAATGCATGACGCAGGATATACCTGCGATGCTGATTTCCGTCAAAACTTCTTTGAAGGGTATAATGCAGAATAAGCGATAGCATAAAAAACGGGTGCCGGGTCTAAATTCCCCGACACCCAATTTGTTTGCAGCGATTACCGAATGAAATAACTCAATGCAGCAGTAAGCACCCACAGCCCTGCAAATACGGCTGTCAGTATTCCGCGTGTACGCTCAGCCGGCGTATCCGGCTCGGCCGGAAGCGCTGCCCAGCGGCGCTTGAGCACCAGCTGGATCGCCCAGAGACAGATGACTGCGCCTACGCCCACCGTAGCGGCAGAGCGCGGAAGCATACCGGCCAGACAGAGTACATTGAGTACTGTAGCCAGCAGAAATGCGCCCAGAATCGCCCATTGCACGCCTTTCTTCAGGATCACAGCTGTACCTCGCCATTCAGTTCGGCTTCGGTCACGATATTGCTTTCCAGTGCCAGACGTTCCAGCTCATCATAAATGCCAGCCATGGTCATTTCCATATAAGGCCCGACGTACAGAATATAGAGAATGCCAAATGTTAAGCCGGCGAGAAGAATCCAACCGAGGAAGCTGAGTTCGGTAATAAACAGATCCGTCTTGTGGCCTTTCATCATCTTCTCAGAGATGTTGCATGCTTCCATGGCAGGCACATTGGGGTACTGATGAAGGATATAGGGAGTCATGGCATAGCTGAGGGCTTTAATGATACCCGGGATCACAAACAGCAGGGACCACAGAAACACCTTAAGCATCATCCAGAGCATGCCGCCCAGTTTCCGCAGGAAGGTATCATCAAAGAGCGTGACGAACATCTCATTGACTGTCCGTGGCGATCCGCGCCAGCCAGCCAGGAAGAACCCGGCTACGGCGACCTCAAGCAGGCAATTGACTATTACGCCCAGAAGGCCTGCAGAGATAGCGCCCAGAATGACTGAAACAAGGGTCAGTACAATGATAACTGCGATATACTGGCTGCGGTTTAAAGGCAGAAGCTCTTTTGCATGGTTCTTGATTGCCACGCGATCAAAGGTATACATTTTTAGTTTCCTCTCACTTATTTAAGAATGTTATTGCCGTTGACAAAGACGGCTTTGATCTGTGTGCTGACCTCGAACGGATCACCGGCACACAGCACAATATCGGCATCCTTGCCCACTTCCAGCGAGCCGACGCGGTCTTCGATTCCCGCATGCTTGGCTGGGTTGATTGTAATGGCCTGGAGTGCGTCAAATGGATCCATGCCGCTCTTGACGGCCAGCCCTGCGCATAGCGGCAGATACTGCTGAGGAATGACATCAGCATCCGTGATGATGCTGACCTGCAGGCCGGCACGCGCCAGTACGCCGGGTGTGGTCCAGCTCTTGTTACGCAGTTCCCATTTGCTGGCATCGGTCAGGGAAGGACCAACGGCGCAGGGATAGCCTTCCTTAGCCAGCTCTTCTGCGATCATGTGGCCTTCGGTGACATGCTCAAGAGTCAGCTTGACGCCAAACTCCTTGGCGATTCGGATAGCGGTAAAGATGTCTTCAGTGGCATGGGCATGCGCTTTGAGCGGGAGCTCCCCACGGATCACCGGGCGCAGCGCTTCCAGCTTCATATCAAAGGGCGGCAGCTTGCTTTCATCATCGCCGGCGGCAACGATCTTGCGCTCATACTCGCGTGCTTTGAACAGCATTTCACGCAGACGTGCAGCAGTGGTCATACGGCTGGAATCACACTTGTCACGGTAGCAGCGCTTCGGGTTCTCACCAAATGCGCACTTCATGGCAATAGGGTCCTTGACGACCATGTCATCAACACGGCGTCCGACTGTCTTGACAGCAAAGAATGTACCGCCCAGAACATTTGCACTGCCGGGGCCGACACAGACTGTAGTTACACCGGCTTTGGCTGCTTCCTCAAGAGGCGGCTGAATGGGCTTGAAGCCGTCGATGCCACGCAGATGCGGGGTCACGATGTCATTGTGCTCGTTGTAATCGGTACCCTCATAACCGATGCCATACCCGGCCAGACCGATGTGGGAATGCGCGTCGATAAATCCCGCATAGGCGCGCAGACCATTTCCATCAAAAATGTCAGCCTCAAAAGATTCGATGTTCTCCGCGATCTGGGCAATCTTGCCGTCTTCAATCAGAATATCGCCGAAAAATGGTTCACGGTGCACACTGTCATAAATGGTGACGCTGCGGATCAGAGTTTTCATGCAAATGTTCCTCCTTATATTTCTTTCAACCAGCGAGCTGCCAGTTCGGGCCATTCCTGACAGGCAGGCTGCTGACGTTGATCGTGAAGGGGATAGACTTCATCACTGCTCAGAGAAAGGCCGTGACCTCCATGCTGCCAGATGTGCATCTCACAGGAAATGCCGTATTTGCGCAGCGCGGCAGCAAAGAGCAGGGAGTTCTCTACTGGTACCGCACCGTCCTCCCAGGTATGCCATAAGAAAGTGGGAGGGGTATCTTTGCTTACGAGCTTTTCCAATGATACCGAATCGCACAGCGCATCATGGTCTTCACCCAGTAGATTGAGAAAGGAATTGCGGTGTGCGTATTCACCGGCAGTAATGACCGGATAGCACAGAATCATGGCGTTCGGCCGGCAGGCTTCACCCCAGGGCAGCGTTTGCCACCGTACCCCCAGATGCGCTGCGGCATGACCTCCGGCAGAGAAGCCGAGCACGGCGATCCTGTTCTTGTCACAAAGCCATTCTTCTGCGTGAGCGCGTGCATAAGCCAGCGCTTCGCCTGCTTCACGCAGTGCAGCCGGATAGCGTGCTGGTGCGACCGAGTAGGCAACAATAGCGCACTGGAGCCCCAGAGACAGCAGGCGCAGAGCAATCGGTTCGGCTTCACGTGCAGAGCGGAAGGTGTAACCGCCGCCGGGAAAGATCAGTACGAGCGGGCGCCTGCGTTCAGGCTCGACGGCTTCGTTATCGGTCAGATAGGTTGTCAGTTCCACGCCTGTTTCCGGCAGTGTGATTTTTTCACAGCGCATAATTCCCTCGCATTTATCAGTCAATAAAGTCAAACTGCATATCTTCAATCTGCACCGTGTCGCCTTCGCCAGCACCGGCTTTGCGCAATGCGTCGATGACGCCTGTACGGCGCAGGGTCATATGGAACCATTTCATGCTGTCTGTATCCTCGAAGTTAACACTGTCTATCAGACGCTGCATGGCGGCACCTTCAACAACATATATACTGCCCTCACGGCGAACCGTGTATCCTGAAAGGTCTGGAAGGTCATCCAGGAATTCTTCCTGTTCGAATGGCGCAGCGGGCGGCAGTGCCGCCAGCGCTTTCTCGACTGCATCCAGTAGCTCGTCAAAGCCCTGGTGGGCTGCGGCGGAAACAGGATAGACGGGTACGTCGGGATATTGCTCACGGAACATTGCCAGGTATTCCTGACCATCAGGCAGGTCCATTTTATTAGCAGCTACGATCTGCGGACGATTCTTGAGATCCCCGTAGCGGTCGAGCTCCTGATTGATCGCGGCGTAGTCCTCGAGCGGATCACGGCCTTCGCTGCCCGCCATATCGATGACATGGATCAGCAGGCGCGTGCGTTCGATGTGGCGCAGGAAATCATGGCCTAAACCCGCACCGTCAGCGGCACCTTCTACCAGACCAGGAATGTCGGCCATCACGATATCCTGCCCATGACGGCGGACGATGCCGAGATTGGGTGTCAGGGTCGTAAAGTGATAATTTGCGATCTTGGGCTGTGCGCGTGTTACCACCGAAAGGATCGTGCTCTTGCCCACGTTAGGAAAACCAACCAATCCAACATCTGCGATGGTCTTGAGCTCAAGCGTGAAACGGAATGCCTGTGTCTGAACACCGGGCTTGGCAAAATTGGGCGCCTGACGTGTGGGCGTTGCGAAATGCGCATTACCCCAGCCGCCGCGCCCGCCATGCAGCAGCACACGCTTCTGGCCGTCAGTATACATATCCGCTACTACCTGCCCGTTCTCGGCACGCACTACAGTACCGACCGGTATCTTGACTACTAGGTCTGCGCCATTCTTGCCACTGCAGCGGCCGCCACGGCCATCCTCGCCGTTTTCGGCCCAGTACTTGGCTTTAACACGGAAATCCAGCAGAGTATGCATGTTGCCATCAGCGAGCAGCACAACGCTGCCGCCATGGCCGCCGTCACCGCCGTCGGGGCCGCCGTTAAGCAGGAATTTTTCACGATGAAAGGAAACGCAGCCGTTTCCGCCGTTGCCGGCTTTCGCGGCAAAGGGTGCCTGATCCACAAAAAGCGGCATGTTTTACTCCTTTTTCGCAGTTTCAGGGTCGAGACGGGTAAAAGCATACAGTACGGCAATACCGGCCAGAAGCGCGACAATGCCGATAACGGACACAGTGGATACTTCACGGATTACGCAGCCAATACTGCCCAGGACGAAACCGAAGATTGCGGCATAAGTCACTGCAGAATGATTCTTGAGCAGGTACTTGATCAGCTTGGAGCAGAACACCAGTCCCAGTACAACGCCAACGCCGAACGGAAGCAGCAACGCGATGGCACTGCCGATACCGGCGCCGGAGCCAGTCAATGCTGCAACGGCGGCGATGATCTTGGGATATACACCCAGCAGCAGCATGACAAAAGAACCCGAGATGCCGGGAATGATCATCGTCGAAGACGCGATGGCACCGTAGATGGCCATCAGGATGATCTGGCCGATATTGACACTGCCCATAGCAGCAGTCTCTTTCGCAGCTTCTTTGGCAGCATCGGTATTGGACAGGAACATGGGAACCATGATGCCAAAGCCGATGATGCAGGCTATGATGGTGCTGGCGCTCAGCTTGAGCCCGCCTTTTTTACCTTCGGGCATGAAAGCATTTTTGAAAAGCATGGGCAGACTGCCGAGAATGACACCGATAAAGAACAGGAAAGTCTCAGAGCGGTATTTGCTTTCCAGAAGCAGGTTCATCAGCTTGCCGAACGCAAGAATACCGACGATCAGGCCGATGCCGAAGGTGACGAGGAACTTCCATTCCTTCTTAATGTTATGAATAGGATCGGACAGGATTCCGATTAGACGTTCATATACGCCGAACACGACGGCCATGGTGCCGCCGGAAACACCGGGAATGACATTGGCCATACCGAACAGAACGCCGGCCAGGACGAAGAAGAGCTGTTGCATCATTTCAAAGAATCTCCTTGGTAGGTTTTGCGCATATACGCCTCAATAGTATACTGCTTTATAATGAAGTTGTACAGAAAAACTTGTAATATACTGGCTTGCATTGGGTTCATGATTCTTTTATGTTTGCGGTAAAATGGAACTGTAGCAAAGGGGCACCAAAAAGTGAGCGGGCAATCGGTCAATAAAAATGAGCCATTGCCAACACCGCGAAGAACTGCTACCCTTTAGTTTGACAAGAACTGAAGGGGGTAACAGAAAGGTGTTGAATATGGCTCAGATCCATTATATCAAAGATCTCTACGAAAATGAAGACCTAAGCCTGAGAGAAATTGCCCGGCGCACCCAGCATTCCTTTTCTACGGTACAGAAATACGCTTACCAGGAAGATTGGAGCGAGGATACCCTTCCCAATGTGGCATCGGAAGATTACCCGATTCTTGGAGCATATATTCCGTACATCAATGAGTGGATGGAAGCAGACCGTAAGGTTCCCCGGAAACAGCGGCACACTGCCAGGCGGATATATGACCGGCTGTGTACAGAGAAAGGCTATACGGGCAGCTATTCCAGCGTGAAACGG
The DNA here is from genome assembly GCA_017544935.1 of Clostridia bacterium. Lineage (GTDB taxonomy): Bacteria > Bacillota > Clostridia > Christensenellales > Aristaeellaceae > SFMI01. Next base: position 61,646 of record JAFYDF010000162.1, read on the forward strand.
TATGTGCGCAAGAAGCGCTTTGTCATGAGGACCGGTCAGACAGGATTCCTTCCCATTGACCATCCTGCCGGATGGGGCCAGGTGGACTTTGGAGAGTTCATGTACTACGACCGGGACGCTGCGGAACAA
>JAFYDF010000163.1 GCA_017544935.1 Clostridia bacterium
AAATCGCATGGCATGGTATGATGAAGCTGTATTTTACCACATTTACCCGCTGGGTCTTTGTGGCGCACCCAAGGAGAATAAATATGACGGCGTCACACACAGGCTTGAGAAGCTGACGCCGTGGATCGATCATATCAAGGAGATCGGCTGCAATGCGCTCTACATCGGTCCGCTGTTTGAGTCCGTCGGTCATGGCTATGAGACCACGGATTATAAGAAGCTGGACGGGCGGCTCGGCGACAATGCAGACCTGACCAGGTTCGTTGCCAAATGTCACGAGCAGGGCATCCGCGTGATCCTGGACGGTGTCTTCAACCACACCGGCCGCGACTTCTTTGCCTTTAAGGACATCCAGCAAAACCGCGAAAACTCCCGCTACTGCGACTGGTACTGCAATGTGAATTTCTGGGGAAACACCGAGTATAATGACGGCTTCTCCTATGATAACTGGGGCGGATACAATCTTCTCGTGAAGCTGAATCAGCGGAACCCCGAGGTGAAGAACTACATTTGCGATGTGATCCGTTTCTGGGTCAGCGAGTTCGATATCGATGGGATCCGGCTGGACGCCGCAGATGTTCTGGACTTCGATTTTATGCGAGATCTGAGAAATGTAGCGAACGAGGTGAAGCCTGATTTCTGGCTGATGGGCGAGGTCATCCACGGTGACTACAGCCGCTGGGCAAATGACAGCACGCTGCATTCCGTAACCAACTACAATCTGCACAAGGCCCTGTATTCCGGCCACAATGATCATAACTACTTTGAGATCGCCCATACTGTGAAGCGTCTGAACGGCATGATCGGCCATCTGAAGCTGTATAACTTTGTAGATAATCATGATGTGGAGCGCATTTATACGAAGCTGAATAAGAAGGCGCATTTCACGCCGGTACACATCCTGCTCTATACTCTGCCGGGCATCCCCTCCATCTACTACGGTTCGGAGTTTGCCATCGAAGGCAGAAAGGAAAAGTGGTCTGACGACTCTCTTCGTCCGGCGCTGAACCTTGAGGATTATAAGGATGCGGTGGAAAAGAATTCTGCCACGGCGCTGATCGCCGCGCTTGGCAGGGTACACGCCGCAACGCCGGCTCTGTCCTACGGCGATTACAACGAGCTGCTCCTGATGAACCGTCAGTATGCGTTCTCCCGGAACCACAACGGTCGCTGCGTCATCATCGCCGTGAACAACGACGATAATGACTTTGATATGAACCTTCCGGCCGGCGGCACGGAAGAATATGTGGGCGCCCTCTTCGGAGAGCGTGTGCGCGTGGAAAACGGCCGAATCAACGTAAAGGTCAAGGCGAACTCCGGGGAGATCTGGATCCCCCGGACGTCCGATATGGCTGATAGAATCACCGCAAATGTAGCGCCGCTGAAGGCGGCAGGTGATCTGAATATCACAGGAACCAAGGCCAACGCGGCTGAGGCACCTAACGGGCAGGCGAACACAGCACGGGCTGACGCACAAAGCGAACAGGCGAACACAGCAGGGGCTGATGCACAGGCACAGGCAGCGCAGACCGCCGCACAGACACAGGCAAACACAGCGGGGGATAC
>JAFYDF010000164.1 GCA_017544935.1 Clostridia bacterium
ACGATATACCACAATACACCCGGAATCAGCAGGATATACAGCCAGGTATACTTCTTAAGGGATTTTTTCCACGTCAGTTTCTGGTTGACAACTGCCGTTTTCTTTGCGTGCGCTGCCACGCTTTTCCCCCCTTTGAAAAAACGGGTCGCGGGGAGAGAAGCCCTCTCCCCGCTTATAAGTAACTTTATCAGTTGGTATAGCCCTATAGACTTATTATACTGGCCGCTCGACTGCTTGCAGTACTCCCGGAGTTCAAGCTCATCATACAAACGCTGAATGAACCTATCCCAGTTTCCTTCAGTCGATTTACACGCTTCCTCATCCATGAATAATTGGAAGTGATATCTTTGATCGCAGTCACAAGGGCGCTGGCCAACATCAATTGATTACAGGCCCTTGGCTTCTTTGTATTGACGGGTCAGTTCATCGCAATACTCCTGGAGTTCAAACTCGTCATACAGACGCTGAATGAATTTCGCCCAGTTCTCTTCGGTCAGCTCATAGCCTTCATCACCCATGAAGAAGCGGGTAATATTCTCCTTAATCGCGGTCTCAAGGTCATGGGCCAGCATTACATTCTCGTACAGATCAACGGTGTTGTAGTAGATTCCGCTGTCAAAGGCTTCCTTAGCGGAGAAGGTATCGCCCTGATGACGGATCCACTCATTCTGCATGTTCTGCACGCCGTCAGCATCATACATCACGCAGTCAGCCTCGGTGGGCAGGCCGATGGAGAACCAGAAGTCATTCTTGTACTTAGGCAGATCTGCAGCGCCTTCCAGCGTCTTCACAATATGCAGTGTCTTAGCTTCTTCGCCGTAGTTCTCGACATCATAATCCCAGTAGAGGCCCTGCAGGCCGACCTGAGAAGAATAGTTGTTGGCCCAGTCGCCAAACAGGAACTCGAGAACCTTCAGGTATGCTTTGATCACTTCGTCCGGAGTGTTCACATTGAAGCACATGGCAGCGGGCTCACCCTTGATCTGGCTTTCCATCAGCTCGCCGTTACGGATCATACCTTCGACAGGTGTCCACCACTTGGATCCTGGAACGTTCTGACGCAGGTTGATGTACTGGTTGCACAGGTCGGAAGAGTAAGCAGAGGAAGCAGCAACGCGGCCGCTGGCCAGCATTTCTTTAACGGTATTTACGTTCCAAGAGACATTATCCTTGTTAAAAATGCCGTCATCGCGCCACTTTTTCATCTGCTGCAGGAACTCAAAGTAACCGTCCTGCAGATAATAGGGCTTGATCGTTCCGTCCTCATCCTGCCAGTTGCTGCGACCATAAGCAGTATAACCGCCCAGGAAGTGATATTCCATATCATCCATTCTGCTGCGGGTGATCATGGGGATCACATTCTCGGGAATGCCGTTGGTGCCGGCGGCTGCCTTGACTTTATACAGATACTCATTGAGCTGCTCCATGGTGGTGGGATACTGATCCTCGGTATAGCCCAGCGCCTTCAGGAAATCCTCACGAATAAAAGTGTGCTCGAACACGCGGTTGCAGTGACGGGGCAGGCCCCATACATTGCCGTCTTTATCCGTGACAGACATCAGCCCGCCATAGTTGGCCCAGTATGCCATGGTATTGGGAATCAGGTCGATGTAGTCCTTCATGTTCTTGAGCATGTCATTAGCCTTGTACTGCATCCAGTTGCCGTCCCACCATACGTCGATGCGGGTCGTGCCGTTCAGCAGCGCATTCTTCTGGTTCGTGTCATCCGTGCCGTCCAGCGTAATGGCATTCACAAGCACGCCGGTATTCTCCAGGATCCAGTCCTGAACCATCTTGTAGCCTTCAGCACTGGAGCCATTGGCAGAGGATGCGGGAATTACGTTGACGACGATGGGATCATCCGCTGCTGCCCATGCCGGGATCGCAAACACGGAAACTACCATGATCATCATCATCAATAGCGAGAACAGTTTCTTCATAGGTACACTTCCTCCTTAATTTTATCTACTTCATCATTGCAATCTATATCAAGATGCAATGTTCAGTACATTATAAATCCTTTGTCAGTGCTTTTCCGGTAGCAACAAGATACCGTGCAATATCATCTCTCACTTCTTCCGGCATGTTGTTAAAGTTCACTTCATAATTGAATGTTCCCTTGTAGTCGATATCACGCAATGCGCTCATAACATCCTGCCAATCGATGTTTCCAAAGAAAGGTGGATTATGATTATCAAGCGTCCCATAATTATCGTGAATATGAAGTACCAGCAGCTTATCCCCCATCTTGCGAATATCGTTTCCCTGGCGTTCTGTACGGATATGCGCATGTCCTGTATCCCAGCAAGCAACACAGTCAAGTGCGTTGCACATGTACAAAAGCTGGTCGGGTTCGGTGGAAAACATATTCTCCATCGCGATAGTTACGCCCAGATCAAGTGCTTTCTCTTTCCACGGACGATAATAGGTAATCGTATCTTCAATAAGGGTATCATGTGTCTGATCCATGAGAGGATGCACTACCATGTACTTAGCGCCAACAATCGATGTTGCCTCAATAGAACGGGATAAACAGGTCTCGTATAATTCCCGCGATTCTCTGTTGAGCACCAGATTGCGATACGGGGAATGGGAACTGTAGCAGACCAGTCCTTCTTCCTGGATGAGTTCATTCAGTTTCTGTACTTCCTCACGCCAGTTTTCCCCTTCCAAAATGTGCTCCTGACGCAAGCCGACATATGTTGTGGCAAAGAAATTGACATCAACCGCTTCAAATCCCGCTTTCTTGCAAAGCTTGACGGATTCAAACAGTGTATATCTTTCCTTGCCAGGACGGTTTCCAAATATGCCTGTATTTGCAGAAATCAGTATCATAAATAGATCCCTTCCAGTTATCATGTCCAGTACATTCATCTACTTTATGTCTTGATTATATGTAATTACTGGCAGGAATTCTATGATTTTCTTTTTATGTTATGGTAAAATATTTCTGTCTTTCGAAATTATTTTCCTCTTCGATCGTTTACTGTCAGTTTTCCGGTTACAGGCTTTCCGGATGCAAAATCGCGCCATTGCTTTGGTGTATAGCCGGTATACTTTCTAAATACTTTACTGAAATAACTCTGGTCAAAGAAGCAGCATTGCTGTGCGATCTCCGTCAGCGTGGTATTACTGGCATTCAGCATTTCCTTTGCTTTTTCCACGCGCAGTCGTGTAAGATACTCCAGGATACTCATACCCATTTGTTTCTTGAAGATTGTACACAGATACGCTTTACTGACATGCGTTACATTAACAATCTCATCCAGTGTGATCTTTTTATCCCAATTAGCCCGAAGGTACTGAATAGTCTTCGAGACGACATCACGGTATACAATATGATAATGCTGCAATGCGATCGCAGACATGTGTACCATAGTATCCTTGAGCCAGATACAGAGCGTATCAGCATCATCGATCATATCCAGATGACGCAGCAATCCGTTTATATCCGAAAGTATCCCGCTGGCTTCCTGTCCGCGGTCAATAATAACTCTGCCAAAGAAATCGATCATTTGAATAGAACGTGCTTTAAAGACGTCCAGCTGGTCTCTGTTCTCAATATAGAGCCGGTTGATCAGTTCGGTAATACTCTTTTCCATTCCTTTCTGATCACCGTCATCCAAAAGAGTACGAAAATGTTCAATTCTTGAATGGACAAAACCATCACGGCCGGGCAAGGATGCGCTATATTTCTCTTTGATCTTTTTTGTATAACTTTCTCCGTCGGGAATACTGTTACTTTCAATATATTTGATTCTTCCCGGCAAAGCAGCCCTAAGGGTCATCTCGGCAATCTCAAGAAGGTTTCGTATCTGTAAAGCAGATAACGGCTTTACGCGGGAAATAGCGCGGTCCAGTTCCGATGAATAACTCTGATACAGTCCATCGTGCAGTTCTCCGGATACGATTGGCCCAAGCACAAGCGCATATTCTTCGCCATCTTCTGATTTCGCAATCAGCGCGCAGAATGCAAAGCCCATACGGCAATCGTATATTTGTTTGCCCCCATTACTCTTGGCATCCTGAATCCCATAACTATGGGTGTGTGCATAGATCCTTGTTTCCAGCGGACAATTCTGACAGATGCTGCAGGAAGGGATCATGCATGCTTCAGGCAAATCCGCATCAGTTCGGAAAACGACATATGGCACGCCTGTCACAGCATGTAAGTGTTCGCCAATATACTGCAATTGTTTATACATAAAATCCTCTTAGAAAATATTTTTCTAGTTTTGCAACGATAAACATCGGTTTCGGGTGTTTGACCCATTTCTGATCTGGGAGCGCATATTCTGCAACACCGTTTTAGTCCTGAATGTCATTACACTCAATTGTATAATCCAAATACGAAATCCAAATATTTTACCTATACCACTATACAAGTATAGAACTCTCTTCAGCAGATTGCAAGATAACTATACTTTTCTTTCCGATTATGCTACAATGAATAGAACACTCAAGGAGGTTCTGTTATGCGCCGATTTGTTTCCCTGCTGCTGATCATCACCGCGTTATGCGCGGTGCTTTTCTGCATGCCTGCACAGGCGACCAGCGGCGGATACGACAGCAGCCATCCTGAGAACCTTAATGATGTAGATATCAACGCGACCGCCGCGATCCTGATCGAAGCAAACACCGGTATGGTAGTATACGAAAAGAACGCGGACGCGCCTATGGGACCCGCTTCGACTACGAAGATCCTTACGGTATACCTGGGTCTCCTTCTAGGCGATCTGGAATCGACCGTAACCACGACCCCGTCCGTTCTGCAGCTCGACGAAGGCTCTTCCGTTATTCCGCTGGCCGTTGGTGAGGAAGTCAACTTCAGAGACCTGCTCTACGCAACCATGATCAAGTCCGGTAATGACGGTGCCAACCTGATCGCTGAGACCATCAGCGGAAGCATTCCCGCTTTCGTGAACCTCATGAACCAGTACGCATCTTCCCTTGGTTGTATCAACAGCCATTTTGCGAACCCGAGCGGTCTGCCCAATAACGAGCACTACGCTACAGCGCGCGACCTGGCCACGATTGCCCGCGAAGCAATGCAGGATGAGAACTTCCGGGACATCGCCGGCAAGACTTCATATACCCTTCCCAAGGATAATATCTACCGTGCACGCTCCCTTAGCTCCATCATGGCTGACTTCGTTACAAACAGTGAAAGCAGCGCTTATTACGAGTATGCGACCGGCATCAAGACGGGCCATACCGAAGCCGCGGGTTACTGCTTCGTAGGCTCTGCAGAAAAGAACGGCGTTACGTTCATCTCCGTTGTCCTGCACGGCAGCAGTTATGCCACCTGCTGGCGCGATACGCGCCGGCTGATGGAATATGGCTTCTCGCAGTATGTCAGCACTTCCGTTTCTGAACTCTACGCAATGAGTCCCAAGTTTCTTGAGATCTCCAAATACGCACTTGACGATCCTGGGCTGGGCAAACTGGAACTCATTCTTAACAAGCTTGATTCCTCTTCGGATGACCGGATCATAACACTGAATACACGTCTTGATTACCTCGTATCCAACTTCAATGACCTGGTTTCTATAGAGTATGTGCACGATCCTGTCGCACCTATCGACGCGGGAGAAGTCATCGCGAACCTGACCTATTATCCCGAAGTTGGCGAGCCTATCGAGTACCAGCTGCTTGCCTCTCGCAGTATTCCCCGCCGTCAGATCGATGTTCCTTCTCTTGATGAGATCTATTTTGAAACACAAAACGATCTGAACCCCTTCCCGCGTCTGACCGCGGAAATCGTGGTTGGATTTAGTGCTTTCGTCGCACTGATCGCATTCATCGTGATAGGCATTAAACGTCTGCTCGGTTTCCGCAGCAAAAAACCGCGGCGCAGGCCGATCAAGCCCATGTCGCGGTATTATCGCTGATATAATCAGTATCGCTGCAGTGCGATTCCCTTATCCATTTCATCCTGTACAAGTTTCAGCGCCCTGCCCATGATTTCGGATTGTCTTGCGATCATTTCATCCGGCGCTGCAAGTGCACTCTGAACGACTCTGTAACGGTAGGCACCGCCGATCTCCTGTCCCCAGATAAATGTCGGTGTATATTCGATCTTTCCAAATGAAACACCTGTCCGCGTATTATATGCAAGCTGCACATGCATCAGGAATCCCGAGACCTGCGCGCGGTCATCACGTGCTGATCCGAGAAGCGTGCCCATGGACCAGACGACAAGTGCCTGACGCCCACTGACAGCGTTTGTAAGCATCTCAGCATGGGCCACAGTGCCTTCACGTTCACCGACAATGATATCAGCACCAGCATCGCACAGCTCCTGTGCGATCTTTTTTTGCTGCTCAGTGGGAAGCGTCGCGTTTGACTTCCGCCAGTTCACCGCAACGATCACGACCTGCGCGCCGTTAGAGCGCAACCCCTGTATCCTGTTTCTCGCAGCATTCATATCATATGCTGGAATCTGAGCATCCGCGGTGTTTCCAGCCTCAGCGACCGTCAGGAAGGCCACACTGACACCGTTTACCGTTATCATGCTGCCGTTCCCTGCGCCGGTCAGGCCAATGCCGCAGCTGTTCAGAGCACGCGATGTGTTATCCAACGATCCGGAAAACGAGTTCTTAGCCGCTGGGATCGCGGCGTCAATACCGGCATGCTGCAATGCACGTGCCCACCAGTCACTGTTTTCCGATTCGGCTGCTGTGTCGAGCAGCGCAACGTTGATATCCGCATGCAGTGCATCAGAAATCCCGTCAAACAATGTCGTGGCGCCATTCTGAGCATTAGGTACGCTTGCACGCAGTTTGGCGTCAATGATCATCTTACCCGTCAGCGTGACCGTAAGATTCCGAATTATCGCCGGAGGCTCTGCAGTAGCATTCGAAGTACCACCCTGAGCGTTTCCGCTGCTGTTATTTCCGTTCTGTCCGGAAGGCACAGCGGTCGGAACTGCCGCCTGAATCGTTGCAACGACACTTGCGGAGACCTGCGGCTGCGCAGTTTCCTCTGTCTGTGGGTTCATGAAAGAACTGACCGCGCCGACCAGATGTTCTGCGTCCATTGTCAGGATGCGTGCGCTCCCTCGTATCGCGATCATAGCATATAACGCGCATGCGGTAACAAGGGCTCCGGCCAATATGGCAACTACGGAGCCTGTTGACAAAGGCTTGCGCTTCTTGCTCATGCTGTTATTTCCTCACTCACACAGCAGCGTTGCGTTCGTATATGAGCCTCAGGCCTTTCAGGGTGAGACGGCCGTCGATCTTGTCGATTGCCTTTGTTTCCGAAGCGATCATGCGGGCCATGCCGCCTGTAGCCACGACGACGGTGTCATCCCTGCCCAGTTCCTTTTTCATCTTCTTGATCAGATATTCCACCTGTCCGACATATCCGAAGATGATGCCCGACTGCAGATTGCTTATTGTATTCCGTCCAATCACCGAATCAGGCTTGACCAGCTCGAAGTTGGGCAGTTTTGCAGTACCGCGAACGAGCGCATCGCTTGCGATCTTGATACCGGGGCAGATACATCCGCCTGCAAACGCGCCTTTCTCATCTACGACGCCGAATGTTGTAGCGGTGCCAAAGTCAATGAATATGCAGGGATATCCGTAATACTCACTGGCTGCTACCGCATTGCAGATACGGTCGCTGCCCAATGCCTGCGGGTTATCATAATGGATGTTGATGCCCGTCTTGATGCCCGGCAGCACAAACTTCGGCGTGATCCCGAAGTAATCGTTGCACATATGCTCGATTGTGAAATTGACCGGAGGTACAACACTTGAGATCATGATCCCCGTCACCTGGTCGCGGCTCAGTCCAGCACTGTCGAATAGGCTCGTGACAAGAATGCCGTATTCATCACTGGTATTCGTCAGCTTCGTCGCAAGACGCCAGTAATGGATCAGCTCACTGTCCTTGAAAAGTCCCATTTTAATGTTGGTATTGCCAATATCCATGGTGAAGATCATGATCTGTTTCTCCTTTTTCTTATGCCAGATGCGCTTTTCTCAGCGCGAGGACGACAGTAGGACAGATGATAGCCGCAACAGCAGCCTCAGGCAATCCCCCTGCCAGTACGATACCACCAAGAGTAGCGAGGATACCGGGCTTGTCGATTCCGATCAGGTAATACATGATCAGGATGAAGCCCAGATAAAGAATGGTGTTTGTCAGAGAGCCAACCGCAGAAGGAATGGCAAGCAATGCCGTGTTCTTTTTCGTGACCAGCTGCTGTGTAAAATAAGTTGTGATAGGAACGATGAGCCTGGGTACATAGCAGAGAATGATGAGCCAGATCACGTTTGCAGAAAGGATCGGGGCGACTAGGCCGGAAGGTGAGCGCAGGCCTGTAATCAGGCTGACCGTACCGAATCCGAACGCAAGCAGAAGGCCCCAGCGAAGTCCGAGTGCCAGCGTGCCTATGATCACGGGCACGCAGAGCAGCGTGATATATACCACGCCGAAATTCCACATTCCCAGCGGTGTAAGGCCAAACAAAAAAATGAGACCCAGCAGCAGCGCTGCAGCGACCATTTTGTAAAGAGACGATTGCTTTTTCATTTTTCCCTCCCGTTCGGGTTCACACAGGATACCCGACGCACATTTAGCAATAGAATCATGTTCGATCTGTTTCCAGTATCGACATATAAATTATATCATTCGTGAACGAAACTGTCAAAAAAGAATATAGAATTCATGGATACATCCAACAGCAAACCGTATCTCACGATTAAAATCACGAGCGTTGGTTTGCTGGTTCATAAAATAGCGGGAAATACTCATCTTTGAAAAGTGACAAGCCTTTGCCGATATGCTAAGCAGTTTCTTTTTCTGCCGCCCTCCCAAATTAAAAACGGATTTCCCGTTTTTATTTTTCTTTCCGGATCATTAAAATCCTGGATTTGCAAAAATATCA
>JAFYDF010000165.1 GCA_017544935.1 Clostridia bacterium
GCAAACAGTTTAATGTTGATTATTCTGCCGCGCGCCAGAAACATACTCATATACGATGGGTGCTACTACCATACGATACCGGCTACTGGCATACGATCCTTTTTTCATCATATACCAGTAACCAGTGAGGGATGGTAGGTCGAGGGGTTGAAAAAAACCGCTGAGCGGTTTGATCGCATATGATGTTTACCAGAAAGCGCCGTGAAATAAGGACTTAAAGCCAAAAAAGGCACAACCCCAATCTCGTGTCAAGATTAGGATTGTGATGTGGCGGAGCGGGTGGGATTCGAACCCACGGACGGTTGCCCGTCACCTGATTTCGAGTCAGGGCCGTTATGACCACTTCGATACCGCTCCATATTAATTCACAGCGGATTATACCCATTGCGAACGCGTTTATAATACTGCATCAATATTGCTTTGTCAACAAGCCCTGCTCTTTCTGTACAGTGTAAGTTCCGATAAAAAGCCTTTTACTTCTTGTCTTTAATTCTTGTTTCTACTATAATAGATGCATCAGTTAACTTATCTTTATGCTCTCTATAGTTGGTTGGCAACTTTTGTCGTTTCCTTTAAGAAAACGCTTGACTTCGTAACAAATACGTAATACAATGCAAACGGAGTATTCTGCGCATTTGCGCGTAACGAGGTGGCTTATGAGCAATCAAACGAATGCACGGTTTTCCGCGCTGCAGCGGCTTTTGAGTCTGCTGTTCGTATTCACACTGTTCCTCGGTCTGCTGCCGGCAGGCGAGGCTTTTGCTGCGGATAAACAGTACGGCCGGGTTAATACCAATGAAGTACGCTTCCGTCGTAAAGCTGAGAGCACCGATGTCTGGTCCATGCTGAATAGCGGCTGGGTAGTTGAGATTCTCAGCACCAAGCGCTCGGGCGGTGTAACTTATGATTATGTAGTTACGAATATTCCGAAGCATACTGACCGCCAGTACTGGGGCTATATCGATCAGAAATACATTACGGTCATGACATCAGAAGAGGTCACGGCCTGGGAAAATGCAGGCGGCAATGCTGCCCTTTTAGGAAACGTAACGCCTTCCACTCAGGCGCCTAAATTCTCCACTGATGCGCCTGTTGTGTTGTCAGGATATGCACAGCCCACCAGTGCCAGTGTAAACTATTACAGCTATAACGGTTCTCAGCTCAGCAGTCTGGGTCTGCTCGACCAGAGTTCTGCTTACCCCGTCAAGGGAACTGCGACCGTTGCCGGCACCGCTTATTACATTATCACTGTAGGCTCCAGTGACTGTTATGCCAAGTCTGCTAACATGACATTGCTGTCAAGTGGCACATCATCATCCGTTACGCCTACTCCTGTTCCTTCAGGGAATACTGGAAACACAGGGAATACCGGGACCCCGCTAGGTACCGTACGTGTCAAGCTGGCCGGTTCTACCAACATGCGTTCCGAAACCCGCATTCTGACTACCAACGTTGTTGCAAAGCTCAAGCAAGGTGCTGAACTCCCTTACTATTATGTCGTTCATAATGAAACCAATGATCATGACTGGTATTATTGCTACGATGCTACTAGCGGACACTATGGTTTCATCGTTGATTACTGTTTGAAAGTATTATCCTCGTCTGGTACATCCACAACTGTTCCCACCGGCGGCACGGTGACTCCTGTTCCCGGCATGAGCAGTACTGTCATCGGATATATCAAGATTACTCCGAAGGGTAAGACCAACATCCGCCAGGCGACAAAAGTCGGCAGCAATAATGTCGTTGCCCAGGCCGAGCAAGGCGAGGTCCTTCCTTATTATGCTATTAGCACTGTCGACAAGGCTACATGGTATTATGTATACTATGCGCCTAAGTCTGTATTCGGTTATCTGCTTGGTTCCTGTGCTGAGAAGACGGATTCTTCCGGCTCCTCCACCAATCCAACTCTGCCTCCCAGCGGCTCCGTGACACCAGTGCCTGATACGAGTACCATCAAGGGCTACATCAAGTTCACGGCAGGCGGTGTCAATCTGCGTGCTGATGCCAGTTTGTCAGCCAAGATTCTCGGCCGCTTCGACAAAGGCCAGATCATCCCCTATTATGGCACTAAGACCAATGGTAAGACGACTTGGTACTATGTACATAAGGATGATGCTGTCGGTTATGTAAGCGGCGACTTCTGCAAGACTACCGATAACGCCGGCAACACTGTTACGCCTGCTCCCGACGGCACCGTTACTCAGGGCTACCTGATGACCACCGCCGATAAGGTCTACGTACGTAAACAGGCCAGTACAAGTGCCGGCACCTACGGCCAGGTCCAGAAGAAGGGTACTGTGCTTCCCATTGTTGGCGCTTCAGTTACCGCTAATTCCATCACCTGGTACCGTGTACAATTTGAAGGCAATGTGGGCTTCATTCATGGCAAGTTCATCAGCGTTCTGAACGCTGATCAGGTAAATGCTTATCTGAATGGGGATCCGATGCCTACCCCCACCCCGACCCCAACTCCCGCTCCCAAGCCGGTAGATTACATCCAGACGATTGCCGACAAGGTATGGATCCGTAATTCACCTTCCACCAGTTCCGGCACAAAGGGTCAGGCTAACCTGGGTGCTGTGTTCCACTTCACCGGGACCACGAAAGTCAACGGTGTACTGTGGTATAAGATCGACTTTGCTGATGGCAGCTATTACATCATGGGCAAGTACTGCAAAGTCATGACTGATGCCGAGTATAACGCATACCAGAACAATCAGCCGACAACTAAGCCTACTTCCACTCCCAAGCCGGAAGACATGAGCAATGTCGCGCTAACCAATACCACTAAAGTCATCGTGCGCGCAGCTGGTGTAGCTAACGGCAAACAACTTGCTCTGCTATATAAGGCAAATCAGGTTTGCAGACTGCTTGGCCCCACCAACGTTTCGGGCGGCAAGACCTGGTACAATCTGACTGTTAACGGTGTAACTGGTTGGATTCGCGGCGACTTGCTGCGCATCCTCACCAAGACTGAAGCTGAAATGCTTGAAAAGACTGGCGATCCTAACGCCAAGCCCGAAGCCAGCTATACGACTCTACAGCTGGGCAGCACAGGTGCAGCTGTCACCAAACTACAGAACCGTCTTGTCGAACTTGGTCTGCTCAGCAGCAACAATGTCACTGGCACATATGACACGACCACCCGCGAAGCAGTACGTACTTATCAGTCTCAGAACGGTCTGACAGCAGACGGTATCGCTGGTTCTGCAACACAGCACTCACTGTACGGCACCGTAGAGACAGGGTATTACGACAACAACCAGGGTGCCACTGGCATGACGCTCTACACGCCTGAACTTATAGATTGGTACACTGGTGGTATTCAGAGCATCTTCTATAAAGGATGCGTAGCTACCGTTACCGACGTCAAGACTGGTATCTCCTTCAAAGTCAAGCGCTGGAGCGGCGGTGATCACGCTGACGTTGAGCCTCTGACCGCAGCCGATACTGCTGCCATGTGCCGCATCTACGGCGTAGCTACCGCACAGGCAATTGCCGATAAGGATCTGTATCAGCGTCGTCCGCTTCTGGTCACTATTGGCACACATAGCTACTGTGCTTCTATGTACGGCGAGCCCCATAACTATCCTGATGGTGATACCATCCCCGATAACAACTTTAACGGTCAGTTCTGTATCCACTTTGTCAACAGCAAGCTGCATGGCGGTACCAGCGGCAACAACAAGAAGGTTGACCAGGACCACCAGAATGCGATCATGTATGCATATAATAACGCAGTTAGCAAACTGACCGCAAAGGGCTACGTATTCAAATAAATGATGAAACGTCAAACTGTAATTCTCGGCGGCGGGGCTTCCGGCCTCGCCGCCGCTGTCGTCGCAGCAAAACGCGGCGATAATGTTACTATACTTGAAAAAAACGACCGGGTAGGTAAAAAGCTGCTCGCCACAGGCAACGGTCGCTGCAATCTGGCCAATCTGAATGCCCCTGTATACTATGGCAACCCATCTTTTGCCCGGGAAGTGCTTCAGAATAAACCTGTAAGCGAAGTACTTCGCTTTTTTGAAAGCATCGGCCTACCGACCCATGCCGACAGCGCTGGACGCGTATACCCCACCTGCAACCAGGCTGCTGCAGTTCTGGATGTATTTCGTACACAGCTGGATCTGCTATCTGTAAACACATTGCTGAACGTTCGAGTCACAGGTCTCAGACAGCAATCAGAAAAATGGCTAGTACTTACTAATCGCGGTGATTTCTCTGCCGATCGTATTCTCGTCTGTTGCGGCGGACTAGCTGCTCCAAAGCTTGGAGCAGAAAATGCATATTCTCTTCTGACTGGCTTGGGGTGTCGTTTGATTACCCCTGCCCCGGCATTGTCCCCACTTGAAACAGAAAAAGAACCTGTCCGCGGCTTGTCCGGGTTACGTCTGCCTGCTGTACTCACGTTGTGCGGCAACTCCGAACCTATTGCCCGGACACAAGGCGAAGTACTTTTTGCAGATTACGGCATCAGCGGCGTATGCGCTATGCAGCTTGCTCGTGATGCATACATTCTTCTAAAGCAGAAAAAAGCGGTTCAGCTTTTTATCGATTTCAGCCCGACGATAGGCATCATTGATCAGCGTATGGAACGCCTGGCCCCTGGTTCTCCATACGAAAACGAAAAAGCCATGTACAACTGGCTCGATCATCGAAGAAGCCAGTTTCCAATTCAGAGTCTGCTGATAGGTGCTTTACCGCGGCTGCTGCGTGAGCGCCTGAAAGAAACCTCTTTTGACAAACTGCCTCGGATGCTTTGCGCCTATCCACTGACCTTAACAGGTGTACGTTCATTTGACCAAGCACAGATCACGCAGGGCGGCATCGATCCTTCCGACTTTGACCCAATCGATATGCAGCACCGTCATCTGCATGGTCTTCATGCCTGCGGCGAGATTCTTGACGTAGACGGTGACTGCGGAGGTTACAACCTGCAATTCGCATTCGCAAGCGGCATTTTGGCTGCCGAAGCAAACTAAGCAACGCTTCCTCCGCTTTTGCGGGGGATTTTTTCTTGTGTTCACGTTTTCCCCTCTTGCTTTTTACATCGATTTTGAGTATTCTGATTTGGGTAGCCCTATATTAATTAATCAGGAGGAAATAACATGACAATCCGCAAACTGCTTGCCCTCGTACTGGCCGCAGTACTCGCTCTGGCCGTATGCCTGCCTGCTTTGGCTGATATGGGCGATGACGACTACGCTGCTGTTGCCAAGGTCATCAAGACCAACTATGCTGGCAAAACCATTGTTCTGCACAGCAATGACGTGCATGGTGCTATTGAAGGCTACGCCTATATTCCTACGCTGCGCAACTGGTTCTATGCACAGGGTGCAGAGAAGGTCATCGTCGTGGATGCGGGTGACTTCAGCCAGGGCACCACTTATGTGAGCTCTTCTAAAGGTCACACCGCTATCGAAATGATGAATGCGGCCGGTTATGATGTCGTTACTCTGGGCAACCATGAGTTCGATTTCGGCTACGAGCAGCTGATCAACAATGTTAAGGATGCAGAATTCGCGGTTATCACTGCTAACGTGTTGCTCAGCGACAATGCTTCCATCCTGCCTGCTTCAAAGATCATCGAGACTGAAAGTGGCTTGAAGATCGCTTTTGTCGGTCTGGAAACTCCAGAAACCGCCACCAAGGTCAATCCTGCTCTAATCAAGGAAATCCATTTCACCGCTTTTGAAGAACTGTACACCTGTGCTCAGGCTGCTATCGATGCTGTCCGTGAGGAAGCAGATGTGGTCATTGGTCTCTGGCACCTGGGTGTTGATGCTGAATCCGCTTTCAATGGCTACCGTTCAATCGATGTACTTGCCAAGGTTACCGGCGTTGACTTCGTGATTGACGGTCACAGCCACACCGTTATGACCGCCGGCGAGAATGGCGAAGTCATGCAGTCCACTGGCACCAAGTTTGCCAACATCGGTGTCGTGGTCATCGATAACGAAACCAAGGCAATCGAAGATAACTTCCTGGTATCCACCGCCGGCATCGCTCCCGATGAGGAAGTTGCTGCCAAGGCACAGACTATCATAGATGAAGTGAATGCGAAATATGGCGCTGTATTTGCTGCAACCGAAGTCGAGCTGAACGGTGCTAAGGCTCCCGGTAACCGCACCGAAGAAACTAACCTCGGCGATTTGATCACTGATGCCATGGTATGGAGCGTTGTCAAAGAAGGCGGTCTGGCCCAGCCTGAAAGCCAGGTCATCGGCATTACCAACGGTGGCGGCATTCGCGCCACTATCCCTGCCGGCGACATCACTATGAATAACATCAACACCGTACTGCCCTTCGGCAATACCGTAGCTGTTATCTATGTAACCGGTGAAGAACTCCTCGAGGTTCTGGAAGCCAGCACTTTCTGCACTCCTGAGTCCATCGGTGGTTATCCGCAGACCAGCGGCATCAAGTGGACTCTGGATACCACAAAGGCTTTTGATCAGGGCGCTGTTTACACTCTGGACGGCAAAGAGGGCAGCTATTTTGCTCCCGCTTCCATTCAGCGCGTCAGCATCGAATCCATTAATGGCGAAGCCTTTGATCCTGCTGCTGTATATGCAGTCGTAACCAACAACTTCTGCGCCGCCGGCGGTGATACCTACAATGCATTTGCCCGCGCTTATAGTGAAGGCAGCGGTTTCGACACCGGTATTCCGATGGATGAAGCTGTAATGGCTTACATCGCCGAAGTACTGAACGGCACAATCACTGCGGAAGCATACGGTGCTCCCCGCGGCAGTCAGACTCAGATCAAGTAATTCTCCCTGAAAATCGAGTAGGAGATGATTAGATCTCCTCTCACACCACCGGACGTGCCGTTCGGCATCCGGCGGTTCGGTTCAATTTCAAAGCATGTTGGTTCGTGTAGTAATCCAGGCAACTGACCAGGCCTCTCCTGGTCAGTATTTCTTTGGAAACTGCTTGTTTCAAGCAAGATTTTGTCGCCACAAAGATGTAATGATCACCCCAAAATGACGTCTTGTTTGCAAGCCATTCTGGTATGCCAAGCTTCAACAGTCCCCATCTCCGCTTGGATGGCACTTTCCACTGCTTCCAGATAATCACTCGCATCATCGTTCGCAAATGCTCGTCTATCGATTGCATGGCTTTCTTCATGTCTCCCATGGCAAAGTAGTTGATCCATCCGCGAATAACCTCATTAAGCTTTTTCAGCCGGTAATCCATGTCGACACTCCTGCTTCTGCAACAAAGTTCCTTCAGCTTACGCTTGAATTTCGTCACAGACTTCTGGTGTGGTTTGGCTCCCCACGTACCTTCCTTGTTCTTCCAGAATCCGAAACCGAGATATTTCAGCTTTGTAGGCTTCGTGATACAGGTCTTTTCTGCATTCACTTTTAATCCCAGTTTGCGTTCGATCCAGTCGGTAGTGGAGTACATGACCCTCTTAGCCGCCGCACTGCTGCCCACCACGATTACGCAATCATCTGCGTACCGGGTGAACTTCAGTCCTCTGGCCTCAAGCTCTTTGTCCAGCTCGTTCAGCATAATGTTGCTGAGTAATGGCGACAGGTTTCCTCCCTGCGGGGTTCCGGTCGGCGTATCTTCGTACTTTCCGTTGACCATGACTCCGGCTTGGAGATATTTACGTATCAGTGATTCCGTGTCTCCGTCATGAATTGTACGGTTAATGATGCTAATCAGCCTATCCTGCGGTACTGTATCGAAGAACTTCTCCAGATCGATGTCAACGATCCATATGTTTCCGCCGTTGAAATACTCCAGCAACTTCACAA
>JAFYDF010000022.1 GCA_017544935.1 Clostridia bacterium
CATCCGCATATCCTCCATAACGTCCCTGATTCACGATCGCATAGACAGCAACCGCTTCTTTGGCAAGACGTTTGAGTGCGGCATTCCAAACATCCGCAGGACGTTTTCCCGCAGGTGTCTGTGCGTCAGCGCCGGAACCACGAGATGGCAGCTTCTGTGATATAGAAGGACTTTTCTTTTCTTTCTTCTCGTCCATCTTTTCTGTGCTCTGTACAGGTGCAGCCTTCTGAATGACAACACCATTCTTCTGCAGCAGGTTCAGCTGATGACTGAGCTCCTCAACCCGGTCTGCCAGCGCTTGCACATCTTCACCTTCCGCCATACGGCATGCGCGAAGCGCAAACAGTTCT
This sequence comes from Clostridia bacterium, assembly GCA_017544935.1. GTDB lineage: Bacteria > Bacillota > Clostridia > Christensenellales > Aristaeellaceae > SFMI01. The sequence continues at coordinate 351 of JAFYDF010000022.1, forward strand.
AGCACAGACCGCGGAGATGCCGCATAACGTGTATCAGCTTCGGCCTGCATAGCCAGTTCCAGCATGCGCATTAATCTGGGCAGTGAAATCTGTTCGCTCTGCTCACGGTAGCGCTGCGCATTGGCGCCGGTCATTTCCTCCGCCGAGCGTGCGCCCAGCTTAAAAGCCGTCACTGTGCGCACATGAGCACCGAAGTCACGCAGGAACACTTGTACATCACATCCAGCGCGCATGATATCATCGATCTCGTTCAGAGCCTGGGTCCCGTTTCCAGCTGCCAGCGTATCCGCAAGCTCAAACAATATGCTGCTGTCCGCCGCTCCCAGTGTTTCACGCACAAGCTTTTCCGTCAGTTTTTCTCCCGAGCCCATGCATGTATCCAGCAAGCTCCACGCATCGCGCATGCTGCCATCGGCGGAACGCGCAATCAGCTCAAGCGCAGCAGGCTCAGCTTCTGACAATTCCGGGATTGCTGTCTTCATACGGCTGATCATCTGTTCCTCTGTCAGACGCCCAAAATCAAAGCGCTGACAGCGGCTGAGAATCGTGGAAGGCAGTTTCTGCGGTTCTGTAGTCGCGAGAATAAACACCATATAGGAAGGCGGCTCTTCCAGCGTCTTAAGAAGTGCATTAAAAGCAGCATTGGAAAGCATGTGCACTTCGTCGATAATATATACTTTATACTTGCCGTTTTGCGGCGGGTATTCCACTTTCTCAAGCAGGTCGCGGATCTCTTCCACGCGGCTGTTGCTGGCCGCGTCCATCTCAAAGACATCGAGGGATGCATTCTCCATCAGTGCACGGCAGCTCTCGCATTCCAGGCAGGGATCGCCGTCTACCGGGTGCAGGCAGTTGATGGCACGAGCCATGATTTTGGCTGCACTCGTCTTGCCTGTACCGTGACTGCCGCAGAACAGATAAGCATGGGCAATCCGGCCGCTGGCTACCTGATGCCGCAGCGTACGGATAACCGCCTCCTGACCCACCATCTCCGAAAAAGTACGCGAACGCCATTTCCGATACAGCGCCTGATACACCCGCTTGCCGCCTCCTTCATAAAGCAGTACAAAAAACAAACTTCTGATTAATATATTATCATATATTCTCTTCTTCCTTTCAAGTGTTATTTATGGTATACTTCAAAAAAAGACAAGGAGCGGATCGATATGCAGTACGTGCCTTTTGGCAAGCTCGGTTTTAAAGTATCACGTCTTGGTTTCGGCACCATGCGTCTCCCGACAGTACAGGATGGCGAAAACCGTATCCCTGATTCACCGCGTGCCATTGCAATGCTGCGTCATGCCATCGACGAAGGTGTTAACTATGTGGACACCGCATGGCCGTATCATAACGGTGAAAGCGAAAACATCGTCGGCAGAGCTCTGCTTGATGGTTATCGGGAACGTGTAAAGCTGGCTACCAAGCTTCCCTGCTGGGCGGTAGAGACGCGTGAAGACATGGACAAGCTGCTCGATACGCAGCTTAAAAAGCTTCAGACCCCTTATGTAGATTTCTATCTGATCCATGCCCTCAGCAAGGACCGCTGGGAAAAAATGAAGGCACTGGGTGTATGTGAGTTTCTCGATAGCGCAGTCCGTGACGGACGCATCCGCTATCCCTCTTTCTCTTTTCATGATGAATATCCTGTTTTCCGCGAAATCATGACTTCATATGACTGGCAGATGGCTCAGATCCAGTTCAACTATATGGATATCCGCGATCAGGCAGGTCTGGCCGGAATCCGGCTCGCCAGGGCACGCAAAGTCCCTCTCGTCATCATGGAGCCCTTGCGCGGTGGTTTATTAGCCCGGCCATCGGAGGATATCCGTGCCATCATGGACCGCTATCCCCAAAAGCGCACGCCTGTTGACTGGGCATTCCGCTTCGTAGGCAACTATCCTGAAGTAGCAACGATTCTTTCCGGCATGAGTGATGAGCAGCAGCTGGAAGATAATCTGCGCATCTTTAAACATGTGCGTGTCGGCGGTCTCACAGATACAGATAAACGTCTCATTGCGCGTCTTCGTGCGGGCTATAAACGCCGCATGCCGATCGGCTGCACCGGCTGTGCCTACTGTCAGCCATGTCCCCAGGGCGTAGCCATTCCAGACATATTCGATCTGTATAATTTTTCCTGCATGTATGACGATGCCAATCGTCTGCACCGCCGTTATACCAGCATGGTTGAGAAAGAGTGCGATGCTTCCCGCTGTGTCCAGTGCGGTATGTGTGAGGACCAGTGTCCTCAGCATCTTCCCATCCGTGAGTGGTTGCAGACCGTTGATGCTGCCGCAACAAAATGAGAGCAAGGCTGTTTGGTGTTCTACCGGTCTACGGGCTTCTGATCGCGTTTGCAATCCTGCTTGCCACCCTGCTATGCCAGCGTGAATCCCGGCGCCGCGGACTTCCTCAGGATACTGGTCTGGACATGATCCTCATTGCCATTCCGCTGGCAGTGATCGGTGCCCGGATTTATTACGTGATCTTCCGCTGGGATCACTATGCCGCCGATCCGCTTTCTGCCCTGTATTTCTGGCAGGGAGGATTGGCGATCTATGGCGGTGTAATCGGCGGCGTGCTCGGATTGTTTCTGATGAGCCGCTTCAAGAAGCTCTCCTTTGCTACGCTTCTGGATATCGCCGCGCCGTCCCTGATCCTCGGTCAGGCGATCGGCCGCTGGGGCAATTTTTTCAACGGTGAGGCTTATGGGGAAGTAGTCAGCGATCCGCGCTGGCAGTTCTTTCCCGTGGCAGTTGAAGCTGACGGGCAGTGGCACCAGGCGACATTCTTCTATGAATCCTGTTGGAATTTTCTTGGTTTCCTGCTGCTCTGGCTGCTGCGCAAAAAGCTGCAACGCCCGGGAAGCCTGTTTCTGTTATATCTGCTGTGGTACGGCATTGGCCGCTTTTTCATCGAAGGGCTGCGCACGGATAGCCTGATGCTAGGACCGGTCCGCGTATCACAGGCGCTCAGTCTGCTGCTGTGTATCAGCGCGGGGTTGCTCCTGCTGCTTCGTAAAAGGAAGGAAGGTGCCCTATGACCAAGGCGAAAGCCATAGCCTATCGTCTGGTGCTGGGCTGTATTCCACAGCCAAAGCGTGAGTGCTCCTTTATCGGAAACATTCCGGACGCGCTCCGCGTAAAACTGTCTAAAGCTTTGCGCAAGCAACATGCTGTTGGTGCTGCGGTCGCGCTGTTCGATGCGAACGGGATGACCGGCCTCTGCCTGTATGGCGACGCCGCTCCGGGAATGCCCGTGACGGCAGAAACTGTTTTTCGTACTGCATCGATCAGCAAGCACCTGACTGCTATGGCTGCATGGCGTCTGCAGGAAGCCGGACATATCGATCTGGACACGGATGTTTCCCCATATCTTCCCTGTCCGCTGCGGCATCCGAACAAGCCCGATCTGCCTATCACGCTGCGAATGCTGCTTTCACACACAGCCGGAATAAAGGATGGCCCTGCTTATATCGCTTCCTGCACGGACAACAGGCCGCTGTCACAGTTGCTCAAGCAGGACGTATACACAGATGCACCGGGAAGTTTTACATACTCAAACTTCGGTGCAGGCATTGCTGCCTGTGCTATGGAGGGCATGCTGGGCAAGTCATTTGATGAAATCATGCAGCAGGCACTTTTTGCTCCGATGGGTGTCAGTGCATCCTTCTATGCACAGAATATCACATCAGAAATTGCCAACGCCTACCGCATACTGCCGCCGCACAAGGCACCCGCTCTGGATGCAGTCGCGCGTCACAGTCTGCCCTTGCCGCCTCCCGGTCCCGATCCGGAACACCATTATCTGCTTTCGCAGGGGAATCTGTACATCAGTGCTCCCGGGCTCGCCCGAATTGGCAGTGAGCTCATGCGTGCGCGATACGCTCCCATGCGCCGTCAGGCTGCTTCATTCGGCGCACGTGATGTACATCTGAGCATGGGGCTGAGCACGTTCATTGTGCGCGGCATCGTACCTCAGACGCTCTATGGGCATCAGGGACTCGCTTACGGCGCTGTTCATGGGTTATTCTATGATCCTGATGCAGACCGGGGAGTCGTACTTCTGACAAGCGGCTGTTCTGAAGCGCGTGAAGGCGTGATGGCAGATATCAACATCAATATGATTCGGCTGGTGCTAGATGGAAAAGATACTTGAGATCAAAAAGGCACAGGGATGCGCCACACTTTACCTCGAGAGTGGAGATAAACTGCGGGTCCCGGTTGCGTTGCTGCGCGAGCACCCGGTCCGCATCGGACAGGTAATTGAACCATTGCTTCTTAAAGAATTGGTCATCCGGCGCGGGTATCCCCACGCATTGGACAGCGCCGTGCGCATGCTGAGCCTGCGCAGCCGCAGTGAGGGTGAGATCCGCACGCATCTTTCGCGCACAGGATATCCAGCTGTATGCATTCAGCGCGTGATCGAACGCCTTTACGCAGAAGGTTTGCTCGACGATGAAGCTTTCGCTAACGAGTGGGCTCAGAGCCGTGCGCACCGCCATGGCCGTGCCCGTCTGCAGCGCGAACTGACAAGCCGCGGTGTGGACAAGGAAACTGCAAGGGAGGCCGTCGCGAAGCTTCCCGACGAGGAGCAGCTTGCCGATGCAGTACGTCTGACAGGGCGCTTTCTCGGCCGCACTCGGGGAGATTTCGACCGCAAACTATACCAGCGTACGCTCGCCATGCTCGCTCGACATGGTTATGATGCGGACATTGCACGCCGCGCACTCGAGATCATTGCAAAAGGCGAAGATGCGCCCGAAGCACCTCCGCAATGGCTGCCGCGCTAATGATCCTTGCAGATATTACGGCATATTTCGAATTTGTGAATTTTCCAACAATCTCGTGACAATGTGGATTTTTGACCCATGGGCAGTATATAATATTACGGTAAGATCGGCCGCCAAAATACGGCTGTGCCGTGTTGGGAGGATCTGCCCGCAGCATGATTTACGATCTGCAGAAAGCAAATATGTGGAAGCGCATTTCAGCGTTTCTGTTTGACGGCATCCTTCTTGGGATCCTGGCCGTTTTGTTTGCTTGGCTTCTCTCCATGATACTCCGTTATGACAACTGGAACAACAAATTGAACGACGCCTATGCCCGTTACGGGGAAGAATACGGCGTCGCTTTTGATATTTCGCTGTCTGAGTATGAAGCACTCTCGCCTGAAGAAGTTGAAAAGCTCAATGCCGCCTATCAGGCGATCGGTCAGGATCCCGAAGCGGTCCGTGCCTATAACGTCCTGATCCAGCTGACGCTGCTGATTACCTCCTTCAGTCTCCTTGCATCATGCCTATGTCTGGAATTCTTCATTCCAATGCGTCTGGGCAGCGGACGTACTCTCGGTAAAAAGATCTTCGGTCTCGGACTCATGCGCACCGAAGGCGTCAAGATTTCAAATGTCTCACTGTTTATACGTACAATTCTGGGCAAGTATGCCATCGAGATTATGATTCCCGTACTGATCGTGCTTATGCTTTACTGGGGTACAATCGGCATCGTAGGCCCCATCGTGCTTGGCCTGATTCTGATCGTACAGTTGGTGGTCATGATCACCACGCGAACAAATTCCCTGATCCATGATTTGCTGGCGGATACCGTCGTCATCGATTATGCCAGCCAGATGATATTCGATTCCCGCGAGGAAATGATCGCGTTCAAAGAAAAAGCGCACAGAGAAGCAGTAGCCCATCAAACATACTGAAATCTTTAAGGAAAGAAAGGGAAGCGTATGAAAATCGTCCTGCAGCACCTGACAAAGATTTTTCCCAGCCGCAACAAGAAATCTGACGAGGAAGTCGTCGCCGTAAGTGATTTCGACTTTGAAATCCCTGATGGCAAGCTGATCGGATTGCTCGGTCCATCCGGCTGCGGCAAGAGCACGACGCTGTACATGATCAGCGGCCTGCAGAAGCCCTCCAGCGGAAAAATCTTCTTCGGCGACGACGATGTAACTGAACTGTCCACGGAGAACCGCGGCATCGGTCTGGTCTTCCAGAACTACGCACTGTATCCGCACATGACAGTCAAGCAGAACATTCTCTTCCCCCTGCAGAACCTCAAGGGCGAAGACAAGATGACCAAGGAACAGATGCTGCAGCGCGCATATGAAGCCGCCAAACTTGTACAGATTGAGCAGCTTCTCGACCGCAAGCCCAGTGAACTGTCCGGCGGTCAGCAGCAGCGCGTAGCTATCGCCCGCGCACTGGTCAAGATGCCGCGCGTACTGCTTCTGGACGAGCCGCTGTCCAACCTGGACGCGCGTCTGCGCCTGCAGACCCGCGAAGAAATCCGCCGCATCCAGAAGGAGACCGGCATCACTACCGTGTTCGTCACGCACGACCAGGAAGAGGCTATGAGTATCTCCGATATGATCGTAGTCATGAAAGCGGGCGTCGTGCAGCAGATCGGCCAGCCGCAGGATGTGTACGATGATCCTGCCAATCTGTTCGTTGCCAAGTTCCTGGGAACTCCTCCCATCAACGTGTTCGATGGCCATGTCAAGGGCGGAAAGCTTTATGTCGGAGAAGACGCCGTCCTGGAGATCGGCGGCGTAGCTGATCAGGAAGTCGCTGTCGGCATCCGTCCCGAAGGTTTCGTGCTGGATGACAACGGCCCGCTCGTCTGCAAGCCCGTCAACGTGGAAGTCATGGGCCGTGACGTCAGCGTAGTATCTACGCATCCCGCCTCTGTCAATCCGCTGGTCCGCTCCATCATCAATGCAGACAACCGCTTCGACTTGGGCAATGAGAGCGTGCGCTACACCATCAAGCCCCACAAGATCTTCATTTTCAGCAAGGACAACGAAGAACGTCTCCGCTTTGAGGTGAAGTGATATGGTAGAAAGCAAACAACAATGGAAAGCCTGGCTATACCTGTCGCCAGCCATCGCACTTCTGCTGGTCTTCACCGTATGGCCTATCGTTAATACCGTGCGCATGGCCCTGCTGGAAGATTACAGCATTGCCGCCGCATCGGGCGGCGATCGGGTGTTCAGTCTCGGCATAGGCAACTTCGTCAAGGTTGCCCAATATCAGAATTTCCTGACCTGTCTGAAAAACACCGCGCTCCTGTGCGTGGCCACAGTGCCCATTTCCACTTTGCTGGCTCTGCTTGTGGCAGTGGCGCTTAATTCCATCAAACCCCTGCGGAAAACGCTGCAGACGATCTTCTTCCTGCCCTATGTGACCAACAGCATCGCCATCGGCATGGTGTTTGCTGCCATGTTCAATATCGTAGGCAGTGTGGGTACTCGCCGTCCAAACATCGTCACCCTGGGCATCATCAATAATGTGATCGAATTCTTCGGCGGCCACTACGTCAACTGGATCAATACCGGCTCATCTTACTGGGCGAACATGATCGTACTGATCATCTATATCGTGTGGAACGCGCTGCCTTTCAAGATTCTCATCCTGCTTGGCGGCCTGCAGAGCATCAACAAGCAGTACTACGAGGCTGCCAAGGTCGACTCCACGCCCCGCTGGCGCGTGCTCTGGCGTATCACCGTGCCGCTGCTCTCCCCCATGATCGCATATGTCGTAATCACCGGTTTCATCGGCGGTTTCAAGGAATACACCAGTATCGTTGGTATCTTCGGCGAATCACTTGGCCCCGCACACGCCCCCGGACGCCTGAATACCATGGTCGGATTCATCTATGAAGCGCTGGAGCAGTACCATCAGGGCCGTGCCAGCGCTGCCGCTCTGATTCTGTTTGCAATCATTCTTGTCGTGACCCTGATCAACCTCCAGGTCAGCAAGAAGCGTGTCCATTACTGAGAGGAGGATGCATATGTCCCAGCAAACCTTAAAGGTCATGCAATCCAGAGATCTCAAAAGGACCACCAGCAAACAGAACATCGGCCATACACTGGGAACAGTCGGTATCTATGCCTTCCTGCTGTTCATGGCGCTGGTTGTACTTTTCCCCTTCTACTGGATGGTTATCTCTTCTCTTAAGTCCCTGGCAGAATACCGCATGAGCAAGCCGACCTTCTGGCCACAGACACTGTTGCTGAGCAACTACAGGGATGCCTTCACGACCGCTAACCTGGGTCGTCTGTTCCTGAACACTGCGTATGTAGGTATCGTCTCCACACTGTTGTCGCTGTTCATCACGATCATCACTGCCTTCGCTTTCGCGCGGCTGGACTTCAAGGGCAAAGATCTGCTCTTCGCCGCACTGCTGGGCACAATGATGATCCCCGGTGAACTGTTCACCATCACCAACTACATCACGGTAAATTCGTTCGGCTGGACGCATACGTTCACCGCCCTGATTGTTCCTTTCCTAGTCAGCGTATTTTATATCTACCTGCTGAGGCAAAACTTCCTGCAGATTCCCAATGAACTGTACCTGGCCGCCAAAGTGGACGGCACCAGCGACTGGAAGTATCTATGGAAGGTCATGGTCCCGCTGGCACTGCCTACGCTGATCTCCATCACAATTCTCAAAATGATGGGCGCGTGGAACTCTTATATCTGGCCGCGTCTGGTCGCTAACGACGATATGCATCGTCTGGTCACCAACGGTCTGCGCAACGCTTTCAAGGATACCTCAGGCGAAGTCAACTATCCTGTACAGATGGCTGCTGTCGCGCTCGTATCCGCACCGCTGTTCATGGTCTTCATCTTCCTGCGCAAGTACATCATGGCCGGTGTCAGCCGCAGCGGTATCAAGGGTTAAATGGCCAAGCCATTTACATAAACACTGTTCAATAAACCGAAAGGAAGGAAAACACAACATGAAGAAGCTCGTATCCATTCTTCTCGTTCTTGTCCTGGCGCTTGCTCTGACTCCCGCCATGGCAGAAGGTCCCGCCTATGACGGATCGGAGGTAACCATCACCTTCTATAACACCATGGGCACCAACCTGACCCCGGTGTTGGAAAAGTACATCGCCTCTTTCCAGGAGCTTTACCCCAACATCAAGGTGAACTACACCAGTGTAGGCAGCTATGACGATGTGCGTGACCAGATCGCGACCGAAATCACCGTCAACGGCCAGCCCAACATCGCTTACTGCTATCCCGATCATGTGGCTCTGTACAACCTGTTCAAGGCCGTGCGCACCCTGGATGACTTCATTGACAGCACCGCTGAAGTCACCCGGGCCGACGGTACGACCGAGATCATGGGCTTGACTGCGGAACAGAAGGCCGACTTCATCGAAGGCTACTACAACGAAGGCCTGCAGTTCGGTGACGGCAAGATGTACACCATGCCTTTCTCCAAGTCCACCGAAGTACTCTACTACAACAAGACCTTCTTCGACGAAAACGGTCTGCAGGTACCCACCACCTGGGATGAAATGGATGAAGTTGCCAGGAAGATCATCGAGATCGATCCCGACAGCACCCCCATCGGTTATGACAGTGAGAGCAACTGGTTCATCACCATGACCGAGCAGCTGAAGAGCGACTATACCGTAGCAGAAGATCCTTACTTCCTGTTCAATAACGAAACCAACCGTGATTTCGTAAAGCGTTTCCGCGAGTGGTATCAGGACGGCCTGCTTATCACCTACAAACTGAACGGCGGTTATACCTCCGGCCGCTTTGTCGCGGATTCCAAGAAAATTTACATGACCATCGGTTCCTCCGCTGGTGCAAGCCATCAGACCCCCGCTGCGAAGGACGGCGTAGCTCCCTTTGAGGTTGGCATCACCACCATCCCGCAGGCTGATCCCAGCAATCCCAGGGTCATCTCTCAGGGTCCCAGCGTCTGCATCTTCAAGAAAGCCAATGCCCAGGAAGAAGCCGCCAGCTGGCTGTTCGTCAAGTATCTGACCACCAGCGTAGAATTCCAGGCGGAATTCTCCATCGCTTCCGGCTATGTGCCCGTCATCAAGTCCGTTATTGACAATCCTATCTATGCCGAGCATCTGGCCAATGCCGGCGGGTATGGCGAGCATACGACCGCTCTGAGCGCCAAGATCTGCTTGGAGCAGGTTGACGCCTACTACACCAGCCCGGCCTTCAACGGCTCCTCCACCGCCCGTGACCAGGTCGGAGAGCTGCTTGCCAAGTGCTTCAGCATTCCGGACAGCGAGGACGTAGACGCCAAGATCCTGGAATACTTTGAAGCCGCTGTCAAAGAGTGCGTTTATAGCCGGTAATCCATTATGAAAACAAATTTCGCTGCTCTGATCATTGCGCTGCTGCTGTGCCTGGGCTGTATTGCCCTGGCAGAAGGCATGCTTGTGGCTGACTATGCCGCCGTCATGCAGCCGGACTTTGCGTCTGATACCCTGAAGCAGGAGGTAACTGTAATCGCCTTCGTGGACGGAGACACTACGCATTTTTCCGTGCCTGAAACCATGGTAGAAAACGGTGTGCTGCGAGCCCGCTATCTGGGCATCAATACGCCGGAATCCACGGGTCGTGTAGACGCCTGGGGTAAGGCAGCTTCCCGCTTTACTAAGGAAAAGCTCAGCGGTGCATCCTCGATCCTTATCGAATCAGATACCAATCAGTGGAACCCCGATACTACTGGCGGGCGGTATCTGGTATGGGTCTGGTACCGGAACAGTGAAACAGAACCTTATCGCAACCTGAATATTGAACTGCTGCAGCAAGGTCTTGCCCGCATCAACAATACCAACAACCGCTATGGCGAAATCTGCGCGCTTGCCTTAGCCCAGGCTAAGGAACAGAAACTGTGCCTATGGAGCGACAATCCCGATCCTGAATACAGCTACGGAAACATACAGGAAGTGACTGTGAAGGAACTTCGTCTGCACCCTGAGCGCTATGAGGGACAAAAGGTAGCTTTCGACGCAGTAATTATCGGCAGCGGAAGCAATAGCGTATATGTGGAATCCTTTGATGCGGAAACCGACCGTCACTACGGCATGTATGTCTATTACGGCCGCAGTTTTACCGGCCCGGGACTAAGCATCCTGGTGCCCGGCAATGAGGTGCGTATCGTCGGCACGATGCAGTATTATGAAAACGGTGGGATCTATGAGATTACATCCCTTACTTACTGGGCTATGGATCCCACGCATCCCGATAACCTGCAGCTGCGCAATACGGGGCTAGCTCCATCTTACCCGCTGACCAGTGCCGAAGCATTCAACAGCCAGGTAACCGTTGAAACTGAGGAAGGTTCACTCACTTTCGTTTATCCCGCACTCGTGTTGGATACTTCCATCGCCATGGAGCATCTTACTGTGATAAGTGCATACCAAAACGAAAACAAGAGCAGTTCTTCCTATGGTGCAATGACGCTTACTTGTGAGCACTCCGGAGTTCAGGTGACGGTATATACCGTTGCTCTATACGACCAAAACCATACCCTGCTGACGTGCGACGCCTTCCTGGGCAAAACCGTCAGTGTCCGCGGTATCGTGGAAGTACACAACGGCGATTATCAAATCAAAGTCTTCTCTCTGAACGGCATTGCCATACAAGAATGATCAACAAAAGGAGCTATAATTATGAAAAAACTGATCGTCGCTTTCGCCTTGCTGATGGCCCTGTGCCTGGCGCTGAGCGTAGCCATGGCTGATGACCTTGCTGACTCCAAGAGCATCATCAACCTGATGTACAAGAATAAGCCCGCCTCCACCCCCAAGGACTACGAGCTGATCGGCACTATCCCGATCGAAGACAAGGTCTATGAGATCGAATGGACAACTGATTCCGACACCATCCAGGTCATCCGTGAAGAGAGCGGCAAGGTCATCATCGATGTGGATGAGAACAACCCCCAGGAAGTCAACTATGTGCTGACCGCCGCTGTTAAGGATGAAGCCGGTAACAGCGTTTCCGTCTCCTTCAACCGTTTTGTTCCCGCTGCCATCAATCTGGATGTTCTGTCTGAAGAAGAGATCGTTGCAATCGCCTACACGCTGGAA
>JAFYDF010000166.1 GCA_017544935.1 Clostridia bacterium
GCCTCCGTTTCAGCGGACGTTTCCTCCGCCGGGGCCGCGGTCGTAGAAGATGCCGCAGAAGATGATTCGCCGCATGCACAAAGCGCGAACAGCATACATAACACCGTGATTATTGAAAGTAACTTTTTCATAATTGATTCCTCCAAATTCGTTATCCAGGGTACAGTTCACCCTGATTATGCTTTAACATAATAACACACCAGTGGAATAAAGGGAAGAGAAATTTTAAAAATGCATGACAGAGCGGTTAACGCCCGCAGAAACACAGAACAAAATTCTAAAATGACTGACAGCTGCAGGCAGCATCTTTCGGGAAAAGAAAAAGGCAGTCCGTTTCCGAACTGCCTCTGAATACTTATAATAATGTGTTCGTGTTCTAACCTTAGATCCTTCCCATGGTAGCGAGTACATCGGAGAAGTCGTAGTTGTCGCCGTTACGCTCAACTGTCAGGATCTGGACATAGTTGGTGCCATCGATCTGACGGATGTAGCAGTAGTCGTTCATGTTGCCGTAAGGTGTCGGAAGAGTCTTGGTAAGCTTGACAAAGCTGAATGCGCCAAGGTTGACTGCGCCGCTGTTTACGCCGCCCTTGAAGCCTCTTGCATCTGCAATGTAGGAAGCGACGAAGGAATCGAGGCTGGTGTTGCCTGCGGTATACTTGTTGATCGGCATATAGGTGCAGATCAGCTCAGCCTCACCGTTATATACATACCAGTCGGTACCGGAACCGGTGTTCTCAATAGTAGCGACCTTGCCGGTGTTCATGGTGTAATGTGCCCAGCCGTTGGAAACGGTAGCGCCGCTGATCGAAGAGTTAGCATACTCCTGTGTGAAAGCTGCGTTGACCGGGCTGTCGCCGAGACCGCTGGACTTGATCGGGTTCTTGAAGCCGCCGCCGGCCTTTGCGCCGCTCTTAGCCTTGATCACTGCTGCGGATACGTTGGTAGCCGCATCCGGATTTCCTACTGCTCCTGCTGCGGTAGCTACTGCATAGGTCGGGGTGGCAGCTGCTGCCTGTACGACCTTCATTGCAGCGAAGTCAACTGCGGTAGCATAGTCCTTGCTCTCATCTGCAGTAACGACCTGGCCGTTCTCGATATAGTGGCCGTTCGCATCGACTGCGCCATCATCCAGCACACAGTCAGTAGCCATCCAGCCGTTCTGATCGAAGTAATAGCATCTGATCACGCCGTCGGCGTCCTTGATCCAGTACCATGTATTGGCAAGGAAGGAAGTTCCTTCCTCATTCAGCTTGAACCACCAGTCATTTGCATGCTCACCGGTGCCCTGGCTCCACTGGCCGTTAGCAATGGAGGCTGCTGATGCAGAAAATGCGGTTCCTGCCGCAAGTGCGCCGGCCATAGCGATAACTGCAATTCTCTTTAAACCTGTCTTCATTGTTACTAAATCCTCCTGATTATTCTTTCATCCGTGATAGTGATAGTGGTCACATATATCCTCGTATATCCTTTTGACGTTTCCTACTATATCACATCTGGAATTTAAGTTCTTGAATATTCTCTTACACAAATTTAAAGTTTTCCTTCTGATTTTTGGTCATCTTTCAGGAGCTGCTTCAGCTGTTCCATATCATGGATCGTCACTTCCGACGCCCCTTTTTCGTATCTCTGCGGACCTTCCTCATAGACAGCCGCGCGGATCAGGGCAGTGTCGATCCCGTCATACAGCTCCAGATCCTGTACCGAATCTTCACCTTCATCAAGCAGCCAGTAGCCGTCGTCGATCTCATCTTCATTATTATAATGCGGCAGGGAAGCCTTTGCGGCGAACCGCCCGTAAAGCAGTCTGCACATCATGTGGTACTGCCGGACCATACGGTGCTTCAGGAGGAAATGTGCCGTCATCTGCTTCAGGCCGCGCGGTTTCGTATCAATGAGGAGCTGCCGGAATTCCGGATGATCGCAGAGCTTCGCGATCTCCTCCATCTTCTTTTCGTCGCTGTAGCCGCTTCTGTAATACATCAGGCCGGCAAAGGAACAGATGTGCAGGAGCAGGCGGATGTTCATCTCGTCAAAGACCCGGTCGCTTAAGTCCAGATCCGCGAACAATGCGTCACAGTCCCTTAAGACCAGAAGGGAACTCGCGATGCCGTAATGCCGGAACGTGGTGTTGAGGCTCTTTCCCGTCTCCTGCTGTACGTAGTTGAGATAAACGCCCCGGATCACGCTGATAATGCCGCAGTTCCTGAGATAGCGGAGCACGAAATCGATGTCCTCATTGACCGCGAGATCTTCATTATAATAGATCTGATGCTGCCGTACCAGTGACGTACGGTACAGCTTATTGGAATGTGTGCTGATCAGGTGTTTGTCATAGAGTTCGATAAAGACTGCATCGATGAACTCTTCTTTATCATCCGTATAATCCTCTTCCATACGGAA
>JAFYDF010000167.1 GCA_017544935.1 Clostridia bacterium
GGCAGATTTCAGACTGCTGCTTACCGGTGGTGCTCCCGACAGCTACAGGCATGAAGTCATTGCCAATCTCGGCCAGTTCCTGGTACTTGACGACACGCTTCGGCTGACTGTGTTTAATATTCCGGTATCTTACCTGGTAGTAATGCTTCTTCTCAGCATAGGCGCGGGTTTCCTTTGCGTGAAACGCCGTGACGGAATACTGCTTTCGCTATCACTGGTAATATGCACGGCGATATATCTTTTCGGGATTCTGATGCTTTTCCTGTACTTTTTCGCTCCGTATAATGGATTGCGGCTGATCTCCGCGGGAAGGTACATTAAGAGCATGGTGCAATGCCTCTTCGTTGTATGTGCAGCATGTGCACTTTGGCGGACAGACGGCAGGAAACAGAACCCGGCTATGATCGCGGTCCTTGCGGCATTGCTGATTCTGGTTCCGTGGCAGATCCCGGGCAAGTACGCTGTCCAGACAATAGCACAGGAGACCAGGGAGAAGGCAGCGCCGTTCCGCGAATCCGCGGAAATCATCCGTAAAGGAGCGCAGATGCCGGACGGTGAACGCCCGAAGGTCTATCTCGCATTGCAGACGGGTGAAGACCTGAGCTATTACGGAATCCATTATTATGCGCGCCCGTATGCGGAAGTAAACCGAGACCGCTGGCACATGGGCGCCGAACGCAGAATAGACCAGGTGAACATATGGGTCGTGTCTCCGGAACAGTGGTCGGAATTGCTCAAGCGGTATGATTATGTTTATGTCCTGAACGCGGATGAGTATCTGCAGGAGACATACGGGGATATGACAGATAAGGCGTTTGAACCTCGGACGATATATAAGGTGCTGAACGAGGACGGGATGGTCCGTCTCGTCAGTTCAGGCATAGATTTGTATAATTGAGCGCTTCGTGCTTGCTGCACTTGCATCTCCGTGCTAGCATGATGCCAGCAGGAACAAAGGAGGAATGATTCCATGCTGAAGATCGAGCATCTGACGAAAAGCTACAACAAGAACGGCCGTCCTGCGGTGGACGATCTGTCGTTGCATATCCAGCCGGGTGAGATCTATGGGTTCATAGGGCACAATGGCGCGGGTAAAACGACTACGCTGAAAGCCTGCTGCGGGATACTGCAGTTCGACAGCGGCGATATCTTTGTAGACGGTGTTTCGCTCCGCTCTGACCCGATGGGATGCAAGAGCAAACTGGCCTATATTCCTGACAATCCTGATCTGTATGAGTTCCTGACCGGCATCCAGTACCTGAACTTCATCGGTGACATATACGGAGTACCTGCCGGCGACCGCGAACAGCGCATCGCCGAATATGCTGCAACGCTGGAGCTTACGGATGCCCTGGCACAGAAGATCAGTGCCTATTCACATGGTATGAAGCAGAAGCTGGCTGTCATTTCCGCAATGATCCATGCACCGAAGCTCCTGCTTATGGATGAACCGTTCGTGGGCTTGGACCCGAAAGCATCCCATGCGGTGAAGCAGATGATGCGTTCCTTCTGCGATGAAGGTGGTGCTATCTTTTTCTCGACCCATGTTCTGGAAGTTGCTGAAAAACTGTGCGACAAGGTCGCTATCATCCGTCAGGGCAAGCTGGTCGCGAACGGCGAGACTGAGACTGTCCGTGGCAATGAGTCCCTGGAGGATGTGTTCCTTGAACTGACGGAGGACGAAAATGCTTAAGACATTGATCCGTGTGCGCCTGCGCGGCCTGCTGGATTCAATGCTCAACAGGCGACGCGGCAAGGCAGGCACTGATGGAAAAAAGAGACTGCTCCTGCTTGCTATTGTGGCCATATACTGTATTGCGGTATTCGGATTCCTGTTCGGCTCGATGTTTTACATCATGCGGGAACCCTTCGCGATGCTGGGCATGGACTGGCTGTATTTCTCCATGGCAGCGATTATGGCAACCATGCTGTGCTTCTTCGGGTCTGTATTCATGACACAGTCGCTGATCTATGAGGCGAAGGACAACGAATTGCTGCTCTCAATGCCTGTCAGGCCTTCGGCGATCGTGGGAAGCAGGATCATCATTCTGTTGCTGCTCAATATGGGCTTCTCACTGATCATTCTGCTGCCCTGCGGCGTAGTCGCGTGCATGACCGGGACTGTCACTGTGAGCGGTGTGATTACCTATGTCGTCTGCGCTCTCCTTCTGCCGCTGCTCCCGTCGGTGCTTTCATGTATCCTGGGCGGCGTGATCGCGCTGGTCACTTCAAGGATGCGCAATAAGAATATCTTCTCACTCATATTGTCACTGGTCTTCCTGGGCGCATATTTTACAGTCTGCTTCAATATGCAGAGCTACATCACAAAACTGGTGGACAACGGTGCAGCGATCGGCGCTGCGGTTGAAAAGGCGCTTCCGCCCTTCTACGCGTTTGGTGTGGCGATCTCTGAAGGCAATATCCTGCAGATGCTGCACTTCGCGGCCTGGTGTGTGATCCCGTTCGCAATCGCAGTCCTGCTGCTTGCGCGCAGTTTCATTACAATAGCAACTGCGAAGCGCGGTGCTTCGAAACCCGTGTATCACGCAAAACGCCTGCAGTCTTCTTCAGTACGCTGGGCTATGACGAAGAAAGAGCTGCGCCGTCTGCTCAGCAGTTCGTCCTACATGCTAAACGGCTGCCTCGGCGCGGTAATGGCTGTAGCCATCGCAGTGCTGTGTGCGGTCAAGGGCAAGGGAATCCTTCAGAGTGTAGCGAACATCTATGCCGGCGGTGCGGACGTCACCAGCTTCATCATGCCGTTCGCGTGCCTGATCGAATGCCTGACACTGTCAATCAATATCATCTCTGCACCTTCGCTGTCCCTGGAAGGGAAAAGCTTCTGGCTGCTTCAGAGCGCGCCTGTGAATGCAGGTGACGTACTGCTGCCCAAGGCATACATGCACATGTTGATCGCCATGCCGGCTGGCCTGATTGCATCGCTGATCTTCGTGCTGGTATTGCCTATGACAGTGCCTGAAATCGTGCTGATCTTCATACTCCCTCAGGCACTGACGGCCTTTATGGCACTGTTTGGGGTTGTGATGAACCTGCGTTTCCCGCGCTTCGACTACAGTAATGAGACTGCGGTCATCAAGCAAAGCACAAGCGTTACTGTTACTATGTTCACAGGCATGGGTATAGTACTGCTGCCGATGCTGCTGTATATACTGGTGCTCAGAAAATTCATGAGCATGATGACCCTGATGATCATTGCGGCAGCGCTCCTGATCGCTGCGAGCGCGGTGCTGTATGATCATCTGGCACACAGATCCCAGGCGGCTTATGACGCACTGAACCAAGGCGGTTAATTGATGAAAAAAGAAACGATCAGCTGGCAGAAAGCGGGTGCGGACCGCTTTCTGCCGATCACAAAGGAAGAATGCAGCCGGCGCGGCTGGGACGCGCCGGACTTTGTGTACGCTGTGGGCGAAGCCTATGTCGACCATCCGTCCTTCGGACACGCGATTATCTCACGCGTTCTGGAGAAGGCAGGGTATAAGGTCGCCATGCTCTGCCTGCCTGACTGGCATACCTGCGATGACTTCAAGCGTTTCGGACGCCCCAAACTCGGGTACCTCGTTACGGCAGGCGTCATTGACAGCATGGTCAATCATTACACTGCAGCAAAACGCAGGCGCAACAGTGATGTGTACGCGCCGGGCGGAAAGAGCGGGATGCGCCCGGACAGGGCGGTGACCGTGTACTGCAACCGTATTCATGAAGCATATCCAGGACTTCCGATCCTGATTGGCGGTGTCGAGGCGTCGCTCAGACGCTTTTCGCATTATGACTACTGGGATGATAAGGTGCGCAGGAGCGTGCTGGTCGACAGTTCCGCGACACTGCTCATGTATGGCATGGGGGAAAAGAGTATTCTTGAATGCGCACAGTGGCTGCGTGACGGGATGCCGGCCGAGCAGCCACCTAATATCCGCGGAGTATGCTATATGAGCAAGACAGCGCCTGAAGACGCGGTCGTCCTGCCATCACATGCAGAAGTTACAGCTGACAAGAAAGCGTACGCACAGTCTGTGATCATGGAGTATGACGAGGCTGACCCGTTCCGAGGCAGGACTCTCACGCAGATGCAGGATACGCAGCGCTGGCTTGTGCAGAACCCGCCTGTGCTGCCGCTGACTGAAAGGGAACTTGACGCGGTCTATGACCTTCCATATACGAGGGAGTATCATCCGGTATATGAGAAGGAAGGCGGCGTGCCTGCGCTTCAGGAAGTACGGTTCTCGATCAGCGCTGTACGCGGATGCTTCGGCGCCTGCTCATTCTGCGCGCTTACGTTCCATCAGGGCAGGATCGTGCAGAGCCGCAGCGAGGAATCCCTTCTGAAGGAAGCACGGATGCTGACACAGTTCCCGGATTTCAAGGGATATATCCATGATGTCGGCGGCCCGACGGCAAACTTCAGGTTGCCTTCCTGCCAGAAACAATTGAAGTACGGGTGCTGCGTGAACCGACAGTGCCTGTTCCCAAAGCCCTGCCCGCGTATGACGGTCAGCCATAAAGCATTCCTGCAGACACTGCGCAAGATGCGGCAGATTCCAGGAGTAAAGAAGGTGTTTGTACGCTCCGGACTGCGGTTTGACTATATCATGGCGGATCCCGAGCGCGAGAAAGTGATCCGGGAACTGTGCAAGTATCATATAAGCGGACAACTGAAGGTCGCACCGGAGCATATCAGCGACGCAGTGCTTGAGCAGATGGGTAAACCGTGCAATGCTGTGTATGAACAGTTTGGCGAACTCTACGCAAAGACGAATGAGCAGCTGGGCATGAAGCAGTACCTGGTTCCATATCTCATGAGCAGTCATCCGGGCAGTACGCTGAAAGACGCCGTACAGTTGGCACTGTACCTGAAACACAAGGGCGTTCAGCCTGAACAGGTTCAGGACTTCTATCCGACACCCGGAACCCTAAGCACCTGTGCCTACTATACAGGGCTCGATCCGCGGACCATGA
>JAFYDF010000168.1 GCA_017544935.1 Clostridia bacterium
GGGTTGTTTGCGCCGCACTTGTGGATGCCGTCAATGATGCGTCCCGGCATAGCCCCGATGTAAGTGCGCCGGTGCCCGCGGATATCAGCCTCGTCCCGCACGCCGCCCAGTGATACGCGCACATACTCCCGGCCCAGCGCGCGGGCGATGCTCTCGCCAATACTGGTCTTGCCGGTGCCCGGCGCTCCAACGAAGCACAGGATGGAGCCCGACTGCCTGCCCTTCAGCCGCATGACGGCGATCTGCTGGAGGATGCGCTTCTTCACCTTGTCCAGTCCCGAATGTTCCGCGTTCAGAGCCTCTCTGGCGTCGTCCATGGAAATCTGCTTTGCTTCCGCCTTTTTCCAGGGCAGACTGGTCAGCAGATCCAGCCAGTCGGTCAGCATCCCTGCCTCCGGGCTGTTGCTGCCCTCGCCCTTCAGGCGGTTCAGCACCTTTCGGCCCTCCTTAAGGGCTGCATCATTCATACCGGCCTCTTCCAGCTTCAGCTCCAGCCTGCGAACCTCGGAAACGTTCTCCGGGTGCATGGCGTCCAATTCCTTTTGTAAATACTCGATCTGTTTTTTGATGGCGCTTTCCCGGTACAGCTTTTCATAGTCCTCCTTTTGCGCATACTGGGCCTCTACCTGGACGTCGATACGCTCCAGTCCCTCCATCAGCATCCGTTCCAGCATATCAAACCGCTTTTGCAGACTGTCCTCAGAAAGCAATGTATAGCGCTCATCCGCGGACAGTCCCAACCAGGGTGAAAGAGAGGTGCCGACTGTCCACAGGTTATCCCATTGGGCAGCAAAGCTTCGGATCATGCTTTCCCATTGCTGTCCCTTGGAGAAAGCCAATACCCGATCCTTTACTTCCTTAAGCCTGCGCTCGGCGTCTTCCCGGTCCAGATCATCCATGTCCGGGCGACGCGAGATGGTCATGGAAAAACTGCCGCCCGGCAGCCGGAAAATTTCCTCCACGTTAACGCGGTTTTGTATGTCAATACAGATAAATCCTGAGTCGTTGACAATGGACACTGTGCCAGCGGCGCCGATGGGATGAAAGTTGTCCGCCGTGGCCTGATCCCAGTCTTTTTCTTCTTTCTGGGCAAGCAGCGTCACGCGTTCGCCAACGGCCGGATCCTTGTTGGTGAACTGATGATAAATGCCGGTTTGCAGCCACAGTTTTGCCCCGGGCAGCGCAATGATATTGTAGATAGGTAGCATTGCCATGTTGAAACCTCCTAACCGCCTTGACATCTGTCAAGGCTGCGTATTGATCATAATACTAACCTTGACATTTGTCAAGGTTTTTGCTATAATATTTACACTCTGACGAAGGGAGACCGAAGATGTACTGTGGAACAAATAAGACTGCCCTTCAATCCCAGAAACAGGTTTCTGAGGCGATGATGGCGCTGCTGGGAGAAAAGTCCTTTTCACAGATTACTATCAGTGAGCTGTGCAAAGCGGCAGGCATCTCGCGGCAGACCTTCTATACGCTGTTCACCAGCCGGGAAAACGTGATGTTGTTCACTTTACAGGCGCGGTATTGCGACGGCCCGGAGCTCAACGAGCCGGAGCGAACAGCCTGTCAAGGCGATGTGACGCGTTGGTTATGCCGGGGCTATAGCGATTATATCCTCCGGAACCGAAGCCTCATCAAGCTTCTCGTGGATAACCACATTGACTATCTGCTGTATGACAGTTTTTATGAGGCCATGGATGAATGTGACTGCTTCCTGCGGCAGGCTGATCCCTGTACACGAAGCTACGCGGCCAGATTTTATGCCGGAGGCTTTGCCTGTGTGGCCCGACACTACGCCGAAGAGGGCTGCGCCAGCAGCGCGGATCAGCTTGAGTCTTTACTGATGACGTTACTGTCAGGAAAGCTGTTTCAAATATGATAAGAATGACTCAGATGAAACGAATGATTATTCCATTCCTGCTCTGCCTGATGATCTTATCGGGCTGCGCGGCGCAAAACACCTGGAAGGAGAGCGGCAGTATGTCAAAAACCACCTATACACAAATCAGTCAGGAAACAGCAAAAGAAATGATGCTTCGGGAGGACGGACATGTTATCGTGGATGTCCGTAGACAGGATGAATTTGATGCCGGCCATATTCCCGGCGCGATCCTGATCCCCAACGAAAGCATTGGAACAGTACGTCCGGAACTCCTGCCGGATCTGAATCAGATCATCCTGATTTACTGCCGCAGCGGTAATCGGTCGAAGCAGGCAGCCCATAAGCTCTTTGATATGGGCTATACGAACA
>JAFYDF010000023.1 GCA_017544935.1 Clostridia bacterium
CGTAGACGCAGTTCCAAAAATAGAGGTGCTCGCCCTTCTTCGTCCGGTGGGAATCCGCGTTCTTCAGCAAGGCGCGAACATTCTTCGGCAGCTTTGCCATGTTTGTCTTCCTTGAGGGGGACGATAAATTCGTCGGCGGAATCATACATAACGGCAGATAGCCAGCAGAAGGACGATGATGAGTAAGATGAACGACGACTGGACGCTAAAGGCGCTCTGCCATGTCCGCACGAATGAGGAAGCAGCGGCGATCATCAACGGCAAATACGAAAGTTCCATCAAGCTGGACCCTGTGACAGCTGCTGCTGGCTTGGCGCAGTGCATCCTGACCAACGATGTCGCCACGCTGCCAAAATACTTCGCTGCTGGTGCAGACCCAAACGGAATATCTGAAGCGGATCGTGAGCCGCTGTTCTTCCATGCCGTAGCCACAGGATCCATCGCGATGGCCAATGCTTTTCTTGAAGCCGGGGCAGATTTGACAATGATGGACAGTTCAGATGGTTTTTCCGCCATGCAACCTGCAATTCTTTCCCGTGACAGAAGCATGATCCTCTACATGATGTCCAAGCTCGTGGACGCCGGATTTGATCATCACTGCCTGATGCAGGAGGCACTTTTCTCTGCCATTTGCAATGAAGACCCGGTGAATGTGCAGATTTTGCTCGAAACCGGAGCTGATCCTGATGGGGATACCTGGCACGGACGCCGCTTCTATCCACCTCTCATGGAAGCCGTGCGGCAGCACAACAAGGAGATCGCGGAGCTCCTCTTGGACTATGGCGCCGTAAAAGGCAAAGACAGTGCGGAGCTGAAGTGCCTGTTGAACGGGATCGACTACTGAGAATTTGACGCAGTCACCCCCCAAAACGAGAGCCGGGACGGTATCACATTGCCGCTGCCCGGCTTTTGCATTGCCTGAACGTGCCTGAGCCATGCTTCGTCCAGGGACTGAAGCGGGTGGTGTTGTGGAGGGGAGCAAGCAGTCCGCCGCTCAGTCCTGCCGGTATGACGACAAAAAATCTCCCAGCTTCGCCATTGCCTCCTTGAGCACGGAGAGGCGTGGCAGATAAACTATCCTGAAGTGGTCGGGCTTCATCCAGTTGAAGCCCCGCCCCGGGACGACGAGGACCCTTTTCTCCCTCAAAAAGTCAAGGGCGAAGCGATTGTCGTCAGTGATGTTGAATCGTTTTGTGTCCAGCTTCGGGAACATGTAGAATGCGGCCTTCGGCTTCTTGACCGTGATACCGGGAATGTCCTTCAATGCGTTGAACACCGCCTCCCTCTGCTCGAATATCCTTCCCCCGGGGACGACATATTCCTTTACACTCTGGTAGCCGCCGAGCGCGGTCTGCACTATGGACTGTCCTGGCACGTTGGAGCAGAGGCGCATGTTCGAAAGCATATTGACGCCATCGATGTAATCCTTCCCAAGGTCCTTGTTCCCGCTGAATATCATCCATCCCACGCGGAATCCGCACACCATATGGGATTTCGACAACCCGTTGAATGTCACGCAGAACAGGTCCGGCGCGAGCGAAGCAATGGAAACGTGCTCTTCCCCGTCCATCACGAGGCGGTCGTAGATCTCATCGGCCATGATCATCAGCCCGTGCCTGCGTGCCACTTCGACGATGTCTTCGAGGACTTCCCTGGGATAGAGGGCGCCGGTCGGGTTGTTGGGGTTGATGACGACGATGGCCTTTGTCCTGTCCGTGACTTTGGATTCCATGTCAGCCACATCGGGCAGCCAGTCGGACTCTTCGTCACAGACGTAGTGGACCGCCTTGCCGCCCGCGAGGTTCGTGCACGCTGTCCAAAGCGGATAGTCCGGCGCCGGGATGAGCACTTCGTCGCCGGTGTCCAGCAGCGCATGGAGGGCGAGCTGTATCAGCTCGCTGGAGCCATTGCCCGTATAGACGTCCTTCATGCCCACATTGGGGATGCCCTTCAGCTGCGCGTACTGCATGATCGCCTTGCGCGCCGGCACGATCCCCTTTGAATCCGAATAGCCCTCACAGTCTGCGATCATGGCACGCATGTCCGTGACGACTTCGTCAGGCGCGCGGAAGTCGAACGCTGCCGGGTTGCCGATGTTCAACTTCAAGACATGGAGGCACTGCTCCTCCATCCTGATCGCTTCGTCGACGACCGGTCCGCGCACGTCATAAAGGACGTTGTCAAGCTTCGAAGATTTCGTGAACTGCATGGCTTCCTCTGTTGCGCTGCACTTACCGCAGGCTGAAAACGAAACGGATAAGCATCTCAAGAACAGTGGATCGGCGGATGAGGGGACGCTGAACTCCTTGCGCAATATGCCAGCATTCCCGGTGTGGGCACAACCTTATCCCGCCACAGGCCCCCTGTTCACATTGGCTGCCTGCCTCCTGATCACCCGGTAGGCAATGCCGGGCAAAGATATCTACTGTTGCCCGTTGCCGTCAAGCCGGCTTATGGCAGCGCTTGACCTGACGTGAGTTCATCTAATGAGTCGCGTTGCAAGTTCAGCCAAAACGCTTCCCATATCTCCATCAATGCAGATCGACCGATCCTCGATCAGAGCAGGGCATGCAGCTTCATGGAGATTCAGGCAGGCATACACCGCGCCGGGATTTTCCGCCGTCATCGCCCAGAACGGGTATTTGATAATCATGGGCGTATTGCCTCCGACACCCATCTCCCAAAAAAGGACATGCCGGCCTTCGTTCTTTTTCAAAAAAACGGCATAGGCGGCGGACGCGGCACGCCAGCCGTCATCTTCGACGAAGCCTTCGTCCGCGCGGAGATTCATCGTAACACGGCCGCCATCATCAGGACAACGTGGGATCATCCCGGAAGGGATGCGCATGGCAATCGCTCGGTCCTCAGGGACCCGGAACACCCCGGCACCATCTCTGACGAATCCCTGCGCCGCCATCGCCTGCATGACCCATCCTTCGTTGTCGTATGTCTTACGGAGATACGGTCCGACGCTCTGGAACAGTCCGTAATCACCCTGCGTATAGAACAAACGGCGCTTGTCAAATCCCGCCCTCTGAAACTGATGGTCAACGTTGGTGGTGATGACGAAGTAGTCCTTGCCCCTCACCAGCGAGAGCATATCCACATACACCGGCTTCGGGGGACGGACATAGCGGTTATAGTAGATATGGCGCGCCCACCATGCCCAGAGCGTTTCTTCATCAGGGAAAGGATAGAAACCACCAGCATACATGTCGCGGATCCCGAACTTCTCCATGAAATCGAAGAAATACCGTTCAAAGCGCTCTCCGCTGTAGGTCAGCCCTGCGGACGCGGAAAGCCCTGCCCCTGCTCCGATCACGATGGCATCAGCTGTGCAGAGTTCTTTCTCCAGCCTTGCGATGTTTTCCTTACGGTTGCCGCAGCCATAGACAAACGCACTGCGGGTCGCACGCAGCCAGGAACGACCTTTTTGGATCGTCTCACGGTAGCCGTCCGGCATTTCATTGAAAAATCCGCTCATAGCACGCCTTGTCCTCATCCTTGAAAACGTTGAAGATCACTCTTTTCATGACCGTTGGATGCTCCGTCATCCAGCCGACGACGGACTGCACGGCGATCTCAGAGGCCCGTTTGCTCGGGAAACGGAAGACGCCTGTGGAAATGCAGCAGAAGGCTACGGTTCCCAATCCGTTGGCAAGGCACATGTCCAATGTGTTTCTGTAGCAGAGCTCCAAATCCCGCTCCATCTCTTTTGTCAGGCAGCGTTGCACGATCGGTCCCACGATGTGGATGACCTTCCCTGCCGGAAGATCATAGCCGTCCGTCAGCATGGGAACGGCTGTTTGCTGCTCATACCCCGGTCCGAACTTCTTGCGGAGCTGCGCCATCCGGCGTTCGCACTCCGCTCTCAACCGGACTCCCGCAAAGGTGTGTATGCAGTTGTCGATGCAGGCATGCATCGGGATGAAGCAGCCCAGCATCCGGGAGTTCGCGGCGTTCACGATCGCGTCGACGGCGAGCCTTGTGATGTCTCCCTGCCACAGGGACAGCTTTTCGGAAAACGCAAGGCCGCTGCCGTATGCCTCTCTGACTGTCGGGATCTCCGATGCCGCCACGATGCCTTTTTCCTTTGCCCGCTCCCTCAGATACGCATCCTGGATGTGAAGGACTTCTGGCGGCATTGCCCCTGGCAGGCGGATATTCATCAGCGACCTGAGTATCCTCCGCTTTCCCTCCGTATCCGCGGGTGTCGGCAGATCCTTATAATCGTCGGAGTCAGCCTTGAAAGCCGCTACCAGATAGTCGAGACGCTGTCCCTGCGACAAATGCTTTTCCATGCCAGCCTCCTTGTGATCGCCTTCTCCATGCATCTGCCAGGACGCAGCCTGCATAAATAGGCGTGAAGACATGGACATGCCCACGCCGACAATGCTGCGATGAGGTGATGGCAGCGCAAGATCAAACCGTGTTCATCTTGCAGCTTGCTGCTTCGCTATCTCGATTCGTGCGTCACGCACGACTTCAGCCATGGTCTTCTGCCCGAGCTTTTCTTCCAGGGCCGTCTCGACCTCCGCAAGCTTCCCGTCCAAGATGGCATGGATGTTCCTGCCGACAGGGCATGCCATGTTCGGATGCTCATGGAAGTGGAACAGACCTTCGCCGCTGACGCATTCCACTGCCTTGTATATGTCGAGGAAGGTTATTTCTTCAAGCGGCCTGCCCAGGTCCATGCCGCTTTTCCCCTTGCTGGAAAGGATGATTCCGGCATCTTTCAGCTGCCCCATGACTGTCCTTACGATGACAGGATTGGCTCCTATACTCCCGGCAAGGAAAGCGCTGGTGACGGTCTCGCTGTTCCTGAAGATGTCGATGCAGGTGATGATATGAGCAGCTATGGTGAAGCGGCTGGTTATTTGCATGGGATCCTTCGCGAAGCGGCATGGCTTGCGTGCCATGCCGCTCCATCATGATGATACATTATGCGCGGACAACGGAAATGCGCTGCTGAATGTGGCCGCCTTTTTCGATTTCGTCAACCATGGCTATCGCGTAGTCTGCATAACTGATGATGCTTTCTCCGCGTTCATTGAGCGTGAGTTCTTCACCACCAAGAATGTATTTGCCTGTTTTTTCCCCGTCAGGCTGAAAATCTACGGCAGGGCTGATATACGTCCATTTCACGTCGGAACGGGAACGCAGTTCGCCAAGCGCCTTCGCCATAGCCGATGCGAGAGGTTTGAAAGTATCAGGGAAACCGGGTGCGTCAGAAACGGTCGCGGTATGTTCGGGATCGACGTACAGGCTTCCGGCACCGCCAACCACGAGAAGGCGTGTATCCGTTCCCGACAAGGCGTCGCATAGGTGCTTGAGTGAAGAACTGTGGAGCGGCATGGTCTCTTCCGTCCATGCGCCGAAGGCATCGACTACGGAGTCAAAGCCTTTCAGGTCTTCCGCGCTGATTGCAAACAGATCCTTTTGTACGTACCGGCTTGCCTGGGTATCATTTTCCCTGCGGCCAAAAGCGGTGACATCAAAACCTCTGCCGACGGCTTCGGCTATGATGTTTTTTGCGGCTTTGCCATGGGCTGCGACTACTGCGATATTCATGGGGATCCTCCGATAATGGTTTGGTGAGAGGCAATGTGCCAGACATCCTGTCATATACTTTATTACAAGATATCTTGTCAATAGTTTTATTACAAGTTTTTCATTTTTAGATCCCATTGTCCTTACGCCTTACCTATCTCCTGTCCCAGCCTCCCCAGCACCTCCAATACCTCATCAGCACTCCGGCACATGCTCACCACGCTGCCCTGGATCATGGCGTTGACAAGCCCATCGTCACTGTCAGCGCAGAGGCGGAAGTCGGTGCGAAGTCCAATGACAGGGATGCCCCTGGCATTGGCATAGCCTATCTCCCAAGCTGTGCCGTCATCGACCTGCGCTCCGTCCAGCAGCGCGACC
>JAFYDF010000169.1 GCA_017544935.1 Clostridia bacterium
AATCGGGTAGGAGGGGGTGACTAACCCCCGTCCTCCCACACCACCGCTCATGCGGGCCCGCAAGCGGCGGTTCAGTTGCTGACACTTGACAGCATGTTTGATTGGAAATCGGAACGCTCCGCGATTCTGCCATACCTTCGGTCACTCACCTATTCTCCAGCAGACATCCTCTTTCGAGCAACTGCTTTCAACACGTCCGATTCCTTGCATGCTGTATTACCAGCAACCGCCGGGCCCTTCCCTCCATCGGCTTTCGCCGACTTCTCAGGTACTATGGCCCAGACTGACTTCTGTGGGCTCGGCCATGCCTTTCGGCATGGGTTACGGCCTTCGCCGCTTTCCCCACAGACCTCCCCGCTTAAGGTGCAATAGCCTTCATTCCATGCAGCCGCCGCATTTACGTGACAGAGTCCGGGTAGTATGGGACTTCGACTTGTATGGCAGCCTCGTCCGCTCTGCCCCGCCTTATATGCGATTTCTGTTCGTCGGCTCGAAACTTTGCCCGGCAAGGTTAATCGTTTCCCCCCTGCCATCCGGCTTCCTTCAGATTCCACCTCGCGGTGGACACCCTTGCCTTCGACTAGCGCTTCCTACTACCAAGTGCGCAGTGGACTTTCACCACCAAGCTATTGCCCATGGCGGGCGTACCATAAAGAAGCCTCCGGCAATATGCTTATGCCGAAGGCTCTGAGATTATTGATAAAGGATTAGAAGATCATTTTGTACAGTGTGGCCAGCAGTTGCGCCGCATCTGCACGGGTGGCATTTTCGGTTAGCTTCAGCTCACCGTCATGCGCAGCCATCAAGCCATTGTCCAGCAGCCAGGCAAGAACGCCTGCCAGCTCGGGATTAGCCTCTGCAGCATCCGGGTATTCGCCCAAAGTGCTTTCTCCGGGTTCGATGCTGACCAGTGCGCAGAAGTAATAGCTCATGATGATCATGTCTTCACGGGTCAGTTTCTCATCCACAGTTGTGTCAGGTGTCAGAACACCATACTGTGCCAGCAGAGCAATGGCTTCTTCCGGGCTGTTGGCAACGCCCAGCATGGCACAGTATGCGCCGCACAGTTCGCCCATGCTTGTATCATCCGCCACGCCGAAACGGTCTTCGGCAACAGGCTGCATCATACCATTTTCATATACATAGCGCACCGCTTCATAATACCAGTCTCCCTCATTGACGTCCTGCAGGCTGGCCTCACTTTTATCTTCCACACCGAAGGGATTAAGCACCACTTTATACAGTTCAGCGTTTGCATTCACAGTAGAAGCGGCGCCAGAAGTAGCGATCATACCGTTCTTTGCCAGCTTGGCATACATATCCGCATACTGCGCAACTGTATCTGCTGTAATACCCTTCAGCTCGCGCATGTACTGTAGTACCTTATCCTGCTCCTCGCACTCAAGGGTATTCAGAACAGCGCTCATGCCGCCGCTGATTTCACCCGTGGACTGAGCATAATAGGCATAAGCAGACAGGATATAGCCGTCCAGGGTTTCCTGATCAAGCTCGCTCAAGCCTGCTACCAATTCGGAAACCTGCCCATATACATCGAACGTTTCCTTTACGTTGGGGTCGCGGTAGGTGATGATGTACACGCCATCATCAGATGCACCATGGAACACGCTGTAAGCGCCATACTGAGAGCGGAGCAGCGGCAGGAGGAAGCTGTCGTTCACCAAGGAAGTAACGGCATCCAATGCACCGGTATAGCCTTCCATCTCCAGCTCTTCAAAGGAAGCATATACCATGTTGTAGTTCACAGCGCTGTCAATCACCAGTGCCTCGCTATGTTCTGCCTTCGGGAAGGAATAGGTCTGGGCTTCGATTTCTTTCTTATTCAGCTTTGCCAGGAACGCTTCTGCAACGGCCTGATGGTTTGCAGCACTTTCCGCACTTCCACTGAAACCAATCACGGCACCAGTGCTGTTGTCAAAGTAATCGCGAATAGTCTTTAGGGCAGCGATCACCGCTTCAGGATTGTTTTCCAGCTGCTGCTCAGCTTCCACAAGGAAAGCATAATAATCAAGATAAGTCACATAGTTATAATAAGCAATAGATTCATCATTTGCCGCGTATGCACGGTACAGAGGTATATAGTAAGGACTGGAAATAATGCTGCTCTTGAGGCTGGTCTTCAGAGAAGTCACAGTATCCTTCACGCGCTGTACATCGTCCAGGTTACCATCGAACAGAAGTTCACGCACCAATTCATAAGCGTTCGTCATATCCTCGTCCAATGCGAAGAAGCTGACGCGCAGATATGGCATGTAACTGTTGTCATCGGCATTATCAAGCACAGATACACGGATGTTCGCATCATACAGATAACGAGTGATCAAAGAAGCAAGTTCACCGCGCGTATGAGCGGAAGTATCCAGTTCACCAATCAGCTGCACGAACAGCTTGAAGTAATGTATCTGATCCTGCGGAATACCACTTGCATCCAGCAGTAACAGCGTTTCGCCGACACCGTCTGCATCAGCCAGCGCATTGACCACACGGTTGCCCGCTGCATTGACAGTATCATTGATCTCATAGATACGTGCTTCTTCAGGCAGGGTATCCACTGTCACAGCCTGCAACTGGGCAATATATTCGGTAGTTTCCTCTTCTTCACGGTTAGCGTAAGCAGCAGTATCTGCTACGATTTTCGCAATCTCATCCTCGGTCAGGCCAGCTTTGATCTCAGCCAGCTTCTGGGCCAGAGCAGCATCCTGTTCTTCCTTGAGACCGGGCACGGGGCTCGTTACCGTCAGTGCGGAACGCGTGTTGCCAATCAAGCAGCTACGCAGTGTTTCTTCATACACACCATTAGCAGCATTCTCTTCAAACTGATCCAGCACATCGATGAAATCCATATATCCGTACACGTTGCCCGTAGAGGCCCAATAATATACGATATTGGGAATTATCGAGGTACCGATCGTGCTGCTTTCACCAATGAGCAGAATATCCAGCTTAGTGGCAGCAACAATAGCATCTACTTCGTTGCGGTCAAAACCTTCTTCCGCAATCTGCGCCAAGGAATCATCCACTGTTTTGCGGAACAGTTCCGCATCTTCAGCGTTCACGCCATTAGCGTAGAAGACTACAGCCAGTTCAGGTGCTGTGATCTCAACATAGCAGCCGCAGGTTGCTGCAGGCAGCGCAGTCTTGAGGTTCTGCATGAGCACCGAACCGTCACTACCGAGCAGGGTAGTCAGCAGATCCAGACGATTCATGGTCTCTTCGTCTTTTTCTCCACAGACGAAGCCATAATAGATCATGGAACCATTCGCCGTATCGGAGCCAGCTTCAACACCGTATTCAAACGAGGCCGTCACAGCTTCATTGATGGGTTTATAATTAGAATCTGCAATTACGAATTCTTTCTTCTCATACTCAGAGAAATAGCCATCCAACAGTTTCAAGAATGCTTCAGCATCAGCAAACTTGCCGTACAGGCAGGTCAGGCTGTTGGAAGGATGATAATACTTGGCATGATATTCCGTTACATCTGCATGTGTCATGTTGGGGATTTCCGTCGGCAGACCACCATGGCTGTTGCCAATCGTGCTGCCCGGGAATAACGTGCCATCAAAATTAAAGCCTGCCGCGCTCTGCAGCGTGTAGGAACCCTGCATCTCACTGTACACGGTACCAGCCAGGGTCAAGTCATCCTCTGCAGTTTCCATCACATAGCGCCATGCTTCCTCACGGAAGATGGATTCGTCATGCAGCAGCACAGGGTGGAAACAACTGTCTGTATAGAAGTCAGCATACTTGAGCAACTGCGCCTCACTCAGAGAAGCCACCGGATAGGTGGTCATCATGTTGTAAGTGCTGGCATTCATGTAGGTGTTATACGTCTGATAAGAAAGGTTGAAGAACAGATCACGGGACGGATACTTTTCTGATCCGCTGAGAGTGCTATGCTCAAACACATGAGATACACCCATATTGGTCTCCGCAGGCGTACGGAAAGTAATCTCGAAAACACGGTTGGTGTCTTCATTGGCCAGCAGCATCACCAACGCGCCTGTCTTCTCATGCTCAAACAGCACGAGGTCTGCATTGAGCAGTGCGAACGGACGTACATCTGTCACAACAAAGCCGTTAGCTGTATCGCCGACCTGCCACACATGTTCCTGCGGAACTTCAGCAGGCTTGCGGCTCAAAGTCTCGGAGATCTGCTGCAGCTTTTCGTTTGCTTCGGCCAGTTCAGCGTTCACGGTATCCAGCTGTGCGGTCAGCTTCTCGATTTCAGCCGCTTTCTCAGCGCCGCTTTCTTCAGCGGCAGCCAGCTGAGCATTAAGGGCTTCCAGTTCGGCAGCTTTATCTGCGACTTCCTGCGTCAGGGTTTCAATCTGGGTAGCCTTTGCTTCAGCATCGGCAGTCAGCGCATCCACCTGCGCAGTCAGCGTTTCGATCTCGGCAGCCTTTTCAGCGCCGCTCTCTTCTGCCGCGGTCAGCTGGCCGGCAAGAGCCTCCAGTTCAGCGCCCTTGTCTGCGGTCTCTTTTGTCAGCGCTTCAATCTGCGCGGCTGCATCCGCAGCTTCACCCGTTAGGGTTTTGATCGTTTTCTGATCGGCTTCCGCAGCCTTCTGCAGGGCAGCCACATCATCATTCAGGCCTTTGATTTTATTGCTGCTGCGTACGCTCGTCACGCCGATGACCGCAGTTGCGGCCAGCACTACAACGCAAAGCAGGGCAATCATTTTCTTCATAAAGAATACTCCTCCTTCTTGGGACAATATGCGTTATTATAGCATGACAACGCGGGAATGAAAAGCGCCCATATGAAAATGGCACAATAGCCAAACCAGGGCGCCTTTAGTAAATTCAAGATTTTGTTTCAAGAGTATTCAGGGAGCATCAGCATCGGATATATGCCGTTGCGTTTAAATAAGCATTATTTGATCCACTCCGTATGGAAGAACTGTCCGCGTGGTGTATCGGTTCTTTCATAGGTATGCGCACCAAAGTAATCGCGCTGTGCTTGAAGTAGGTTGGCAGGCAGAGCAGCTGAAGTATACCCATCAAGCCAGGTCAACCCGGCCATAAACGCAGGAGCAGGTACACCACGCAGGATTACCTGCGCCGCCACGCGCCGCCAGCCAGGTAGTGCAGCACTGACTGCAGCATGAAAATGCTCGTCAAGAAGCAGGTTCTCCAGTTTAGGATTGTTTTCATATGCCTGTGTAATCTTTTGTAAGAAAGCACTGCGGATAATACAGCCGCCACGCCAAACTGCCGCGATACTGCCGTGATTCAGAGTCCAGCCATGCTCCTTTGCCGCGCTGCGCATCAGGGCAAAGCCTTGAGCATAGGAAACGATCTTTGCTGCATACAGTGCCTGGCGCAAGTCTTTCAGGAATTCTTCTTTATCACCATTAAAAGCCTTCTTTTCATGTGGGTAACAGGTTGCCGCATGAAGGCGTTCTTCCTTCATTGCGGAGAGACAACGTGCAAAGACTGCCTCAGCAATCAATGTCAGCGGAACCCCTTCGTTCAACGCTTCGATTGCCGTCCATTTGCCTGTTCCCTTTTGTCCGGCAGTATCCAGAATATGCTCTACCAGCGGTTCGCCATCCGTATCTTTCTTCTTGAGTATAGTGGCGGTAATCTCAATCAGATAAGAATCCAGTTCTGTCTTATTCCACTGTGCAAAAATATCACCGATTTCCTCAGCGTGCATACCGAGCACATCGCGCATCATCTGGTACGCTTCGCAGATCAGCTGCATATCGCCGTATTCGATACCATTATGCACCATCTTCACAAAGTGTCCGGCTCCGTCCGGTCCCATATGATCACAGCAGGGCTCTCCATCCGGTGCCTTGGCGCAGATCGTCTGGAAAATGGGCTTCACGCGTTCCCAAGCTTCCGGAGAACCACCGGGCATCAGGCTCGGGCCATGTCGCGCTCCTTCTTCGCCACCGGATACACCCATTCCGACAAAGTTCAATCCATGCCCTGCCAGTTCCCGTGTGCGCCGTACCGTATCATGATAATTGCTGTTGCCACCGTCCACGATGATATCGCCCGGTTCAAGCAGCGGCAGCAGACGTGAGATTACCTGATCCACCGGTGATCCGGCACGGATCATCATCATCACAACGCGCGGTTTTGATAAGCTTGCGACCAGTGTCTCCAAATCATAGCAGGGAATAGCTTGTGCGGCCCCTTCCCCTTTCATGAAGGCATCGATTGCTTCAGGTTCCAGATTGTATACCGCTACAGTGAACCCTTTTTCAATCATGTTAAGCGCCAGATTGGATCCCATTACAGCCAGACCAATCATGCCGATATCCGCTTTCATGTACACCTCTCCCATCTATTCACCTGTCTCACGGCATATGCCGCGCTTCAGTTTTATCATACTGCCTGCTATACTCACTGTCAAGCATACCCACTTGTCTAAAATGGGATATAGATATCTATTGACTTATGTGTTGAATAATTCTAAAATTTGGATGCATGAAGCGCGGACAACGCGCTTGGACAATTGCACAATAAAAGGAGGATTACCCAATGAAAAAACTGTTGGCTCTGTTGCTAGCGCTGATTTTGGTATCTGCGCTGGCTCCTGCCGCAATGGCAGACGATGTGGTCGAGATCGAATTCTGGTGCAGCTGGGAAGACGCCTGGCGTAGTGCTCTGGAAGAACTGGTACATCAGTTTGAAGCTGATAACCCCGGTGTAAAGGTCAACTTCGTCTATGCCGGCTCCTACAACGAGTCTAACCAGAAGCTGCTTGCAGCTCACGCTGCCGCCCTTCAGGGTGCTGGTACTGTTCCCACTGTTCAGCAGACTGTTGGTACCAACATCATGACTTTCGCCGAAAACGAAGTGATCTATCCTCTGGATGAATACATCGCTGCCAACGGTGATGACATCAGCGTGTTTGCTGAAGGCATGTTGGCCGCCTATCAGTATGGCGGAAAGCAGTATGGTCTGCCTGGCTGCATTTCTCTGGTTCCCACCTGGTTCTACAACAAGACCATCATGGCTGAAGAAGGAATCGAACTGCCCACCACTTGGGAAGAGTTTGATGCTTTCCTGCGCAAGGCCACCAAGAAAGACGAAGCCGGCAATACCATCCGCTATGGCGCTGAGTTCTCCGGCTGGGGCATTGACTATGTTAACCCCATGATGCGTCAGTTTGGTGTAGAGTTCTTCCTCGATGACGCTATGACCGAGAGCGGCTTCGACAGCGAAGCGACCCGCGCATTTGCCAACCAGTTCCAGGCCTGGTCCAAAGAAGGCCTGATCAAATGGTGCTACGGCTCTGGTGCTTCCGGAAATATGCGTCAGGCGTTCCTGGATGGAAACACCGTCGCCGTGTTCCACACCTGTGCTCTGTATGATCTGTACAACTCCAACTTTAAGGAAAAGGGTTGGGAGCTTGGTGTCAACTTCCCGCCCGCAGGCGTTAACTCCATTGCCGGTCTGGGTGGTTCCGGTTTCACCCTTATGGCTCAGGCTTCTCCCGAGCAGCGCGAGTACGGCTACAAGCTGATCCGCTTCCTGACCGATACTGCCTGCAATATGATCATCATCCAGAATACTGGCTATCTGCCTGTAACCACCACCTGTGTTAACAGCCCTGAGTGCGCTGTTTGGCTGGAAGGGAATCCCGAGCTGATTCATCTGTATGAGCATCTCGATGAGCTTGCTGCTTCTCCCTCTTCTCCTGCTTGGTCTGATATCGGCACCAAGATCGTTGATAACCTTGCCCGTATCATCGTTGATGGTGAAGATGTAGAAGCCACCGTGCAGTTCATGTGTGATGAAATCGCCGAGATTCTGGAAGATATGTAAGCATTTCAGCGGTGCGCAGAATCCCTTGTTCTGCGCACCGCCTTCTTCGCTGTCGACGCTTTTTTGAGCAAGCATTGACAGGCTTGTTCAAAAAAGCGTCGATACATTCATAAAGGAGATAACTGTAATGAGTGAACAAAGCCTCGTAAAAAAGCGCAGAAGAAGTGTATATCGAATCCGCGGAAAATTTTTTGATTTTTCCTGTGCTTTGCCTGCAATCATCTTTTTTGTGATATTCACATATTATCCAATTGTTGAACTTTTCCGTTACAGTATGACAGACTGGAATCTGATGAAGAGTGAATACCATTATGTATCATTCAAAAACTATCAGTGGCTGTTCACTTCCTCTGTCGGCTGGAAGCGCTTCTCTTCTTCCCTACGTGTTACCTTGATTTACACGATTGCAGACGTTGCCGCATCCTGTATTTTCGGCATGCTGTTGGCGTTGCTCTTTGACCGTATGAGTCGTGCGTTTAAATTCATGCGCACTGCTGTAATCCTACCTAAATATGTCACAATGACTGCCTCAGTTATGGTATTTGAATTGCTTTACAACACTGAATACGGTCTTATCAATCGTGCGCTAAGTGCATTCAAAATCACGCCTATTCCTTGGCTGACCAGTCCAGACACCGCCTTGCTTTCTGTTATTCTGTTCTCTGTTTGGCGTTCAGTCGGTTATGCTATGATGATCTACCTCTCTGCCATGAAAGGACTGAGTCCTGAATACTTTGAAGCTGCTTCACTGGACGGTGCGAATGGCATTCAGAAATTCAGGTATATTACCCTTCCTCTAATTGCTCCGACAACTGTTTTCCTTGGAGTAACTTCTTTCCTTGCGGCAATGAAAGTGTATCAGACAGTCGAGTTGCTGACTGGCGGTGGACCATACGAATCTACCAGCGTAATCGTCTACTGGATTTACGCCCTGGCTTTCAGAAATTACCGTGTTGACCGCGCTTCGGCTGTCGGTGTTATCTTCTTCCTGATCCTGCTGATCTGTACAATCCTGACAATGAATGTAACCGACCGCAGGGTAAACTATGACGCATAAGGAGATTGTTATGAGCAACTATAATTCTGATTCATCTTATGCGAACCATAGCATAAGAACAAAGAAAAGAATAAGAGCTTCACTTCAGTATTTCTTTGCCGCACTAATCACTATCATTATGATTTTCCCTCTATACTGGATGGTGATCTCATCCTTTAAGACGACCGAAGAAATCTTGCGTACAGTACCGACTTTCTGGCCAACAACCTTTCAGCTTGAAAGCTATAGTGCAGTCTTTACACAATTCCCCATGTGGCGTTTTATTCTGAACACACTCATCTGCACCGTATCTTGTACGCTCCTACAGCTGGTTATTGGCGTATTAGCTGCATATGCATTTTCAAAAGGTGAGTTTCCTGGGCGTGACATCGTATTTGTTGTTATTCTAGGCGCTCTGATGGTACCGATCC
This sequence comes from Clostridia bacterium, assembly GCA_017544935.1. Classification (GTDB taxonomy): domain Bacteria; phylum Bacillota; class Clostridia; order Christensenellales; family Aristaeellaceae; genus SFMI01. Next base: position 9,274 of record JAFYDF010000169.1, read on the forward strand.
AGGTAACATTTATCCCCACTTACATTCTGGTCGCACGCTTAAACTGGATCAATACTTTTGCTGGACTGATTGTGCCAGAAGCCGCTTCCGCCTACTTCATCTTCATGCTGAGGCAGAACTTTAAAGCAGTGGATGAAAGCTATATCGATGCTGGCCGCGTGGATGGAATGGGACGTCTTGGAATCATCCGTCATGTATTGGTTCCAATGTGTAAACCGACTGTCATCACAGTGACTATTATCGCTTTCATCAATGGTTGGAACAGTTATTTCTGGCCAAAGATGGTCACCACTCGCAATGACTATCGCACCGTATCCATCGCCCTGAAAGAAATATCGAGTTCGTTTGCCGGTCTTGAATTCATGAACTTCAATAAGATCATGGCCGCTTCAGTCGTAACAATTATTCCGGTCGTTATTCTGTTTCTCCTCTGCCAGCGCTACATTCTGACTGGTTTTTCCAAGGCTGCCATGAAGTAAAGGAGATATCCTATGGCTTGTTTTCGTGCAAGTATCCGTTCACAGGTAATGGAAATGGATACACTGGTCAATGTGGTTGTTCCTTATGATCAATATGATCCTAATGGCGAGCCTCGAAAAATCGATAAGTTGCTGTATCTGCTGCATGGTCTCAAACAAAACGCAGATTCCTGGCAGCGTTTCAGCAGTGCCGAGCGTTATGCAGGTTATTACGGTTATGCAGTGATCATGCCCGAGGTACAGCGTTCCTTCTACACCGATATGGTTTTCGGTCCGCAGTATTTCACTTATCTGACGGAAGAGCTCCCCCAGGTAATGCACAGAATGTTCCGCTTGCCAGACGATCCGCAAAAGACATTTGTAGGCGGTCTGTCAATGGGCGGTTATGGGGCACTCAAATGCGCGCTGAATTATCCTGACCGGTACGCTGGTGCTATTTGTCTCTCTTCCGGTTTCGATTTACTCACGGATCCAGAGCGGCTAGTAAACATCTACCGCAACCGTGAAGAACTGCAGGGACTGACCGGGCTTGACCTGCGAGCAAAACCTGAAGATGATTTGTACGCTATTGCAGATGCTTGGCCAGGAGACAAGTCCAAGCCGCGCCTGTATATCGCTGTGGGCACTGAAGACTATCTGCATGGCAAGAACCAGGAAATGCATAAACGTTTGGTAAAGGACGGTTTTACGCCATGCTATGAAGAATGGCCGGGGATCCATGACTGGCGTTTCTGGGACGTTGGACTTGAGCGCGGTCTGCGCTATATGGCCGGTCTGCCGACCACCTGAAAAACAGGTTTTCCACAATCAAAAGCAACAGATTTACAGTCCTTCAAAGGCATCGAAATTTTCTTTCTTGACCCCCTTGTTTTTTCACTATACAAGGACTATTATATACGTCGTTCGCCGGTCTCAGGTTCTACCAGAGGCCGGCGGTTAACTGTTCATAATAAGGAGCTATAAATCTGTGCGTACTCTTTTGTCAACCGCCATGGCGCTTTTTGCCGGGCTAATGATGACTCGTGTTTTTAAGTATTTGCACCTCAAATTTCCTGATGTAACCGCTTTTCTTATCGCGGGCGTACTGGTCGGCCCCTTTGCATTAGGCCGTTTCGGGCTGCCCGGCATCGGCTTTTCCTCGTTGGAAGAAATAAGTCATGTAAGCATTCTGAGCAGTGCAGCTCTTGGCTTTATTGCCTTTGATATCGGAAATGAGTTTCGTTTGAGCCAGCTGCGAAAAACAGGGAAGACTGCTGTTCTGATCGGCATTCTGCAGGCATTGACTGCTACAGTTATGGTCGATATAGCTCTAGTTGTTCTTCACTTTGTATTGGGACCTGACATTCTTCCACTTCCTGTTGCGATTACGCTAGGTGCAATCGCATCCGCTACCGCCCCGGCTGCTACGCTGATGGTGGTCCGCCAATACAAAGCAAAAGGACCAGTAACGGACCTTCTGCTGCCCATTGTTGCATTGGATGATGCAGTGGGGCTGGTCGTTTTTGCTATATCCATCGGTATCGCTCAGGAAATGAGCAGTGGAGCGTTGAACATCATATCAGTCATAATTAATCCACTGCTTGAAATCGTTTGCTCACTGATTCTCGGCGCGCTAATGGGTGGCCTGCTGACTCTTTTGGAAAAGACCTTCTTTTCAAACAGCAACCGCCTATCACTGACTATTTCTTTTGTTACTATGACCATTGCCTTTTCGTCCGTCAGCATTTCTTTGGGTAGTGGTATTGAAATCAGTTTCTCCTCTCTGTTGGTCTGCATGATGCTGGGTACTGCATTCTGCAATCTCAGTGAATTCTCTGAAGACATCATGAAGCGTTCCGAACGCTGGACTGCTCCGCTTTACGCTGTCTTTTTCGTTCTGTCAGGTGCTCAGCTGGATCTCAGCGTTTTCAAGTACCCTGCTATTCTTCTGATCGGAATCGTTTATGTGCTTGTCCGCTGCCTTGGCAAATACTATGGCGCCCTGAGTGGCAGTGTATTAATGCACTGTCCCGAAAATGTGCGTAAGTATCTCGGTATCACGCTTTTCCCCCAGGCCGGTGTAGCACTCGGCATGGTAGTATCTGCCCAAGTACTTGGTAATACAATGGGTGCTCTGGTCCGCAATGTTATTCTGTTCAGTGTGCTGATTTATGAATTAGTAGGCCCGTTGCTGACAAAGAATGCCCTTTCTCGTGCAGGAGAAATCGTTATTGGCCGCAGTGACGCACAGAACCGCGCCCGTTTTGCGCCAGCTTCGAAAGCCTCCTAATATTGACAAAAAAACGCCGAGGCTGCGCCCCGGCATATAGCCTTTTGCATTGGATTGCAGGATTGATCTGCAATCCCTTTTTAATAATTGTCCTGTACCAGTTCAAAATATGCCTGCGGATGATTACATACAGGGCACTTTTCGGGAGCTTCCTCGCCCTCATAGATAAAGCCGCAGTTCCGGCAATGCCAGGTCTTGCTCTCACTCTGTTTGAAAGCCTTGCCCTGTTCAAGATTTTCGCGAAGTTTATTATAGCGTTCTTCATGAGCACGCTCGATTGATGCTACGCCCTCAAATTTATCCGCCAGCTCGCTAAATCCTTCCTCGCGTGCAACTCGAGCGAATTCCTTGTACATGACTGTCCATTCTTCATGCTCGCCAGCAGCAGCGGCAGCCAGGTTCTTGATCGTATCACCCGATGTTTTGCCATCTGCAAAACCCGCCAAAGCACGAAGCCACATCTTAGCATGTTCCTTTTCATTCAGCGCGGTCTCAGTAAAGAAAGCGGCTACCTGCTCATAGCCTTCTTTTTTAGCAGCGCTGGCGAAATAATCATATTTATTGCGCGCCATGCTTTCTCCTGCAAAAGCGGTCATCAGATTCTGCTCCGTACGGGAACCCTTAAATTCCATAATGTTTTTCTCCTCCATCTTAGAAAATGTCCAAAATAGCCAACAAAATCGAACTGACCATTAAAAAGGCCAGGACGATACATACGATTCGAATCATCAGAGTGCGCTTATCTATTTTCTTGTTTTTCGCCATATCAGCAAGCCTCCTGCTGTTGATATGCTTCAATAGCACGGCTCAGCTGGTCAGGACAGCTGGTATTGCCACGGCACGGAATTCCGCGCAGCAGCTCCTTGACTTCATCAGCCTTGCGCCCGATTACCATTGTAGCAAGGCCCTTGGTATTTCCACGGCAACCATTATGAATCGTGCAAGCACGAATTATGCCTTCCTTGTCGATCTCAAGATCGATTTGAGTAGAGCATGTTCCATGGGTTTTGTACTCAAACATTTTACGTCTTCCTTTCTTCACTTGTCATTATCCATCATATTGTTCTCCCGCAGTATCGCGTACAGTTTCACATCTGAAAAATGCCCTTTATTGAACACGCGACCGCGTAAAACACCTTCACATTGCATGCCGCATTTCTCCATCACACGACCGCTTGCAGGATTGTCCACTTCATGCTGAGCTTCAATTCGGTGAAGACGCAGGGTGTCAAAGCCAAATTGCAGCACAGCCCTTAATGCCTCTGTGGCATAACCCTGTCCCCAACAATCTCGTGCAAATGAATAGCCTACTTCGCCGCTGCGATGCTCCAGATTGACCCACATAAAACCGATCGTTCCGATCATACGGTGGTCGCTGCGTCGTTCCACTGCATAAGAGGAAGGTTCTCCACGCCGGTACTGGCGAAGCGCTCCGCGGAGAACTCTACGGGAATCACGTAAGCTCTCATGCGTTTCCCACAGCACGTGCCGGCTGACTTCTGGATCGCTTGCGTAGCGGAACATGTCCTGTGCATCGCCCATTTTCAATGGGCGCAACCTCAGGCGGGATGTCTCCAACACCGGGAGATCAGAAAAGATACGTTCACAATAAGCTTGCTGCATCATGCTTGCTCCGATGATTGCATATTATAACATCTGCTGGTTCGGCACGCAATAGACAACAGCTGTCTGCCGACGGCCTGACCAATGCACACGCCTGCTATAGTCATGAAGGCCCCATATCAGCAACGCCAAGCCTGCCACCAGCATAATTATCAATAATATCAGAAGCAAGCGGAAGCCATGTTTTCTGCCTCCAGACATCTGTATACCTCCTCAAAAAGTAAAATTTTATTCACTTGGACGGGAAGAAAAGGCGCTCGTCTGGCGTTTTATGGTTGTAAACGATTCAAATGGTGCTGCCTTTTCTGCGTGCCGCAGTTGCCAGGCCATCATCAGACCGACGATCGTTTTACTATCGTGAATCTCGCCCTCCATCACCTTACGTATGGCTTCATCAAGTGGAAAAGACGCTACGCGAAGAAACTCACCGTCATCTGTATGCATAGCGTGCTGACTAAGCCCGGTAGCCAGATAAATACCGATCTGTTCATTGCAGAAGCCAGGAGTCGTATCAAGTATTGTCAAAAGCCGATAATTATCCGCATGCAGCCCGGTTTCTTCCTCCAGTTCACGTCTGGCAGCTGTAAGCATTTCTTCATCCGCACTGTCAAGCTTGCCAGCAGGGATCTCCCAGGTGAATCTTCCAACAGCCACCCGATGCTGACGTACCAGTGTTACGTTCCCTGCTTCATCCAGCGGTACAACAGCTGCTGCCCCGCGGTGCTTCACCACTTCGCGTAGCGCCTGTCGTCCGTCCGGCAGCCTCACCTGCCAGTGTTCTACATTTATCAAGTATCCGTGAAACACTTCTTCGGAAAAGAAAACCTTTTCCTCCAACGCATGATCGTTCACACCAAGTCCTCCCTCAATGAAACGGTTAAGGATATTTCGACACAGATTGATTTACTTCCTGCTGTTAATGAGTATCGGATGCCGAAAGTTGACGGGTTTGCCCATTCATAATATAATAGGTACATATTTTTTCCAAGTCGTATTGAATCGTCCAAGGAGGCGTCACTATGAAATTATTCAAAAGGCTGTCCCTGACTCGCAGGATCGGTGCATTACTTTTGGCTGCACTGTTGGCCTTCAGCTGGCTCCCTTCCGCGCTGGCTGCGGAACCCCTGCCTGATGTATTGTTTACCCTTCAGTGGGGCGAGGAACAGGCGCAAGCCGTTGCAGTCAGTGAAAATGGTTATGACTATTGCTACTGGCTGTTTGTTCCGCAGGGTGCCATAATAAACGACGCACGCCTGAATGTCAGCGCTACCTATGGCCAGTATTCTCGTTTCGCATTGGCCACCGGTCAAGACCTCGGCGACGGGTTGCAGCTCTCGCAGCTGTTCTGGCAGGAAGCCGGTAACCTGGGTGGAACATGGATGGATGTATACGCCTATGATGGCACCGGTATGTTGGCGGCGTCCTTGCGGTTGTATTTCTCTACCGCAGAAGTGACACCCGTTACACCGTCCCCCGTTGTGATGCCTGCTTACGTAACAATCATTTGCCTTGATGAAAACTGGAATGAAATTTCCCGTTCCAGCGAAGAACACCAGCCCGGCCTTTCCACGATCTATGCCAACCCAATCAATGGTTATGAGATAGATTATGCCTATCCGACGCAGTATGACATCTATGTGGACGCGTCCGGCGCTTCCCCCAGCCAGGTGGAATTCCACTATCGCCGCCAGATCAATCCGGTCAATGTCAACATCGTCTGCCTTGATGAGAATTGGAATACGATTTCCTCTTACTCACAAAACTGCGGTGCTGGAACAACTACAATCTCTGCCCAGTACATGGACGGATATGATTTCGATTATAATTATCCCACTTCTTATGACGTTACCGTCACTGCTGACGGTGCGTCCATGACTGAAGTTCAGTTCCATTATATCCGCCAGATCACTCCTGTAAACGTCAATGTCGTCTGTCTTGACGAGAATTGGAATGTGATTTCCTCTTACTCACAAAACTGCGGTGCTGGAACAACCACAATCTCTGCCCAGTACATGGACGGATATGATTTCGATTATAATTATCCCACTTCTTATGACGTTACCGTCACTGCTGACGGTGCGTCCATGGCTGAAGTTCAGTTCCATTATATCCGCCAGATCACTCCTGTAAATGTCAATATAGTCTGTCTGGATGAAAACCAGAATACTATTTCTTCTTATGCCCAGACCTGCGGAGCGGGAACAACCACAATCTCTGCCCAGTACATGGACGGATATGATTTCGATTATAATTATCCCACTTCTTATGACGTTACCGTCACTGCTGATGGTGCGTCCATGACTGAAGTTCAGTTCCATTATATCCGCCAGATCACTCCTGTAAACGTCAATGTCGTCTGTCTTGACGAGAATTGGAATGTGATTTCCTCTTACTCGCAAAACTG
>JAFYDF010000024.1 GCA_017544935.1 Clostridia bacterium
ATGATATGAATGTCAAGTATAGTCTACAATTTGACAGATGTTGCAAACGATTTGACAAACTTGATCAAAAATGAACAGAACAGAACAGAACATGCATAGAATATGTGTAAGGCAGAAAAAGAGAAAAACGAAGAGGTGGTAAACCTCTTCGTAAGACAGATTTTTTCGCAGTTTTATCCTTCAAGAACCCGGCTCATCAGGTAGCGTCCGACTTTGCACATATAGATAGAAGCATCCATCATTAATTCAGGGGGGAGAGCCTTAAGAAAATTATCAGCTTCAAAAGTAAAGTCGCCGTCATATCCAATATCGTGAAGAGCGGTGGTGATGAGCTCAAAGTTCATATTGCGCGTGAATGGCAAGGTGTGCTGGTCACCGATGAAATCATTGTCATGCACATGCAGAGCACGCAGACGATTGTGGCCGAGCATATGAATCATGCGGCGGAGCTCTTCGCCTACGAGGCCAACATGTCCGACGTCAAGGCAGGCTACGATCCAGGGACTGCCAATTGCATCGATATAATCGCAAAACTCTTCTGCACGGCTGCAGGTGCTGTCAACAATCTTATTACCTGCCTGTTCGGAGCGCTGCCACATGTTTTCCACGGCCACATGAATGTTGAATTTCTCACAATAGGGAATAAGGCTACGGTAGAAATCGATGTTCATGTCGCGAAGAACTGCTTTGTTTTCCGCATAAGGCAGATGCTGCATAGGATGAACGACAATTACCTCTGCACCTAAAATACCAGCCGCCTCAATGCTGCGGATAATGGCAGGATAAGCCATCTCATTGTATTCTTCCTCTATTTTGCTTGAAGGGAATGGTGCATGTGCCTGATTGCAGCGGATCCCAACTTCATCCGCGACATTACGCAGTGTATGTACGTATTCCCGCCAGTCAGGCTGATTTAGGACATAGTCCTCTTCGCGAACCATACGGAACATTGAGTAATCAAAAGCGTCAAAGCCGGCTTTTTTCAGCATGCGGATGCTTTCCGCTTCACCAAATGTTCTGCCAAGCACATCGTTTTGTGTAGACAACAGCATATGAGCTCCTCCTTGTATCTTTGCCTTATGTTCTAAATTATAACCTTCCATCTTTTCACGTCAAGAGGAACAGAATACCAAAAAGGGAAGCCCGAAGGCTTCCCTTTGCGGCATATGGCCATTACAGCAGATGCTCGTTGACTTTCAGCATTTCCTGAACAGCTTCAGCAGGAGTGAATTTGTTCTCCAAGATTGTGTTATCTACGATGCCGGCACAGTTGGTCTTGAACTCAGTACGGTCCAGCCAATAGGGGAACTCTTCGCAGTGGCCCCATGCCAGCTGATCATAGGCGACCTTATACTGAGGATTAGCTTCCCAGAAGGCCTTCATGGCTTCATTCTCAACAATTGTCTTGGTGGTGGGCAGATAACCGCTGCCGATTGCTTCGGCTGCGACCTGCTCATCAGCCAGTACATACTGTACGAATTCCCAGCCGGCTGCGATCTGCTCGTCAGTATTGTTCTTGCCGACAACAAAGATGTTGCCGCCGCCAATGGAGCAACCGGGCTCGTTGTAGTAGGGGAAGTAGGAGACGCCCAGCTCGATGCCGGCTTCTTTGGTGCTCTTGAGCAGGTTGCTCAGGCTGGCACAGGAGGCAACGAAGCAACCCAGCTTACCGGCAGTCAGCATTTCATTGCAGATCGTACCAGCATTGGTCGCGTCATAGGGGCGGCACCAGCCTTCATCGATCCAACGCAGCCAATCAGTTAGTGTTTTTTCCATGGAAGAACCGGTCAGGCAGGGAGAAGTGCCATTCTCGCCTACGAGAGGCTCGCCCAGACTCCACAGTAGAGTGCCCTGGAGGAAGGTAATATCATTGGTCAGTTCGAAGCCCCATGTGAGGACTTCGCCGGACTCATCTTTCTTAAACATGGCCTTGGCAAAGGCTTCCAGGTCTTCCACGGTCTTGGGAGCAGTCAGACCAAGAGAATCAGCCAGTGTCTTATTGTAGTATAGCACGGGAGTGGAACGAATATACGGGAAGGAACGCAGAGCGCCATCCTCATTACCAGGGGTCTCCATCAGACCATCAAAGAAACGAGTGCGGTCAAAACCGCTGGCTTCGGCCAAAGCACTGACATCAGCGGGAATGTCTTCGTCTAACAGCAGGCTTACACGTACGCCGCTGCTAACGCACACAACAGGCTGCTCACCGGCCTGACATGCCAACTGCACGGCACTGGTGATAGCGGGATAGCCGCCTTGATAGACTTCTTCAACAATAATGCCTTTTTCAGCACCAACGGTTGAGTTGAAGCCATCCACACAGGCTTTCAGCACTTCGTAGTTTGCACCGCTGCCACGGGTGTGCCAGAAAGTGATGGTGATGGGTTCGTCCTTGCTGTAAGCGAGGGCGCTTGCTGCAGTGCAGACCAACAGAGCAGCAAGAAGGATCGCAACAAATTTCTTCATTATGGGTTCCTCCTGCAATTATTTACGGCAAAATGCCGTTTAATACTAGAACAAAAGGTGTTATATGACGATGACTTGATTATATCAAAATAAAGTAAAATAAACAACAAAAGACAGAAGTTTGCAAAAACGATCATGAAACAAGGAAAAATCAATAGAAAATGAGCAAACTCAAAAAGCAGGCTGACGGCCTGCTTTTAAATACACGAGCGGTGTGGGTTACCAGAGAATAATGTCAGTTACTATATCATCCATAATTGCAATGACAGCCGTGCGGCCTTTATCATTAAGGCCTTGGCAGGCGATGGTTTCACTGTTCATGGGGGTTAGAGTGCCATTTTTCTGAAGCACCGTCAGATCGCGGACAGCGTTCAGCTTTTTACAAGCAGCTATATAAGTGCCGGTGCTGCCATTCTTATTAAATGGCATGATGCGTGCGCCTTTGCCGCCGCGGCCTTGCGGATCCAGCATTGCGCCGGGAACGCGTTTTGCGCATCCAGTTTCGCTGAATAGCAGGATCTGTTCACTGTTCATCAGCGTGGATCCGAGAATCACCCTGTCATCGGCAGCTAACGAGATAGCTTTAACACCAGCTGAAGCGCGGCCTTGTGTAGGAACACTGTCCAGAGGGAAGCGGATGCTCATTCCACTGGTAGTGACTACGGCTGCGTCAGCACGGTCAAGGTAGGGAACAACTGAAATCACAGCATCTCCATCCTTGAGTGAAAGTGCGGCAAAACGAGCACGACGTACAGCATATTCGGAGGCAGAAGTGCGCTTGACGAGGCCATTTTGTGTAAAGAAGAGGAAATCTGGCAGGATCTCAAAGGTGTTGGGCGCAATATCGAAAATCTGCACACAGTGTTCATCGGTTTCGAATCCGTTGAGCAAGCCTGTCAATGCAATACCGCGTTCGCGGGTACGCAGTGATTCGGAGATGTTTCCGACAATATATGGATAGCATTGACCACGATCGCTGAAGAATAGCAGTGTATGATCAGTTGATGTGCGCAGCAGGAAGCGTGGCATGTCAGATTCCTGGGTACTGAGGTCCAGCTTTTCGAACAGACGCGGGTTCATGCGACGAAGCTGCCCGCCCCGGGTGTACAGAACTACACAGTCTTCAGGAACAGGAAGATCTTCAGCTTCCTCTTCCTCGGGCATTGCAGCTGCATCTTCACGAAGAATAGTTGTACGGCGTTCACTGCCAAACTGTTCACCGATTTCATCCAACTCTTTCTTGATCACGCGCAGGAGCTTCTTTTCGCTTCCGAGAATTCCTTCCAGTTCAGCAATGGTCTTTTTCAGTTGGTCCGCTTCATTCTGAAGAGCGAGGATTTCAAGACCTGTCAAACGCTGGAGACGTAAATCGAGGATTGCCTGTGCCTGCACTTCTGTAAACCCGAACTGCGCACAGAGGCGCTCACGCGCTTCCTTACCGTTTTTGCTTGCTCGAATGGTTTTTATGATATCGTCAAGAATATCTACAGCATGAATCAGGCCTTCAACGATATGAGCGCGTGCTTTTGCCTGATCGAGATCATAACGGCTGCGGCGCGTGATGACATTCTTCTGGTGATCGATGAAGGCATCCAGCAGGGAGAGCAGCCCCAGCTGCACAGGTTTTCCTTCCTGAATGGCTACCATGTTCACACCAAAGGTGATTTGAAGATCACTGTATTTGAACAGCTTCGGCAGTATTTTTTCAGGATCAAAATCCTTCTTAATTTCGATTACCGCACGCAGACCATTTCTGTCGCTTTCGTCACGAATGTCATAAATACAGCCAAACTGCGCTTTCTTTTCCTCTGAAACTTTGAGGATCTTGGCGAGCATATCGGCCTTGTTCACGCCATAAGGGACTTCTGTGACAACGATCAGCGATCTGCCGGCAGTCCCTTTTTCGATATGTGTGCGTGCACGCAGTGTCAGTTTGCCGCGGCCTGTTTCATAAGCAGTGCGCAGTTCGGGGGTGTCAAGCAGGATGCCGCCAGTAGGAAAATCCGGTGCAGGCAGCACGCGCATGATGTCATCCAGCGATGCTTGAGGTTTGTCAATGCGCAGATCAACAGCAGCAATCACCTCACGTAGATTGTGTGTTGGAATATTGGTGGCAAGGCCTACAGCGATTCCTGAGGCACCATTGACGAGCAGGTTGGGATAGCGCGCAGGCAGTATGTCCGGTTCCTTCAGCGTATCATCGAAATTCAAACGGAAAGGAACAGTATCCTTATCAAGATCGCGCAGCATCTGCAACGCAAGAGGAGCCATGCGTGCTTCAGTATAACGCATGGCAGCGGCACTGTCACCGTCCAGTGAACCGAAATTGCCATGGCCGTCGACCAGCGTTTCACGCATGGAGAAATCCTGCGCCATGCGTACTAATGCGTCATAGACAGAACTGTCACCGTGCGGATGGTATTTACCAAGGCAGTCACCAACGATACGCGCACACTTACGATGCGGTTTATCCGGAGTATTGCCAAGTTCCATCATTGTGTAGAGGATACGCCGCTGTACTGGTTTGAGACCGTCTTCGACGCGAGGCAGGGCACGTTCAAGGATAACATGCTCTGCATAAGGCATCATGCTCATATGCATGACGTCTTCCAGAGATGCTTCAATTATATCGTGCGGTACGACGGGCGGCGGAGTGGGAGTTTTCGGCATGGTAAGGCTCCTTTTTCATGAACGAGCTGAATGACTGCTCGTTCCAGAGATGCTTTTTTGTTGTCGGGACTTATGAGTTGTAGAAAAGTGTTGGAACAGTCAGCTGAACATTTGGCAGGTATTGCTTTTCCGAAAAAATAGATAAAGGAAAGATGATATCAGCTTATGTCAGAGGCGTTTCTGCTGCGGTCGTATCTGACGTGTCGCTGATTTCAAATACAACAGGTTGCCACAGATAATTCTTTAACGTTGTTGTATTGAGATAATGCAGCGTGCACTTTATACTGCTGACTGTATCTTCATGAATTCCTTCTGGAAGGAGTAAAAGAAAGCTAGCTTTACAGTGGCCATGCGCAGGACATGAGCTTAATGAGTTGCCGGATTCATCGACCAAAAGCAACCGTGCGGAACTCGGCTCATCATTAAGTAGGAGTTCTTCCAGGCTGATGCTTAAATCATAGTCCGTATCATTTTGAAGAACACAGGTGCCGTTTAGAATCCAACTGCCTCCTGATGCCGGATATGAGTAGCTATCTTCGCAGAACAAGGTGATGCCATCATAGGAAAAAAGATAGTTGCCTATCATATGGGTCAGAGAGGAAAATGACAAAGTGATAGGTTCAGGGACAGGATCACCATCGTAAGCCATATCGAAAGAAAGCGGATCGAGGACGAACAACTCAGGCCAACGATAATAAGCTTCAGATGCTATTTCATCATTAGGCGCCATGTAGGCTGTCAGTTCGATCTGGCCATTATTCAATTCTTCCAAAGTAGGAACCACACCATCATAACTGCGGATATAGAGTAAGACAGTCAAATCATCCGACAGAGCAGGAATTGTTGCGTTTGTAGAATCCATCCATGTGTTGGGGGTGCGTACCAGCATTGTGCCATCATACTCGTTTCCATTCAGATGAACACCTTCCCAAGGTATATATAGAACAACATCATGGCTGTTTGTGTTGGAGACTCTCAGATTAAGAAGAATTTGCATTTCAGAAGTATAACTGCTTCTGCTCTGATACTGGATTGATGTGGCGGTTATTGTTACTCCGTTTGTGTCAGACAATAGGACTGGCTCATAACGCAGCAGTCCGCCCAAGCTTACAGACTCTGCGGTATGTTCGGCATACTGGCTTTCAATACCATCATAAATATCGCCAGCGATGTCAATATGAATTGGGCCGATTTTGTAAGTGAATTTCTTTGGATTATTATTGCCGCTCTTTAGCTCGATTTCAATGTCCACACCCTGTTTTCCCGGATTTTGGAAAGGATACTGCAGATATTGTCCCATGCCGTAATAGTCTCTCAGGCCATCAGAAAGATGATAAGCAGTCTTTGTGGAAACTCCGCCTACTTTCAGTACTGTGAGGTTGCCTTTGGCGGCGTAACCGCTGGTCTTCGGGAAATAATCATCATTCATATCACAGGCAAAGGAAACGGTCATCATGTCAGGACCGAAGTTGTTTGTTTGTGAAAACGACACCCGGTCCAGATAGATGGTAATAGCCTCATTTTGGAAAACAAGCAGTTCGTTTCCATAATCCTTATTGGTGATTACTGAAAAGGAAAGAGCATTGCTTTGAGCAGGTTTGGTATCGGAAGAATCTCCTGCAGCTTTCGCACCATCACTCAACCCAAGCGAAACCAGAAGCTCATCGTCGATCTGACCGCTTACGTTTAGTCCGTTCTTTTGCTGATATGTGCGGATCGCGGCTTCGGTTGCGTTGCCTTTGATCCCGCTGAGATTACCTTTGTAGATGCCTAAGTCATGCAGCGCAGTCTGTACAGCCAGAATGGTTTCTGAGTCGGTGTATTCCGCTAGAACGGTACAGACAGAGCATAGAATCAACAGGAACAAAAGAATTGCGAAAAACTTCTTCATTGATATTCCTCCTTGATCTGTGTACATACAATCTGTCACTGCTGAAGTGTAGTCAACACCAGAGTGCGGAAAACAACATTTTTGCCAGTTAGAGCATCCTTGGAGCATAGTTTTAGGCTGATCTGGCTGGCATCATCCGGCATCATGGCTTCCAGAAGCGTCAGGATAAACTCGCATTCCGCCTCACAATGCGCGGAAACTGTGTCGGTGGTCAGAGTGAAGTTTCCTCCCTTTCTGCCGTCAATCAATACGTCAAAGAGTTCAACATTGACATTGTGATCTGTATCGTTGCGGAGAACAGCATGCCCTTTTAGACATGGATGAAATGTTGCAAAGTCAAAATCTTGAGCAGCGTCGATACATATTAGGGTTATGCCGTCAACGCTGAAGAATTCTGTACCTTTTTCAAATGTTCCGAGCTTTGGAATAGTTATATTCAGCGGTTCCGGAAGAGGAGCGCCATTATAGAGCATATCAAAATGAGCGACATCTATTCTGAAAAACTCCGGCCAATATACAGAGTCATTAGCGGCCAGATCTGCAGTGGTAGGCATGTAAGCAATAAGAGAGAAAGCACCTTCTGCTATATCATCTATTCCAAGAAAAACTCCGTCTGCTGGAAGCTGATTCGGAGTGATTATGATGCGCCCTGAGACATTCTCCGAGTTTGCCGGAAGATACAGTCCGGCTTCAGGGGTTCCATTATCGTTAAAAGAATTAGCGCTGGCATAATAATCCATACCATTGATCTGGAAACCATAGACGGGCAAGCCTGTGCCAAGATTATTCTCATTATAAAACCTGATTATGACAGGCCACTCATTTTTATTGGCACCTTCATAGGAGAAGAAAAACTCAGGCCCATTTTGAATGAGTTTGGTCACGGTGAGCTTTATTCCGTCACGGTCGAGCAGTGCTGCGCTTTCTCTGCATAACAGCGCGCCAAGACTGATATTGGCTTCTTCAGCCAAGGCAAAGGGAATAAGGAGCATAATGATAAGAATGGCAGTCAGCAGTTTTTTCATGGAAGAATACTCCATCTGGCTTAAGTGATATATCAGGAATTCGAAATCTGGGCGTGCTGTTCAAATGTATCTGCTTTGTTGAATTCGGCGTGGCTAATGATATACTCACGCCTGGGTTCTACTTTGTCGCCCATCAGAACAGTAATGATCTCTTCTTCGCGGGCGGCATCTTCCAGTGTAACGCGCATCAGACGGCGGTTAGCAGGATCCATGGTGGTTTCCCACAGCTGTTCGGGATTCATTTCACCAAGACCTTTATAGCGCTGAATAGTATAGTTCTTTTTCCCCTCGGTCAGCTTGCGCAAGGCCTTGTCATCATATGCATATTCCTGTACACCACCGGGACGCTTGACCAGATACAGAGGAGGCATGCCGATATAAACGTGTCCTTGTGCGATCAGTTCACGCATATAACGGTAGAAGAAAGTGAGCAGAATAGCACGGATATGTGCACCGTCCTGGTCGGCATCAGACAGGATAATAACCTTGTGATACTTGAGAGAACTGATATCGAAATCTTCGTCGATATTGGTGCCGAGCGCTGTGATCAAACTGCGGAATTCCTCATTATCCAGCACCTGGTCCAGACGCTTTTTTTCTGCGTTCAGCGGTTTTCCGCGCAGTGGCAGAATAGCCTGGAAATGGCGATCGCGGCCTTGCTTGGCGCTGCCGCCTGCAGAGTCGCCCTCTACGATGAATAATTCATTTTCCACTGCCTTGCGGCCTGTGCATGCACTGAGCTTTCCAACCAGCGGAGTAGCTTCCAAACTGTTGCGGCGGCGGATCATCTCTTTGGCTTTACGCGCTGCTTCGCGAACTTTTGCAGCCTTGATGGCTTTTTCAACGATCTTCTGCGCAAGATCACCGTTTTTGAGATTTTCCAGGAATTCGGCAAGACGGTCTGTGATGATTTTTTCTACAGCAGGACGCACTTCACTGTTGCCTAGGCGGCCTTTGGTCTGGCCTTCAAACTGCGGATTTTTGACCATTACGGTAAGAACAGCGGTCAGACCTTCGCGGAAATCGCGGCCATCCAGCGGGGCATCCTTATCCTTGAGCGCCCCGATTTTTCGTGCGTAATCGTTGAGAGCTTTTGTCATTGCCGAGAAGAAACCGACTTCATGCGTGCCGCCTTCACCGGTAGGTATGTTGTTGACGTAGCTGAATACGCTTTCAGTATAGGCGTCTGTATACTGAATGGCTACAGAACAAATGATATCGTCCTTTTTTCCCTCGAGGAGGATCGGATCATCATGCAGAGGATTCTTGTTCTGATTGAGGTATTTTACATAATCACCGATACCGCCTGCATAGCAGAACTCCATGTGCCGCTTATCCTCATCTTTGGCACGTTCATCTTCAAAAACGATCTTAAGCCCTTTGTTCAGATAGGCCAGTTCACGCAGACGATGGGAGACTGTTTCGCTGTTGAAACGGTGATCTTCTGTGAAAATGGTATCATCAGGAAGAAAACGGACTAGAGTACCACGCTTGCGTGTGTTTCCAAGACGTTGCAGACCGCCTACGGGCTTGCCGGCACGCCATTTCTTCTCTTTCTCATCCCAGGTCGTTTCAAAGCGCATCTGGCAGTGGGTCCAGTCGCGGAAAGAGTCAACTACCATCCATTTGCTCAGTGCATTAACGACCGATGCGCCTACACCGTGCAAACCACCCGAATATGCGTAATTCTCGTCGCCGAATTTACCGCCTGCATGCAGACGGGTGTAAATCAGTTCGATACCGCTGATGTGCAGCTGGGGGTGTTCATCGACAGGTACACCACGGCCATTATCCCAGACAGAAGCGCTTCCATCCTTATAAAGCGTAACCTGCACTTCGGTGGCATAACCAGCCAGTGCTTCATCGATACCATTGTCAACAATCTCCCAAAGCAGATGATGCAAGCCGCGCGAACTGGTTGTGCCAATATACATGCCGGGACGCATGCGTACGGCCTCAAGACCTTCAAGCACTTGCAGTTTGTCAGCGTTGTAACTGTTTAACTGGTTTTTGATCTGCGACATTCAGACTTCCTCCGGATCAATGAACATAACATCTAATTCTACCATATATAGCGGGTAATTGTCAAAACGGCATACTGCATTTTGCAGTATGCCGTAATATGAGGGATGCGCTGATTTTCTATTTCTGAGACTGAAGACGGGTCAGACTGGCGTCCCAGCAGAACCATGGAATATCTTTCCCGGAACCAGTGGATGTGATATAGTGATCCACACCTACATAAGGAATTACATCGGCTGAAAGTGTACACAGATACTCAGAATCCAACTGCTCAAGCCGGCCCTGCTTAAAAGCGGTGACATTATAACGTGCAATCAGGGAATCCACATTCAGATAATTGAGGGCTATCCAGGAGCCAATCATCAGTGCAGCCAGAATCCGAAAGATACGCAGCTTTGGATATAGGATTCGTGCGAAAGACAGAGCCAGTGCGGTTGCAATCATCGCCATTGCCCACAGCGTCAGCAAGCGTAGCGTGCTGAGACCATACACGGAAATATAAAGCTGCATGCGCCGCATGGCGGAAAACAGCATGACAGCTGTCAGAGCGAGAAGTAAGGCACACAGGATATCAAGCAAGCGGGAAGACTGTGTGAGAATCCGAGTGAGAGCAAATACCAAAAGATCGATCGTGGCAACCGCAACAAGCTGGAAGAACCCATTTCGTGCATACTCTGCATATCCGCCTGCTGGAAGTGCTCCCTCCAGAACACCGGACAGATAGAGTATCTGAATGTAGTCAAATATGGTATAGACAGCACACAGTATGGTAAGTAAAACAAGAAATGGAGTACGCGGGCTGGCTGCAGGCTTGCGTTCAGCTACTGCAGCTGCCGGTTGTGACAGAGCATACATGGCAGAAAAAAGAGGCATACCAAGTAGTAGTGTACGAAGAATGCGTACAGCTGTCATTGTGGCCGTCTCTACAGCCTGGGGCTTTCCGATTGAAGATAATGCTGCCGAGAAAACATCATCTGCAGAGCAGAGCAGTGGTAGTATTATAGCAAGGGCTAGAGCGGAGATCAGTAAGCCTAAGACCGCGTATCTCAGTCGGATGCCGGACTTTTTCTGTTGTTTTATTAGGATGAACGGAATGCGCCAGTTGGAAAACAATGCACACACTGTCCGGGTGAGTGCTTTCCACAAATAGTAGGGGGACAAGGGTGAATTGCTGTTGTGTTCAGCAAAGTGCTGCAATGTGAGTGCGCAAATGATAACCAGCACAGGGAGGTTAAGAATCTTCATGGCCTTGCTGCCAAATAGCCCGTAACAGGAGCTTAGAAGAAAAGCAGCCAGGAGCAGAAGAACACGGGCGGTACTCAGATGCGGGCGACAGATGAGCAGGCCTGCAGTGAGAAGAACCCAGAAAATCAAGGTTATACCAACACCTGGCAAAAGGAAGTCTGTAAGCGGCCCGCCGTAGGCAAAGATGTACAATCCAGCACAGAGCATGCCTGACGTCATTGCCAGGGCAAACGGACGATATTCAACCTTACAGGAAGACGAAAAACGGTCTTTTCTAAAAGGATCGAGAGCGATGATATCAGGAGTTGACATGCGGCTCCTCCTCATAGATCAGAATGTCTCCGACCTGACAGTTGAGTGTACGGCAGATGGCTTCAAGAGTGGAAAAGCGTACCGCCTTGGCTTTTCCGTTCTTGAGTATGGATAAGTTTGCCATAGTTATACCCACTTTTTCAGCTAGCGTGGTCATGCTCATTTTACGGCGTGCAAGCATGACATCAAGGTCGACACGAATCATGGCATTCCCTCCTCAGACGGTCAAGTCGCTGTCTTCCTGCAGATGGACTGCATGGTGAAGGAGCGCAGACAGAGCATAGGCGAGAAGAGCAAAAGCAGAAGTTGCCATCGCGGCTAGCAGAAACAGGATCCAGTATGGTCCTATATCGATGTTTGCAAATGCACAGACGACAATACACGCCAGCCACAGAACTGCGGCAACTGACATGAGACGGTAGATTAAACGCAGTCCGCGTACGTTTTCTTCGCAGAAGGAACGGTTTTCTCCGATGCGAATACTGATGCGCAGATATAGGGCGAGCGATGAAGCATACAGGATAGCAATACACCAGAGAACACCCAGCGCAGGCCAGAAGAGCCAGGCTAATTCCGGATAGTCGCTGCGCATTTCATTGCCAACAGATGGTGCCCAGATGAAAAACATGAAAGCACCGCCGATTCCGGCAAGTACACCAGCAATAACCAACAGAACTGAAAGTTTCTTGTGTTGCATGATAAATCCCTCCTTGCGATAAGACTATACCAGATGCAAAGTTGAATGTCAATATAAATTTATCGAAAAACAATAATTTATTCTCGAAAAACAAAAGAGACTCCGACTTGAGGCTCGGCTGTAAATCGAGAACGCTACTAGTGGAGGCTCTATTTTGTTAGTAGATCAGGCATCGGGAAATTGCTTTCGAAATGCTGCAATACGGTCTTCCATTCCAGCTCGCCATGTACTGCCGTCGTCAGCAAAGGGATTAACCCCGGGCGTATGTTCCTGCCAGCGTTCTAACATATGGAATACGCTGGGGTGCGAGCCAATGGCTAGTTGTACCGGGTATTCGCGCAGACGTTCCAGTCCTTGCAGAAAGTCCTGGCGCAAGCTGTGTGGCAGATGTACCGAATCGAGAAATGCATCGCTCATGGTGTTGAAGCCTAGGCCGCCATGCATTCCGCATAAAATGGTACGTCCGTTTGCGGTATCTTCGAAAAAGAAGGAATGAGCTCCGGGAGTATGGCCGGGTGTATGCTCTGCACGAATAGAAAACCGTCCCAGGCAAATCGGTTGCCCTGGCTCATAGCAGGCATCCACCTGGAAATCCGGGCAATTGCACGGATCTGCCAAAAGCAGTTCGGGATGCCCAATAAACGGTACATCATCGCGGCCCAGCCACAGCTGTGCTCCTGTATAACGGCGCAGTGCTTCTGCGGCTCCGGCATGGTCATAATGCGCATGGGAGATCAGAAGCAGGCGGATGTCATGCGGATCGTAACCCAGTGAACGAATGCCGTCGAGTAATAAGTACAGCGTCTGAGGCATAGCACAGTCAATCAGAATCAGCCCTTTGCCACTGTCCAGCAGATAACTGCCAACCCAGCGGTTTCCGACATAATAAACATGATCTGCGACAGGGAATGGCGTTACCACATAGTTCCACGGATGAATTACACTATCATGCACTTTCATCATTTTCCTCTCCTCAGCTAAACTGCGCGTCGTACATCTGACGATAGAAACCGTTTTGACGCATCAGTTCCTTGTGTGTTCCACTTTCTACAACGTTGCCATCACGTACAACAAGAATAAGATCGGCATTCTTGATCGTCGATAGACGATGCGCGACTACAAAGCAGGTTTTATTCTGCATCAGGCGGCGCATAGCGGCTTGGATCTGGACTTCGGTGCGTGTATCAACGTTACTGGTGGCTTCGTCCAGAATAAGCATGTGCGCATCAGCCAGCATGGCGCGAGCGATGGTCATCAACTGCTTCTGGCCTTTGCTAATATTTGCACCATCATCGCTGATCACGGTATCGTATCCCTGAGGCAGGCTCATGATATAGCGGTGAATATGTGCAGCCTTGGCAGCGGCAATAACTTCTTCGCGAGTCGCATCCTGACGTGCATAAGCGATATTGTCATAAATAGTTCCCGAAAAGAGCCATGTATCCTGCAGAACCATGGAGTATGCGCCGCGCAGGGAGCGTCGTGTCAGCATGCGGATCTCCTTGCCATCCACATGAATACTGCCTTCGTCTACATCATAGAAACGCATCAGCAGATTGATCAGAGTGGTCTTGCCTGCACCGGTTGGGCCGACGATTGCGATCAGGCTGCCACTCCGGGCAGTCAGGTTCAGCTTTTTAAGGATGGTCTTTCCGGGCTCATATCCAAAACTGACATCACGCAATTCCACATCTCCGCGGACGTCTTTAAGCTCTTCCGCTTCAGGCAAGTCAGCTGTCTCAAGGGGTTCGTCGAGCAGCGAGAATACGCGGTCAGCTGCCGCAAGAGCGGATAGCAGTTCACCATAGATGTTCGCGATCTCATTGATCGGACCGGCAAACTTGCGGCTGTACATGATAAAGCTTGAAATCCCGCCGATGGACATACCGGCCAGCGCAAGGCCGCCGATCGAGAAACCGCCGGTCATGTAGAGCAGCCCGCCGAATACACTGATGAGAGATAGCGAGATGTTGTTAATAAGTCCCATCGAGGGACCGATGATACTGGAATAGTATTCGCTGCGGCAGTAGGCATCAACGACTTCGCCATTAAGCGTGTCAAGATCCCCCAGCACATTGCTTTCCTGATGATATGCTTTTAATGTCTTCATGCCGCTGATCTTTTCTTCCACAAAGCCGTTCAATTCACCCATTTTGCGGCTGCGCAGACGGAAGAGCGGGTTCGTATGCTTTGTGATGAAGCGGGTGATGAGAATGCTAAGCGGAATTGTAATCACAAAAACCAGAACGAGAACGGGTGAAATGCGGATCATCATGAGTAGCGAGCCTACAATGGTGATAAAACTGGCCAGGATAGTGACTACGTCCGTGGACAATGAGGTGTTGATGGTATCGATATCATAGAAGATGCGGCTGATAATGTCGCCGATTGGGTGTGTATCGAAAAAGCTGACCGGCATATCAGCCAGACGATTGAACAGGTCGCGGCGCATCCTTAACGTTACATTACGGCTGATATATACCATCAGTACAGACAGGCCGTAACTCATAACGGCGGATGCGAAATAGAAAGCAAGCATCAATAGCGCATAATGCCCTACGCCTGCAAAATCGACTCCGCCTGCTTCCTTGCCAATGCAGTCAATTGCACGCCCGGACAGTGTGGGACCTACCAGAGAGAAACTATTGCTGCCGATGGTCAGACCAAATGCAATCAGAAGCAGCCACTTGAACTGCCACAGATATTTGCCCAAACGGATCAGAATGCCGCGCTTGGGCTTCTTCAGTTCAGCTTCTACGCGCGGGTTGGGATTGCCGTAACGACTTCCACGGCCTCCCATGCCGCCCATACCACGCCCCATCATGCATCGTCACCTCCGATCTGCAGCTGCGCGATCTCTTGATAGAGAGGGCAGGTTTTCAGAAGTTCTTCATGTGAGCCCAGACCAACGGCTTCTCCGTCCTCCATGACGAGGATCTTGTCACAGTGCATAACGGCGCTGATGCGCTGGGCGATGATGATCGTAGTGGTAGCGCTGTTCTGCTCTCGCAGTGCGGCACGCAGGGCCGCTTCTGTTTTAAAGTCCAGGGCACTGGTGGCATCGTCGAGAAGAAGAATATCCGGAATACCGGCTAATGCGCGGCTCAGCAACAGACGCTGCTGCTGACCGCCGGAGAAATTGCTGCCATGTGAAAGCACTTCACTATCAATTCCGCCTTTTTCTTCCACAAAAACAGCAGCCTGGGCACGGCGCAGTGCATCATCTACTTCTTCAGCCGAGATTTCACGTCCCAGACGGACATTTTCGCCAATGGTACCGCGGAAAAGTGCGTCATTCTGGAAAACAGCGCCAATGCTCGCACGAAGCTCGCCCAGGTCCAGACTGCGAATATCACGGCCGTCTACCAGAATACGCCCTTCGTCAGCATCATAGAAGCGCAGCAACAAGCGGATTAGTGTACTTTTTCCCGCTCCCGTCGGGCCAAGGATACCCAACGTCTGTCCACGCTGTAGCGCGAAGCAGATATCATGCACACTGGGAGAAGTATGGTTATAAGAAAAAGTAACATGGTCAAATACAATATGCGGTGCACCCTGGACGGATGCTTCAGGTTCAATGGAGCTTCCTTCCAGAGGGCAGAGCATGACTTCTTCGACACGATTGGCCGAGGCCAGGGATTTACTGGATACTGTCAGAAACCTGGTGATTGACAGCATGGCATTGAGAATGGTCGTGAAATAACTCAGAAATGCGACGATTTTGCCCGGCTGTGTCAGGCCACTATTCACGCGCGATGCTCCCGCCAGTATGACTAGGACAAGTCCAGCGTTAAGCAGAAACTGCATGGTTGGATTGTTGATTGCCATGATGACGGCTGCTTTGGTTTCCTGTCTGGCCACGGCACTGTTGACACCGTGAAAACGCTCTTTTTCGTGTTCGCTCTTGTCCAGTGCCTTGATGATACGTACACCGGATGCGTTCTCGCGCACTACACGAACAAGTTCATCCACACGTTCCTGAACTTTGGTATACAGGGGCACGCCTTTGCGAGAAATAACGAAAACGAGCATACCCATGAATGGGAGCATAGCAATCAGGATCAGCGATAGGACAGGATCCAGAGTTAGCGTGATACAAATACCGCCGACCAGCATAATAGGTGCGCGCACACCAAGACGCTGGGTTAGGCCAATAAGCCGATAGATATAAAACGTATCTGTGGTCATACGCGAAATCAATGAGGGGATAGTGATACGGTCGATATCACTGGAGCGCATATGAACGATACGGTCAAAAAGATCATGACGCACAGAACGTGTTACATCTCTGGCGACAGTAGCTGCCATGCGATTGGCAAATACATTGAGCAGCCATGCACTGACAGAACAGGCCAGCATAAGTCCGCCCCATAATATTACACGGTTAACATCACCCATTGGGGTGACTGTGTCAATGATATACGCGAGGATAGAGGGGATCAGCAGGTCCATCAGGGTGCCGATGAACTTAACGCTCATTCCAAGCGCAAAACGGCCGGCGACAGGCTTTACATATTTAAGGATAAACCGCATGCGCTTCCCCCCTGTAATGCATAATCATAAAAAAGCTTTTTTCATTATAAACTTCTTTGCTGACGCATTCAAGCGTTCCTTGTTTTTTTCTTGTGCCACTGAATGCTAAACATAGTCCTGAAGTAAGGAGGAGCGCGTTTCCTGTTCTGTTTTAGGCATGTGCTCTTTCATTATTTGCTGTGTGGTTGCACCAAGTGCCTATCTGTGGTAAAATAAATTGCTTCGGCAAATCTATTAATTCGCAAGGAGAGATTGCGTATGAATATTCTGTTTGCAGCCGGCGAATGCGTACCATTCATCAAAACCGGCGGTTTGGCCGACGTAGTCGGCGCATTGGCGCCCGTGCTGGCAGCCAAGGGACATGATGTGCGTGTGATGGTGCCCAAGTACAGTGCCATTCCGCAGGAATACTGCTCTCAGATGCACCATGTTCTTGACTTCTATGTACAGCTGGGCTGGCGTAGCCAGTATTGCGGAGTAGAAGCTCTTGAGCAGGATGGTGTTACCTATTATTTCATTGATAATGAGTATTATTTCAGAAGGAACTATATCTATGGCATGGGCGGTGACGAATACGAGCGTTTTGCTTTCTTCTGCAGAGCTTGTCTCGAAGTGCTGCCGCGTTTGGGATTCAAGCCCGAAATTCTGCATGCGCATGACTGGCAGAGCGGCATGATCCCTGCTTTGCTTCGTATCCAGTACGATGCTGACCCGTTCTATCGTGATATCCGCACTGTGTATACGATCCATAATCTGCAGTATCAGGGCATCTTTGGTGTTGAGCAGATCAAGGATGTGCTTGGCATTGGCGACGAATACTTTACCGATGACAAGCTGGAATGCTATGGTTGCGCTAACTTCATGAAAGCGGCTCTTGTCTATAGTGATGAGATTACTACCGTCAGCCCAAGCTATGCTGAAGAGATTCAGACTGCTTACTTCGGTGAGCGTCTGGATGGGCTGCTCCGTGCAAGACGGAATCATCTGTCCGGCGTACTGAATGGTATCGATACTGTTCTGTATGATCCTATGCATGACCCTATGATCGCTGCGAATTATGGACCTGATGATATGAGCGGCCGTGCAGAATGCAAACGCGCTTTGCAGCGTGAGCTGGGATTGGAAGAAGATCCCGATGCCATGGTGATCGGTATTGTCAGCCGTCTCTCCTCGCAGAAAGGCCTGGATCTGATCGATCACGTGATCGGCCAGATCATGGAAGAACATGTACAGCTGGTAGTGCTGGGCATGGGCGAAAGCCGCTATGTCAATCTGTTCAGCTGGGCTGAGCAGCAGTATCATGGACGCGTGGCCGCACGCTTCCAGATGGACAATGCGCTTGCGCATCATATCTATGCTGGTGCTGACCTTTTCCTGATGCCTTCGCAGTTTGAACCCTGCGGCCTCAGTCAGATGATCGCGCTGCGCTACGGCTGCGTGCCGCTCGTACGCGAGACCGGCGGATTGCGCGATACCGTGCTTAGCTATAACCGCTATAATAATGCAGGCAACGGTTTCAGCTTCTTTAACTATAATGCCCATGACATGCTGTTTGTTATCCGCCGTGCCATGCGGTACTTCCGTGACCGTAAAGAAACATGGCAGATGCTGCAGCAGCGTGGTATGCGTGGCGATTATGGCTGGGGCGCCTCTGCAGAAACTTATCTGGCCTTGTATCGCAGTATACTTCCGCAGCAGGAGAAGCCTGTAGAAGAAGTTCCTGCTGAAGAAGTACCTGTTGAAGTGAAACCAGTCGCAAAGCCGCGTGCGACCCGCAAGAAGGAAGCTGCACCTGAAAAAGCCGAAGAAAAGCCGGCAGCAAAGCCGCGTGCGACCCGCAAGAAGGAAGCTGCACCTGAAAAAGCCGAAGAAAAGCCGGCAGCAAAGCCGCGTGCGACCCGCAAGAAGGAAGCCGCGCCTGAGAGGGCTGAAGAAAAGCCGGCTGCAAAGCCGCGTGCGACCCGTAAGAAGGAAACTGTTCCTGAAAAGGCTGAAGAAAAGCCGGTCGAAAAAAAGACCACCCGCAAGTCGCGTACGGTGAAAAAGGATGCGGAGGCGACTAAGTAATATGGAATGGATGCTGGATTCAGCTAATCTGAATGAGGTCCGTGAGTCATTGGAGATTTTTCCTATATGCGGCGTGACCACCAATCCGACCATTCTGCGTGCTGAAGGCAGGATCGATTATGCCAAGCACCTGCGTGAACTGCGTGCGATTGTCGGCTCGAATCGGACTTTCCATGTGCAGGCCGGTGTTGACGGCTGTGATAATATCGTCCGCGAGGCACAGCGTATCCATGAGATCCTCGGCAAGGATGTATACATTAAGGTGCCAATTACTGAGGAAGGCCTTAAGGCTATTGCACGTTTAAAGGCACAAGGCGTACATATTACGGCTACTGCGATTTATACCGCGTATCAGGGATTGC
Source organism: Clostridia bacterium (assembly GCA_017544935.1). GTDB lineage: Bacteria > Bacillota > Clostridia > Christensenellales > Aristaeellaceae > SFMI01. The sequence goes on from JAFYDF010000024.1 coordinate 19,291, forward strand.
TGGCTGCGGATGCCGGTGCCGACTATCTGGCCCCTTACTGCAACCGAATGGAACAGTTTGGCATTGATTTCGGTGCTGCTATCACTCAGATCCGTCATATGATTGACCGTGATCATCTGCCAGCTAAGATTTTGGGAGCCAGTTATAAAAACGTGGGGCAGCTTGTGCGTTCGGTTGACTGCGGTGCACATGCCATTACTGCGCAACCCGCCATGCTGCGGGCAGCGCTCCAGTCTGCACTGGTCGTGGATGCTGTACGTACTTTCAATGACAACCAAGCTTGGATTGACGGCAAAGACTAAGGCAAGCACATTGATAAGAAAAAACAATAATAGAAGAAGGATCCTATTGCGGGATCCTTTTTCTTAATATGGCTGCTCTCTGTACCAGGATAACCATATTATGTTATGCAAGCATGATTTGACCACCGGTTACCGGGATAGCTTGACCGGTCTCGTATTGCTGTTCCACCACATACAGTATGGCACAGGCAACGTCTTCCGGGAGACAGCCGCGCCCCATTGGCGTTCTGTGTTCATAATAATACTTTACTTCATCCACACTCTTCGCACCGGGAACTTTACCTGCCAGGAAATACTGACGGAAAAGACCTTTCTCAGGATCTGACCATAACGGGCCTTCCAAATAATCGCCCGGACAAACAGCATTAACTTTGATTCGCCGGGGATAAAGCTCCATTGCAAAACTTTGGACCAGGCCAATCGCACCGAACTTAGAACCGGCATAAGCGAAATTGCGTGAGGATCCTATCAGACCGCTTTTGGAGTTGATCGTCACGATGTCGCCGCTCCACGCCGGGTCTGCTTCATGCTGTGCGGTCATGATTACAGAAGCATACTTGGCACAGATAAAGAACGCAGAATAATTGACGGAAGTCACAAGGTCGAAATCCTCTTTTTCCAGCTTGTCCAGAGGACCGGAACGAACAATACCTGCATTACTCACAAACAGATCGATGCCGCCGAAACGTTCTACCGTTTTTTGCACTAATGCGGCAACATCCTCTTCTTTAGTCACATCGGCATGTACTGCATCGGCGCGTTCGCCAAGTGCCTGAGCGGCGGCGAGGGCACCCTGCTCATTAAGATCAGCCAGCATTATGGCTGCGCCTTCGCGATACAGGATCTTGGCAATGCCAAGGCCAAGACCCTGCGCGCCGCCTGTGACAACGGCAATCTTGCCCTTCAGTCTGCCCGGGGCATCAGGACGGTCGTGAATGCGCTCTTTTGCAATAGACTGCCAGAAACTCATATCGATCATGAAGAATTCCTCCTTCATTATGTTCATATCTCCATCAGCATAGCTTTGAAGCGACTGACTGTCAACTGTTTTTCTTTTGCTGTATACAGCAGATGTATGTCTGCTTCAGTGTACCATTGCCGCTTTTGCATATCTATACATCCGACGTTGACGCATTCACCGACATGGCGCTATAATGACATATCGAAAAAAGGAGGCAGATGCTGATGTATGCATTCATTGGTGCAGGCAATATGGGTGGAGCGCTGGCACGTGCACTGTGCAAAACGTTGCCCGCTCAGCAGGTGATACTGTATGATATCCTTCCTGAAAAGGCACGAGCGCTGGCGGAAGAACTGGGATGCATTGCAGCATCTGATGCTGCCGAAGCAGTATCACAGGCCGATTATGTTATGCTAGGCGTTAAACCGCAGATGATGAAAGGCGCGATGGAGAAGATCGCACCGCATTTGCGCGATAATACTGTACTCATAACCATGGCAGCAGGTCTTACAATGGACAGTATTCAGCGTATGGCTGGGAGAGAGCACCCGGTTATTCGTATCATGCCCAATACTCCGGCATTGGTAGGCGAAGGAATGATCCTTTATACAACGAATGAATTGTCTAAAGGAGATTGTTTGAAAGTGTTCCTTCATGATCTGGCTGCTGCTGGACGCTTTATGCCGCTGGAGGAGAGACTGATTGACGCGGGAAGCTCAGTTTCCGGCTGCGGCCCGGCTTTTGCAGATCTGTTCATGGAAGCACTGGCAGATGGCGCTGTGGCATGTGGCATGCCCCGCGCGCAGGCTTTGGAACTGGCTGCACAGACACTGGTGGGTTCGGGTAGGCTTGCTTTGGAAGGCGAACATCCCGGAGTGCTTAAAGATCGCGTTTGTTCGCCTGCAGGGACAACAATCCAGGGTGTGCGTGCGTTGGAAAAAGGAGCCTTCCGCAGCGCGGTTATGGAGGCAGTAATTGCTGCCTACGAGCGTACGCTTGCACTGCGTGACTGACGGACGAGAATGATAATGCATTGAAGGGGGCGGACAGAGCATGAAGCTGTTTATTGCGAGCCAGCAGGATCTGGCTGAGGCTGTGGAACGGCTTGGCATTCTTCCGCTCTTTGCTAACAGCTTGACCGGTTTTTCCGTTGAGGAGCATGTGGCACCTAATGCATGGTTTTCCGATGAGCCTGGTGTATGGGAATGGAAAGGTCCTGTTATTCGTGCAACCGGCTGTGCATATGGAAAGTTCTTTGAGCATAAGGCGGCTTTTGTCAGCGCTTCATGGTTTGCTGAACTGGCGAATTATCGTCGTGACGGCTATGATTTTGATGCACGTTGGGAAGATGGTTTAGCATCCTATAAAGATAAGCGTCTTTATGAACTGCTGACTGCCCGTGAACCGGTGTTGTCCAGACATCTGAAGACGGACGGCGATTACCGCAAAGGCGGGAATACAGGCTTTGATACATCCATGACACGCCTGCAGGAACAATGCTATGCAGTAATCAGCGATTTTGTGTATGAACGTGACCGCTACGGGCATCCCTATGGCTGGGGTGTAGCAGAATACTCGACTCCAGAGAAATGGCTTGGAGAACCTTTCAGTGAAACAGTTTATCTGCATGAACCACAGGAGTCCTATGAATTGTTGGTTGCACATCTGCAATCGCTGTTGCCACGTGCTGATGAAAAGGATATCCGTCGTTTCTTGCATTGATCAGGGAGAATAGCATGCAATATTCAGTGATAGTCTCAAATGTAGCATGGATGCTCGTTTACATGCTGGTGGGGTTTGGACTTGTCAAGGTCCGCAAAGCAGACAGCGCACATGCGCGCAGTATATCGAGCATCCTGGTCTATGTGTGCGGATCGGCTATGATCTTTGAGGCTTTTCAACGGATGGAGTATAATCCTGACGATTTGCGGCGTATAGGTCTCTTTTATATCGTGACCTTGATTATCCAAATACTGATGATCGGTGTATTGTTCCTGATACTGCGTCGTCGGTACGCGCAAGCTAAATACCGTATTCTGACTGTTGCGGCAGTGCTTGGAAACGTGGGATTCCTGGGCTTGCCGATGGTGCGGTCACTATTCCCGAATGAACCGATCGTAGCCTGCTACAGCTCTGCGTTTTCGATGGACATGAATCTGATTGTGTTTACCATAGGCGTATATATGCTGACCCATAATGCGCGCTATATCTCCCTGCGTGCTGCAGTGGTCAATCCTACTACACTGACTATTCTGGTGGCTTTGCCGCTCTATCTGCTGAATTATCATTTGCCTGAAAAGATTCTTGAGCCGATTACGCTGCTTGGACGCATGACTACTCCGCTGTGCATGATGGTGCTGGGTATGCGGCTTGCAGCAACTGAGCTCAAAACAATTTTCAATAAACCTTTTGTTTATGCTGGATGCTTCCTGAAACTGATAGTATATCCACTGTTTGCCTATGCTTGTGTTTATTTTATTCCAGGATTGGACGCGACTTTCAAGGCATGCGTACTGGTGCTGTGTGCCATGCCATCGGCATCGATTATGCTCTCCATGGCGGAAATACACCAGTGCGAACAGGAAAACAGTGCGAAAATACTGCTCGCTTCCACACTCTTATGCACAGTGACTGTGCCGCTTATATTACTGATCCTGTAAAGGAAGAGGAGAGAATACCGGATGAAGATCTTTGTGCTGGTGGCCATTCTGTTTGGCTTTTTCTGGGAAGCAGCTATGGTATGGCTGGATGCACGCTGGCAGCGCACGCATGCCCTGCCCGAGTGTGTACGCGATGTATATGATGAAACTGAATACAAACGCTGGCGACAATATGACACTGAGAAGACACACCTGATGCTGGTGGCAAACGCTGTTCAGACAATCATATTGATCGTATTGTTTGTAACGAATGCGTTTGCGGGCTGGTCGAAGATCCTACCTGAGAACGAATATGCAAATGCGTTGCTTTTGCTTGCTTCGTGGACGTTCTTCTCTGGGCTGATCAGCATGCCGTTCAGCTATATCAATGATATGAAAATCGAAGAAAAATACGGGTTTAATCGCAGTACAAAGAAGACTTTTTTTGGTGACTGGGTCAAAAACCTGATCCTCAGTCTGATTCTCATGTGTGGCCTGACAGCAGTAGCGATTGCCTGCTACCATGCGATGGGAAATGCATTTTTCCTGGTTGTGTACGGCGTACTGGTTGCTGTGATGCTGGTGGTTTCCACTTTCAGCTTGGCCTTTATGAAAATATTCAACAAATTTGAACCTCTGGAGGAAGGGGAACTGCGTTCGCGACTGACGTCAATGTTTGAAGAAAACGGATATAAACTGAAGAACATTTATGTCATGAATGCTTCAAAACGCACGACCAAGGCCAATGCATTCTGTGCCGGACTGGGTAAATTCAAGGAAATTGCCCTTTATGATAATCTGGTCAATGAATTCAGCGAAGATGAGATCCTGGCTGTTTTCGCTCATGAACTGACTCATTTTAAGCACAGTGATACACGGCACCAGACATTGCTTTCGCTCCTGCGTTTCCTGCCTGTTGCATTGTTGATCCTCCTACTGGCAGCTGTTCCTGCCTGCATGACACAGCTGGGCTTTGACAAGCTGAATTTCGGCATGGTCATACTAACCGTCTTTGAAGCAGTGGCCACACCCGTAATGCTGCTAAGCGGTATACCGATCAATGCTTTCTCTCGGTTCTGCGAGCGGCGTGCCGATTCTTATCCGGTAACGCTTGGACTGGGTGAGGCACTGGTGAGTGCACTGAAAAAACTGGCACGCAAGAATTTCTCGGATTTGAATCCCGACCCGCTTCATGTAAAACTGGAATATTCGCATCCGCCGATTGCTGAGCGGATCCAGTTGATTAGGGGCAAGTAAGCATCTGATTCGAGGAGATGGAGAAAATGAAAGAGGACTCAGGCTTTATAGGTGTTTTCGGACTTGAGCGTGGTGACCTCCAGAACCTCAAGGACAAGGGCGAGCAGATGAGTGTTTCAGGCACGGGTGTTCTCGTGATACCTTCAAAGCTTGATGATCTCGTAATGAAAACAGTGAAAGAGATCCATGTCAGGGGATGGGTTTGGTGCTCTTCCCGGATCCGTGAGGCCTATCATCTTTCATGATGGTTGGCATGATAACTGCCATATACCATGCAAAATCCCTGTAAAAACAACTATTTAGTATTATTTTCCCAATCATGGCGAGGAAAACGCAAAAAAACTGCTTGCATTTTTACAATCATGCGCCTATAATGGTGGACGGTTAAGGTTCGGGTCTGTGGTTGAAAACCGATGCCAGTCGCAGGCAAAACGGTCCACGTAAGCTGGGGAAATTCCCGGTGAGCACGGTGCGGTTTAGAAGTAAGTCCGGCCGGACGACAGTCCGAGAGAGCGCAGTGGGGGCCAGTAAAGGCTATGAGCAAAGCTCCTGCCGGCGAGTGTGGGGTCAAAAACCAGGTCAGCCAATCCTTAAACCGCAAAAATTATCAGGGGGTTTCCATCCATGTACGAAGACAAGACGCTGGTATGCCGCGACTGTGGGCAGGAATTCGTGTTCACCGCTGGCGAACAGGAATTCTACGCTGAAAAGGGTTTCCAGAATGAGCCCACTCGTTGCAAGGCTTGCCGTCAGGCGCGCAAGGCCAGCCGTCCGGCTCCCGGCGCTCCCCGCGAGACCTACACCACCACGTGTGCGAATTGCGGCGCCGAGACTACTGTTCCTTTCATTCCCAAGAACGACCGCCCCATCTACTGCAGCGAGTGCTTCGCCGCTATGCGCCGGTAATTTACTACTGGTCAGATGTGTGCAAACCGCGGAAGGCTTTAACGGCCTTCCGTTTTTGTTATAAGGAAAGAGTGTTCCGAAAAACTGGAACACTCTTTAGTGATTTTTGGGCAGCAGACGCATTATTGTTCTTGCTGATAATCATACAGTGTGGCATATGCTCCGGCCATTTGTGGGTACAGGCTGCGGAATACTTCCAGGTGCCTGCGATAGGCTGTATATGCTTCTGGATCAGGCTGATACTCACGCTGATAATGGATACACTGTGCTGCTTCGACAAAACCGTTGTACCAGCCAATGCCGACGCCTGCAATTACTGCCGCGCCCAGCGAAGTGGCTTCATGCGGTGTCGCATGGATCTTCACGGTCACGCCGAACATATCAGCGGCCATCTGTCCCCACATATGGCTCTTAGCTCCGCCGCCGATCAGTGTAAGCCCACGGACAGGCAGGTCATTTTCATCCAGAATTGCTCCGCACATGTTCAGCGATTGCATGACGCCTTCGTAAGCCGCACGGGTTACATGACGCCGGTCGTGATAGAGAGTAAAGCCAATCAGTGTACCACTGACTTTAGCTGTCCACCATGGCGTGCGCTCACCCATCAGGGTGGGCAGATAGAAGACACCCTGCGCACCTGCAGGGACAGACCTGGCCATTTCTTCCAAAGCATCGAAATCAGGCTTCTGTCCATCAGGGCAGATCAGATTCTCGACCGCCCAGTTGAAGGCTGCTGAACCGCACTGCACAGTACCGCAGACATTATAGCTTTCTCCGTCTGCATCAAAATAGTTGAAGAGTCGCATTTCCTTATCTATAACAGGCGCTTTGCTCATGGAACTGACCCAGGCTGAGCTGCCGATGTTTACATAAGCATCCCCGACCGTATGAGTTCGCGCACCGTGCGCAGCGCAGGCTCCATCACCTGCGCCGACTGCAACAGGGAGTCCGGCAGGCAATCCGGTCATGGCTGCAAATTCAGCACTGAGCCCGGCGGTGACATCATAAGATGAGAGCAGGGCGGGCATTTTGTCGATGTCGACCCCACATGTCTTTAGAATTTCCCATGCCCAGTCACCGGTGTGCATGCTGAGACAGTTACACAAGGAAGCATCACTGCGGTCAGTGTACCCGATGCGACCGGTCAGACGTCCATAGAGGTAATCCTTGATGTTGACGAACTTCCATGCTCTGTCATAGACTTCACGGGCGTTTTCCTTCATCCAGACATACTTGGGTAGACCGCTGTGTACATCAATGCGGTTGCCCGTTTCACCGTAATAATCGGCTAATGGAATCAGGCGGCGGATTCCCTCTGTCTGTGGTTCTGCACGCAAGTCACTGTGAATGATGTTGTCATGTAATGCAAGACCGTTATGATCAATAGGAATACAGCCGTTCATTGTACCACTGAATACCAGCGCCGCGCATTCGGCATCAGTGAGCTGTTCTGTTACGCCGCGAATAGCGCGCAGTGAGGCGGCCAGCTGTTCTTCCGGCTTCTGCTGTGACCAGCCGGGCGCGGGATAGTAAGTGGGATATGCTTCCACACGGCTGCCCAGTGCCTTGCCCTCACGGGTAAACGCCGCACATTTGACACCGGTGGTACCAGCGTCCAGAGTCAGGATATAGTTTGTTTTCATGACATCACCTATTCTTTTCCTGAGGAGTTATTCTGCTCGGGATCCCGTTGCATGATGCAGCGCGTTTTTCCAATTGGCTTGATCATCCGAAATCCCATTTTTTCATACAGGGAAACCGCGGGTTTGTTTTCTTTGAACACATATAGAAACACAGGAAGTTCAGTCTCGCAGCAGCATTTTTGTATGATTGCTGTGCCGACACCCTGGCCTCGGTATTCAGACAGTACATAGAGGTCATCCAGTTCCATTTTGCCTTCTTCTGGGGAGAAGTGATAATAGGCGACGACTTTCCCATCGGATACTACACGCACATACTCACTGATCAGCTTTGTGATTTTCCTTTGGGTCCATGCCAGTACATCATGGATGCAGACGTCCTCGGGATCCTCATACTGCTCGATCAGATCTTTACAGAAGGTATAGATCTGATCAATATCATCCGGTTGTGCCTGTTCAAAGAGAAGGTTCATTCCGATTATCCTCGCTAGGCTTCTGTTCTGTACGAAAAGCGGGGGAATCCTTGAAAGAATTCCCCCGTATCAGGGCAACGATGTTTAGTCAACGTTCTCCCAATTGCTGAGCAGGTAGCGCTCGGCTTCGCCGCACCACAGACCACTGTGGGCTTTGCAGATTCTGTCAAGTTCTGCGAAACGCGGATCTTTTTCACCCAGTTTACCGAAATCATCGATTGCGGTCAGCGGCATATTGATGTGAGTATAGATCAGCTTTTTGCCGCCGGGGATCTTGGGCAGGTTCAGCGTGGTTTCTGCAGAACTGTCCAGACCGCCGATATGAGTAACCATGACAGCGGGACGGATCTTACCGGCTGCGGTCAGCTCCAGGCACTCGACCATGTCGGCAGTGTTGCCACCAGTTGTACCGATAACATGGGTGCTGCTGTAGTGTACATCATAGTAATTCAGCTTTGCACTGAACTTGTTGTCGGTAGGACCGGCAAAGAAGTTCAGGCAGCCATCGCGGCCCAGAATATCGCTGGCCAGTTCGACCACACTGGTAACCGGGGCATAGGCGAACACATCATCATAACCGCCGCCTACCAGGCCTTTGAGGTATTCAGCTGCATCGGGAACATCACGGGTGTTGACGAACATTACATTGACACCGGTCGGCTCTACCAGTTCCTTGGGGAACAGTTCACGTGCGCGCTCCAGACGAGCTTCATCGATATCTGTCACAACCAGCGTGCCAGGGCGGCGGTCGCAGTGGATGATGTATTCAGCCATGCCCAGGCCCATGGGGCCGGCGCCGGCCAGGATCGCCATCTTACCGCCTTCACGAATGCCCATTTCATGCTGATATACACCCATCTTGGTATGGAAGGTAGCATGTGCAGCACCGATAGAACAGCTGTACGGCTCAGCCAGGGAAGCCTCAAAGAAGGCATCACCTTTATATTCGAGGAAGCAGCCAAGTTCGAAAACTTCCTGCGGGATAATGCAGTAGGTGCAGTCACCGCCGAAATATGGATAGCTGTATCCCGGGCTCCACATTGTGCCCTTGTAGTTCAGAGCGGGTTGCAGGGTGAACTTCATGCCGGGCTTATACTGATCCTGATACTTTTTACCGACTTTTTCGATAATGCCGGCGAACTCATGGCCCATGATGGCCGGATGCTCGGCTACGTCATCATGTACGCGCTTATGCTTCTCGCCCAGCATAGCGCATTTGTAGGTGGACATGCAGATGCTGTCGGATACGACCTTGACCAGCATTTCATCATCCTTAATTTCGGGCAGTTCGAACTCCATGACCCGCAGGTCGTTCGCGCCATGCAGGCGCAGTGCACGGGTTTTCATAATAGATGCTTCCTCCTAATTTTTATTTCAAATCACAGGGTTTCGAGTTCTACTTTAGGCAGCAACTCGCGAACGACATTCATGTCTGCTGCCTGTGTGCCAGGTGTCATGACGGTCGCAGCACTGACAGCCATTGCAAGCGCGCAAGTGTCACGGAATGACATGCCGCTGACTGCACCATGAGCCATGGTGGCCATCATGCTGTCGCCGGCTCCGACTGTGCTCTGTACAGGAACGCGCAGGCCTTTGCCGCGCAGGACTTCGTTCTTGGTGACGAACAGCGCGCCATCACCACCCAGAGAGACAACGACCGTTTCGATACCGCCTTCAACGAGCTCCTTCGCAGCGGCGGCGAGGTCGGCGATCCCGCTGAAGCTGCGGCCAAGCAGACGACCGAGCTCGGCATCATTAGGCTTGATCATTGCAGGGCATGCCTTTGCACCGGCAATCAGCAGTGCAGCATCGGCATCCATATATACTTTGATCCCACGCGCCTTGAAACGCGTGATCCAGTCGGCGAAAATAGTATCTGCCGTTCCGGCTGGTGCTTTACCGGCCAGGACAACGATATCGCCGGGGTTTGCGGCGGCAGCAGCTTTCTCAAATACACTTTCCAATACTTCCTCACTGACAGGCGCGCCGGGTTCATTGATATCAGTGTTGGTATGGCTGACAGGATCGATCACCTTGAGGTTCGTGCGTGTATCTTGCGGTACCCAGGCAAAATCACAGGCGATACCCATTTCCTGAAGTGCATTTTCAATATAGCGGCCTGTGCCGCCGCCCAGAATGCCGGTGGCCAGACTGTCAGTGCCAAGTGCTTTAAGTACCTTGGATACATTAATGCCCTTTCCGCCTGCATCCAGACGCAGACTCTGGATACGGTTGACCTGATCCACGGCAAAACCGGGCAGAACCACAGTTTTATCCAATGCAGGTGTCAGCGTTACAGTGACAATCATATTCCGTCTCTCCTTTTTGCTGTAAAATGAGCGAAACAAACGTAAATTATGATTTGATTAACCACGAGGCTATCATATCATTCTGGAGTGCAAAATGCAAGCATAACACATAAAAATAGGCCCAGAACCGGGCCTGCATGCGTGTATAATAGACAATTTGTTGTTGGAAGACTGGGATTTACTGTTTTATGTCGCTGAACTTCCAAGACTCGCGGTCCAAATGCATGAGAATGGCATAGCCGTACTGTTTCCCGTTCATTTTGCCGGACTGGGCCACATAGAACAGATCGTTTCCGATACTAATGAATCCGGTATCAGCTACGCGCGGCATAACAGGAATGCTCCAGACTCCGCTTTCGTTGTGCAGTATGCCAGCTCCTGCCTTAAGCGTCAGCATATCACCGCGCAAGCCTTCTTCATATGCCATGCCGTACGCGGGTAGCGTTTCTTCACGTACAGGCATGCTGCCGTCGACCAGATAGATCGGGCTATTGGGATACTGTTCTTTCTGACCAGGGTATACGATCATCCATAGATCACCAGTATCTCGGTCGTATTCCAGATTCTGCACACCGTATTGCGTATTGCCGGTATAAACAAACAGCTTTTTATAGAGTGCAGGCCCTTCGGTATGCGGCGCGTTCTGATCAAATGGCATAGGACTGAATGTCTCGGGATCAAAGCACAGCAGCACCTGGCAGTCATTGTCCTGCCGGTCGTTGTTACGGTATATGCCATATGCGACGAACATGTATTCTTTAGCATCTGTACTGCCTGGCATGTAACCGAAAGTGACACCGTCGATGCCGGAGCACCCGAAACGATGTCCCATCGAATCGATTGCGTTCTCATGCTCTCCAGCATCCAGATCATCGATATAATCGCGAACGACTTCATCCATATACAGAGTTGTCATCACGCCGCTTGTCTTATAGTCCATGTCCATATCTGTGATGGCATCGCAATCGAACACGGCGATATAGAACTTTTCTGCTGCCTTATATTCAAGAGATCCATATACATGACCGTCATGATATGCCAGACATCCCAGATGGGCTCCGCCACCGTAGATACCGCCGGCCAACAGGCCTGTGACACTGCCAACGATTTTGTTCTCGCGCATATCGATTTTTACGAGCCTGTCGGTAAAGGACATATACATGTAATTCAGCTCATCATCACAGGCAATGCCCTGCAGATGTCCTGCGGGTGAGCCCCAGGCGCCGCCATAGACTTTCCTGGGAAGGCCTGCAGCATTGATTTCAGCTGCTTTTGCCATCTGTATTGATGCGAAGAGGGTACCCAAAGCCAATACGAGCGCGACCGTCAGTACAGCAAACCGTTTCATCTTATCGACCTTTCACTTTATATGACCTTATTCTGGCCATTTCTCAAAGATCTGCTTTGCAGCGTCCCGGAGCGTCTCCGCTACAGGTACGCCTGCCATTTTCAGGGTTTCGGGTAACTGATGTCCTCCGCAGACCAGAATGCAGTAGCAGCCCATGGCACGTGCTACATCTGCGTCGTGCAGCGTATCGCCGATCATCACACAGTCATCGGGAATAATACCGCTGGTGTTCATCCATTCTCGGCCGATGCCTTCTTTTGAAGTCGCATAGATATGATCCAGTCCCAGGACGGTATCAAAGCAATGCAGAATATCAAAACGTGCTGCCTGCCCGAGAAGGTTATCACGCTTACTGGCGGATAAAATCACTTGGCAAAATCCGGCACTCCGAAATGCTTCAAGCACTTCCTTTGCATCTTTACGCAAGGGACAAGTGATCTCATTGCGCATATAAGCCGCCATCCATTGCGGGGCTACTTCATCGAAAAGTGCACCTTTGATTCCCACACGGGCATAGTAGTCACGGACAGGAAATCCAAACACGGAGCGGTATGTATTAATCGAAGGCACTGTAGGCAGATGATATTTTTCCAGCATTTCGTTCAGGCAGTCAAAGCTTACCTGTACATCATCCAGCAGTGTGCCGTTCCAATCCCAAATGATCGTTTTCAAGTCGTTTCCTCCGTTGTAATAGTGCCGTCATGTACACGCAGTACAGCATCAGGCTTGGCCCCTGTCAGATCGCTCATATCCGTACATGTCAGAAGTGTCTGGATTCCGCCAATGCACGCGAGCAGGCGTGTACGCCGGCCTGAATCCAGTTCGCTGAGCACATCATCCAGTAGCAGGAGCGGAGCCTCTCCCTGCCGTGAGGTTAGCAGATCAACTTCGCTCAGCCGCAGTGCCAGTACAGCAGTGCGTGCCTGTCCCTGTGAGGCGAAAGCACGCATGTCCGCACCGGAGAGATTCAGAGTGAGATCATCGCGGTGTGGTCCTGCAGTGGTCGTGATGCGACGCAGATCTTCTTCGCGTCGCTCGTGCAGCAGATTCAGAAACACCGAAGCAGGTTCGGTCGTGTCTGCCAAATGACCGACATAACGCAGGGAAAAGACCTCGTCTTCCCGTCCTCCAATGTTCGCATAATAGTCTCGAGCAAGTTTATCCAGTGCCTGGGCTGCAAATTGCCGCGCTTTCACAACAGGAACAGCAGCTTGTGCCAGCTGTTCATCCCATACGTCGAGCGTGACAGGCTTTGCCTCACCGCGCACAATGGAATGCAGCAGAGCATTTCGCTGCTTCAGTGCGGAGTTGTAGGTCTGTAAAGCATAATAATACCCTGCACCGCACTGCGAAAGCAGCATATTCAGAAAACGCCGGCGCTCCTGGGGAGCTCCGCGGATGATATCCAGGTCTTCAGGAGAGAACATCACGCAGGTCGCATGACCCATCAACTCACCTGTGCGTGAGGCAGTCTTACCGTTGATATAGATGACCTTGCGCTTTTTCTGCTCTGGCATGAACAGACGCACACCGACTTCATCTACACCATCGCTGCGCTGTACGCGCAGTTGCACGGCACAAGTTTCCTGCCCGCTGCGGATCATCTCACGGTCATTGCCGGTCCGATGACTGCGGCCCAGGCAACATAAATGTACGGCTTCGAGCAGATTGGTCTTGCCCGTGCCGTTCTCGCCTACGAATACTGTTACGCCGCGGGGCGGAGTAAGCAGTACCTGATGGTAGGACCTGAAATCATGTAGCCTGAGGGATTGCAGATACATAGAAGCCTTTCATTAATAAACTGTAGGTATTATTTATGATATTTCTCCCCGGCATTGATCTTGTGTGCGCGATAGATCTGTTCAAGCAACATGATCCGCGCCAACTGATGGGGAAAGGTCATAGGAGACATTGATAGACGCTGGTCGGCACGTTGAATGACATCTTCATGCAGCCCCAGAGAACCGCCGATAACAAACACCACGCGCGCACCCAGCTGTTCCCGTTCGCGGAAGAATGCAGCCAGTTGGAGACTGTCGCGTTCTTTCCCGTCAATGCACAGGGCTACAACATAATCATCCGGCCGCAGATGGGCGAGCATGGCTTCGCCTTCTTTTTTCATCGCCTGCGGGCCTTCAGGCTGGTCAGGGACCTCGATGATCTCGAGCTTCCGATAACGTCCCATGCGCTTGATATATTCGGCCGCAGCTTCCTGCCAGTAGCGCTCACGAAGCCTGCCGGCACATAGTATGGTTATCTGCATAGCAGGATATCCTCCGCTTCCTGTAGATTCTGGCAGACATGATCACAGACAGATGCGAGACTTTCATCGTATGGCACCAGGTCAGGCACCATGATTGTCATCGCTCCGGCTGCATATCCTGCTCGTATACCGTTGTGCGAATCTTCAATCACTGCACAATCGGCAGCAGGGAGCCCAAGCAGCTCTATTGCACGAAGATAGACTTCGGGGGATGGCTTGCTGGCAAGACCGAGATCTCCGGTCACGACGGCATCAAAATACCGGAACAGGTTCACTGCTTTCATATGCTGCTGTGCAATAGGCAGTGAGGATGAAGTTACCAGTGCACATCGGATACCTTGCCCTTTCAGATGCGGCAGGATCTGCTGCGCATAAGGTTTGACAGGCATCGCTACATCATATCTGTGTTCTTTCAGCCAGCTTTTCATTGCATTGCGCAATGCATTCGAATCAAACCCAGGATTCTCCTGCGCATAGCGGATATCAGTGGCTTTTGAAGTGGTACCGACACATTCAAGTATAAGATCCCAGCTGATGTGATATCCCAAAGAAGGCGCAACAGCAAGAACTGCTTCAGCATATACACGTTCACTGTCGAGCAGCAGTCCGTCCATGTCAAAAAGCGCAGCCCGTATCATGCGTGCACCTTCCTTCCGTCTCGTTCATTATATAAGAAGCGCGAATGCTTTGCAAGGGAACGGAACGCAACAGCTTTTTTACAGAATTGTGAAGCAAAGCTTTACAGACAGATTATGGATATCCCCATTGCAGTTTTTAAATTGTCCCCATAATTATCCCCATCACTCTGCATACAAAAACGTATTTATGCAGAAATCGAATACCGTATACACGGTAGATTGCGACTTTTTCTGTGCAAATACAACAGAGTATGCATGAAAATGCTAATACGTAAGATATCCACATTATCCACAGGGTTATCCACCGATTTCGCTGAAAAACTCGGCTTTTTTGGCCAATTCCCGATTTTGACGGTGGATAACTCCGGTGCAAAACGGAAAATAATCCCCATGCGCCTGAAAAAAGTTATCCCCAGTCATGGACTGGGGAATGATACTGTCAAGAGAATTTTTAATGAATTTTTTGTCACAAATTCAGGCTTCGGGCATTGTTCGGATCGCTTCCAACAAGCGTTCGACTGCCTCGTCACGAGTCGCCCAGCCCGTGCAGATACGCATGGCATCCCTGCCGTCCGAAAGATGCGTCCAGTGGGTGAGAACAAACTCACGCGTCAGGTATTCACGCTGTTCAGCAGTAAGAATAGGGAACTGCTGGTTGGTTGGGGAATCGATCAGCATACTGACTCCACGTGCATTCAAAGCAGCACGGATAAGCTGCGCCTGTTCGACGGCGCGCGCATTAATGCGCGCATACAGATCATCTGTGAACAGGGTATCAAATTGCAGTCCGAGCAGACGTCCTTTGGCAAGCATACCGCCGCGCTGCTTGATATGATAACGGAAATCCTTGAGCACTGCGGGATCTGGAACTACCACGGCTTCTCCGAAAAGGGCACCGCACTTTGTGCCGCCGATATAGAAAACATCACACAAACGCGCGAGATCGTGAAGTGTCACATCACCGGCTGCAAGTCCGTATCCAAGCCGCGCACCATCCACAAACAACGGAAGGTTGCAATGCCGGCAGACCTCGGACAATTCTGTCAGTTCTTTCAGCGAGTAGAGGGTGCCCAGCTCTGTGGGATGGGAGATATATACCATACCGGGCTGTACGATATGTTCAGCGGCTTCGTCTGCATAATGTGCTTCCACATAGGCGGATACTTGTTCTGCGGTGATTTTTCCGTCTACTCCCGGCAGAGCAAGTACTTTATGTCCCAGAGCCTCGATTGCGCCGCTTTCATGTACATTGATATGTCCGGTACCTGCGCATACTACGCCCTGATGCGGACGCAGGATTGCACCGATTACTGTTGCGTTTGTCTGGGTACCGCCTACAAGAAAATGCACATCGGCCTGCGGGCATTGGCAGGCTGCACGGATTTTTTTCCGGGCACTGTCACAATATGGGTCCATACCGTAGCCTACAGTCTGCTCCATATTCGTCTCGATCATACGCCGCATGATCGCTTCATGCGCGCCTTCTGTATAATCACAGTCAAAGCGAATCATTACAATTCATACCTCCGTATGTTTATGCAAATGATTATATCACGACAGCACAATGCGCTCAAGCAGGCATTTACAAAAAAAAGGAAGTAGCGTATACTGGCGACGAAACTGACGATGAAAAAATCATTGCAAAAGGATGATTTAAAAGATGCGAGGGGTAAAAGTACTGGCTTTGGTTTTAATCATAATCCTGTTGACAATGTGCGCAGGAGCTGAGTTTTATGGTGAAACACCGCATTTTCAGCAGGTGACGCAGAACATGGTCCGCGAGCGTCCGGGTTTCGGCTTGTATCTTGATCG